>NZ_JBBLZC010000005.1:0-242684 GCF_037908215.1 Benzoatithermus flavus | reverse complement strand
ATCCTGGGCATCGCCAACCCGGTCTGGATGCTCGTCCTGCTCACGGCGCTGTTCGGGCTGATCTTCAACTTCTCGCCAGCGAGCCGCTCGAGGCCGCGGCCGAACATCAAGCGAGCCGACATGGATGATTGCTGATCGCTTTTAAGTTATTATAACCGCTACGATGGCTGCGAGGAAACCATGAACAGCCTGACACCCGTCGATCTTCCGATCCGGCGCGACGAATGGCTCGAGCTATCGGGGCAGATCCTGGCGACGTGGGCCATCTTCAACCCGAACGGCCCGACGCTCAGCTGCCTCGGCTGGATCGACCGCGGAAATGGCACGCTGCAACCATTCTACCGTTGGTTGCACTTTCTGGACGGCAAGGCATGGTCGCTCGGCACGGTGAGCACGCGGGAGGCCGACTGGGCCGAGCAGGTACTCGATCGCGTCCGCTTCGCGCACGACCGCCTCGGCGCGATGCTCGAGCCCGTCTTCACCTGCGTGCCCTCCTTCGTCACGCTGGCAGGCTTCGAGGGGATCGACATCGCGCTGCGCGGCGCCCTGAAGGAGGCGACCGCGGTTCGCGAGGCGGATTGGGGCCGCCAGATCTACTACCTGCGCAAGTTCGGCGATCGCCTGTTCGACCGGGCGGGCGAGGAGATCCGCGAGGCCGTCGAGAAGATAAGGAACGACCCGGCAATGTCGGAGGCGCAGCGTGCCGAGGCGGTGCGCCTCGCCGAGCTGCGCTACGGCCGGGTGCGAGCCTTCGCGACGTCAGTGGCGCCGAGCTACGTGAGCGCCCCGTTCTCGGATGCGCTCTTCGCCGAGTGGTGGGCGACCGTCACGGCGCCGGATTTCGTCGGCGCCGGCCTTGCGCAGCTGGCTCAGGCCTGGGTGGGCGCCATCTACATGGTGGAGGACACCGACCTGCTGGACGAGGTACAGGCTTCGGGCCGCTTCACCCCGTTCGAGCACGTGCGGGACTTCCTCCTCCGCTTCGGGCACGGACTATGGCCGGCGAGCGTGAGCACGGCGACACTGCGACAGGAACTCGGGCTACCCCCATCGCTACGAGAGCCGGGGCGCCACGCGACAGCCGCGGCCTCCGGTGTGGCCGCTGCGGAGAACGGCAAGGTCGCTTGGGAGCCGATGTTCCGGCACGACTTCGAGCGGTTCAAGACCATCGTCAACACGCCCGACGTCGATGCGCGTGCGGGCGCGTACCCGACGCTCGCCGACGCGCTGCTGGGCGAGATCCTGCATTACGGCATCACCTGCGACGAGGCCTTCATCCCCACGCTGAGCGGCTTCTATAGTCGCTGCATCGAGCATGACCTCCCGGCATCGCTCCGGCACGAGATCGAGCGGTACGTCGTGAGCTTCGTCGAGCACGGCGCCGTGTCGCCGAACGCCTTCCTGCCCTTCATGGTCGAGGACCCGGACGGCGGGGTGGCGGCGACGGCGACGATCGACATGGTCAGCCTCTTCCCGGTGCCGGACGACGACCCGATGCGGGTCGTACGGCAGGTCGTCGGCATGATCCGCTCGGGCGTAGTACGTAACCCGGGCGCACTCTTCGGGGCGCTGCTCCATCTCGGGGACCGCCGCGTGACCGCCCTGCTCCGGCCGGTGCGCGACATACTGGCAAAGCCAGCCATCGATGTGGCCGTCCGTTGCACGACCGGGTTCATCAGCGCGGCCACGATCGAATTCTACCTCGACTGGCTGGAGGAGCGGCCGGGCGACCTCGACGACGAGCTGTTCGGGTCGATCGCCTCGGGGCTGGCCCTGGACCGACGCAATGCCAGGAGCGATCTCGTCAAGACGGGCAGCCACCCATTCCCGGTCACGGCCGTCACCCCCGAGGAGTACAAGCGTTTGGGCGCCATGGTGCCGCTCGACGTATACACCGCCCGGATCGCGCCCCGGCTCTACGCTCTCTACGCGAAGGAGCCGCCGCCCAAGGTGATGGAGGGGGTCTTGCGGATCTGGGGCTTGCCACTGCCGAACCCGACCGAGGTGCCGCCCGCACACGATCAGCCGCCATCGACCGATCGAGACGCTCCCATGATCACGGCGGCGTTCAGGTGTCATCCCGGCCACCTGGTCGGTCGGCTCCACGTGACCCACGAACCGGACGACGATCCGTCGTGGCTGGTGCAGGCGCTGGCCCGCATCGGCTGGAAGCGCGTGCCGCAAGCGAGTGGCCCCGGGGTGACGGTCTTCGGCGTCGACGAGAAGCCGGAGGGCGACCGGTCGCTGGACGAGGCGCTCAACCTCGTTCTGGCCGCCCACAACCTGCTGACAGCCAATGGTATCCCCGTCACCGAGGGGCACAAGCTCCTGACCGAACTGATCTGACCTGCCGAAGAGCAACGAACGAACCACGGGGGACGAACCGGATGGCCAGCTTGCCCATCGACCGCCTCGACGGCATACGGGCGATTCCGCCCGGCTTGCTCTGCCCGCACCAGGCGGACGGCGTCGCGTTCCTGGTCTCCAAACGATCGCGGGGCCGGACACGGCCGAGGCGCGGCTCGCGGCGGTGGATCGGTTCCAGACCGATCCCGCGGTGCGGGTCGCCGTCTGCAACCTGATCGCGGGCGGGATCGGAATCACGCTCACCGCCGCCGTGCACGTGATCTTCCAGGACCTCGACTGGGTGCCGGCGAACCACCTCCAGGCCGAGGACTGCGCCTACCGGCTCGGGCAGACGGAGCCGGCCACGGTCGAGTACCTCCTGGCCGAGGGCACGCTCGACCGCTACGTCGCCGCACTGCCCGAGGCCAAGGGGCGGCTGATCCAGGCGGTCGAGACCGACGAGCTGCCGGCCGGCTCGATCCCGGACGGGCTCTACGCCAAGCTCCGCGCCCTGGCACCCGCTCTTCTGCAGGAGGGCGAGCTGGCGACGGTCGGGCCGGACGCCGCGGCGAAAGGACCTCGGCGCTCCCTTACGAGCCGGTCGCGGGCGCCGCACGGGGGCGTGCAGCTATCCATCCATCCGCGCGAACGTGCTCAAGCGGCTCGGGCCGTGCGGGCGGGGTCGAAGGTGCCGTCGGCGTGGAAGCGGTCCCAGGCCTCCAGCACGAGGCGGCGGGTGCGGTACTCGCCGTGCTCCTTGAACTCCTTCTCCTCGAGCACGCGGAAGGTCTCGGACGGCCAGTCGGCGCCCATCACGTCCTGCGGGTCGAGGACGTAGCGCAGCTCGTCCTTGGTCAGGCCGTAGAGCCAGGCATAGTAGGCGTCGAGCTCGGCCCGGAGCAGAGCACGGCGCGCCGGGTCCCAGCGGAAGGGCGGGCCGTCATAGCCGAGGTCGCGGGCGAAGGGCTGCAGGTCCCAGGCGGTGTAGGTCAGCTCGAGGACGCGGGGGACGATGAAGTCGAGATCGGCAGGCGCGTAGCTGTTGGGTGGCAGGATCGGAAGCTGCTTGAGGATGAAGAAGGTGAGAGAGGTGCCACCGACCTTCTGTCTGGCCACGAAGTCCAGCGGCAGCGAGCACAAGCTGCCATAGAGCGCTGCGGCCTTGCGATCGCCCGCGTCGGTAAAGAAGAGCGGCGCTTTGTGGTTCACCGCCACTCTCGGGATCACGCTGGCGATGACGGTGCGCTCGTCGGTGCTGCGGCAGATGTCGCGCCAGCCCATGAGCCAGCCGCGCGCCCAGCCCTTGTCGGCGAGGCGGGCCTCGACCTCGCGCTCCTCGACCCAGTAGCGCGGCATCGCGCGGAAATTCGGGTCGCGTTTTTGCGCCTCGCCCACGTCGTCGCTCTCGCCCTCGGGATCGTAGGAAGCCCAGCGATGATCGTAGTGGTGGATCATCTTGGCCTCGTAGAGCGGCAGCCAGCGCGAGCCGTCGGGCAAGGTCCAGACCATGTCGGCGAGCCGGCCGCCGGCCGCGGCGAGCTGCGCGTGGTTGCGGAACAGGCCGCTGTCGTTGGCCATGTCGAACATCCGCAGGAACGAGATGCCCCACGGGTTGCCGGCCTCGCCTTTGGCCTCGTCGATCAGCACCGGGACGCGGCGGTAGATCTTCTTCGTCAGCTCGGCATCGTAGCCGGTGCGGAAGATCGGGCAGGTCTTCGTGTTCGGGTTGATGAGCGCGATGTCGGCGGGCGAGAGGGTGAAGCGGCGGCGCTCGTCGGCGAGCTGCAAGGGATTGCTCAGGAAGAAGGCGAAGCGGGTCGCCTCGACGCCGCTCGCGAGCGTGAGCAGGCTGAACTTGTAGCTGCGGTGGACGCCCGCGAAGATGGCGTCTCGGTTCTCGAAGTCGTAGAGGCTCGCCAGCCGGCCTTTGCTCGCCACCTCGTCGAAGAAGGCCTTGGTCGAGTTGTCGGTGGCGATGCCGGTCGGCACGATGATCCCCGCCCGGCCCTTCGGGCCGAGGGCGCGTAAAGTGAGCTCGGCGAAGACGGCATAGGTATTGACGTCGCCCACCGCCGTCAGCGGGAAGCGCCCCGAGCCGCGGATGAACTGGCTCGCGGCCTCGGCCCCGGCCTTGGCGGTCTCGAACGCCGCGTGGAGCTTGCGGTCGACCGGGTTGGCCGAAATAGCGAGCCCCTTGATCAGCTTCTCGCGCGCGGCCTTGTTGGGGGCGCCCGCGATCGCCTCGTGGCGGGCGGCGAAGAACTCCTGCTCCTGCAGCTTGATCCGTTCCCAGGGCGGGTTGCCGAGCACGACGTCGAAGCCGCCCTGGTGGAACACCTCCGGGAACTCGAGCGGCCAGTGGAAGAAGCGATAGGTGTCGGCGAGCGCCGCCGCTTCGGCCGCGCGCGGGCCCTGTCGGCCGCCGGCCGAGCGGATCGCCTCCCAGACGTCGCGCGTGGTCGGCACGCGCTGCGGCTGGCCCGGGCGGGGCCGCTCGATCCTGGCGAAGAAAGCCGCGGTCCAGAGATCGGCGGCGGTGCGCAGCCGGGACACGAACTCCCCGGCGAGGAGACGCGTATAGGCTTCGGCCTTGGCCGCGACCTCCTGCGGCAGGTCCTCGGCCATGGCGGCGAGCTGCTCGAACCCGTCGGCGAGCGTCACGAACTCCTGGCGCAGCGACAGGCGCAGGAGGGGCCGCTCGCGCTCGGCCTTGTTCTGCGCCTTCAGGGTCCTTGCCGTCTCCCTGTCGTCGCCGGTCTTGGGCTTGTAGGCCTCGTCGGGGATGCCGGCCTCGAGCACGTTCGGGTCGAGCACGCCCACGAGCGCGTCGCCGCAGCGCAGATGGTGGTCGAGGAAGGAGAGCGGCTTGCCGGGCTCGACGGTCTCGATCCAGAGCGCCGTCTTGCACAGCTCGAGCGCCAGCGGGTTGCGGTCGACGCCGTAGATGCAGCGCTGCACCACCTCGCGCATGGCGTGCTGGCGCTGCGCCTCGGTGGGCGCGTCGGGGGCGGCGTCGAGGCGGGCGATCTCGAAGGCGAGCCGGCGCGCGGCAGCCAGCAGGAAGTGCCCCGAGCCGCAGGCCGGGTCGAGGATCTTGAGCCGGAGCAGCGCCTCGCGCTGGTCGTGCGGGTGCTCGCTCATGGTGCGGCGGATGACGGGCTCGAGGGTCGACTTGACCAGCTCGTCCACGAGCGAGGACGGCGTGTAGTAGGATCCTGTGAGCTTGCGCTCGCTGCCCTTGGCGGCGTCGCCGTCGAGGCCGAGATAGGCGAAGTCCCAGGGCTCGCGGCCGACCTGGGGGTGTAGCTCGAGCAGGCTCTCGTAGACCGAGCCCAGCTCCTCGGTGTCGAGGTCGCGGTAGTTGACGCGGGCGAGCCCGGTGCTGCGGTCGGGGCGGAAGAAGGCGAGCGCCGCGATGGCCGCGAGGAGATCCCGGTTGCGCAGCGAAGCGCCGAACAAATCGGGGCACATGCCGCGGTCGAACAGGCCGCCCAAAGCCGGGGCGCCGATCTCGGGCGCGCCGCGCTCGAGCGCCTGGAAGGCGATCTCGAGGCTCTGCCAGAGATCGCCGTAGCCGTCGTGGAGGCGGGAGCGCAGCGCCCGTTCGCGGAGCTGGCCGATGCCGTAGCCCTGCCGCCAGAGCCGGCGCGCGGCGGTGCTCGTGCCGGGCGGGTGCAGGAGGTCGCGGTCCTCGACCACGAACAGGAACAGGCAGCGATAGACCAGCCGCAGGAGCTGCTGGTGCAGGCCCATGGCGTCGAGCCGGCCGTCGCCGAGCTTCGCGCGCAAGGTGTCGTTGGCGGGGTGGCGGACGAAACCGCGGCCGAGCGTGAGCAGCGCCGTGGCGACGCCGTCGCGGAGCTTCTCGCGCGCCCGCTCGCCGGTCGCTTGCGCCGCCTGCCGCCAGCGCTCGAGGATGCAGGAAGCGGGCTGGCCTTCGGTGCGCGGCTGGAAGCGCGAGCCGTGCGCCAGGAGCCAGAAGGCGGCGAAGTCGGGGTAGACCTGGTCCTCGAACACGCGCTCGAGGTCGAGCTCGATCCAGGCGGGCTTGGTGAAGTTCGGGTTGTCGCGCAGGATCCGCAAGGTAAGGCCGTTCGCGACCAGGCCCCAGACGGCATCCTCGGCGGCGTTGAGATATTCCTGCAGGAGGCCCATGGGCGTGCGGCGGCGGCCCTCCTCGCCGAAGAGCGGGTCGGCGCGGTCGAGGTCGAAGCCGGGCGGGACGAGGACGAGCGGCACGGCGCCGCCATGGGCGCGGTGCGTCAGCGGGAAGCTGCGGCCCCCGAGCGAGAGCGGGACGGAGGAAGGCTCGACCCCCTTGAAGCCCAGAACCTGGGTCAGGAACGGCACCAGCCAGCCATCGACGGCGGCACGGCGCAGCTCCGCCCCGCTGCTCCCGCGACGGGCGCGGAAGTCGGCCCAGAGATCGGCGGCGATGCGGAAGTTGCGGCCGATCTCCTCGCGGATGGCGAGCGAGCGGGTGAGACCGTAGGAGGCATTGTCCTGCTGGCCGGCCTCGAGGCTCGCGACGGTGCGCAGGAACTCGGGCGGCAGGAGCCCGCCCTGGACGGAAAGCGCGGTGAAGCCGTGGTCGAACGGGCGGGACATCAGAGCACTCCCTGGACGGGGACCAGGACCCACAGGCCGATCACGTCGACCGGCAGGCAGGGCCGGACGTCGATGCGGTAGCCGCGCTGCTCGCGCCGGCCGATGGCGGCGTCGCGCACGCGGACGTGGTCCTCGAGCAAAAGATCGGCCCGGGTGCTCGCGAGGGCGGCGAGATCGTTCATCCGGGGCGTCAGCAGCTCGAGCGCCGCCCGGACGAAGCGCTGGCGCTGGGCGGGCGGCATGTCCTTGGCGGCCGGCGCAGAAAGCAGGCGGCGGCTCTCGGCGTCGTCGAGAAGCACGGGCGGGCCGTCGCGGCCGAGGCGCGCCACGACGCACTCCTCGGCCAGAAGGTGACGCGGCGCTGCGTCGGGCTTGTGCACGACGAGCTGCGTCCGGAGGCGGAGGATGAGGAGGAGCGTGCGGGTCGCGACGGCGTCGGTGAACAGGGCGCCGCAGCGGGCGGCGATCTCGCCCTCCTCGGCCAGCGCCCGCTCGGCCAGGTGCTCGGCGAGGGCACGGACCAGGGGATGGGCGCGGTGGGCGTGGAGCACACCGCTCGGCCCCGGCCGGTCGAAGACGAGCTGCACCGGCCGCTCGATGCCGAGCGTGGCGAGCTGCTCCTGCAGCGCCTCGGGCAAATGATCGACCGGCAGCCGCCAGCCGTCGCGGCGTTCGTGGAGCGGTGCGCCCAGCGCCTCGGCCGCGGCCTTGACGAAGCGCTCGACGTCCGCGGCCCCGCCCAGCACACCCTTGGCCTTCTCCCACTCGGGCAGCACCTCCTCGGGCCGCAGCCGCGCCTGGGCGAAGATGGTGCGGGTGGCCCTGGCCTTCTCCTTCGCACTCTGCCAGAGGGTCTCGACCTGCCGGTCGGCGCTCTCGATCTCGGGGAAATCGAGCCGGAGCTGGCGGGTGTCCTTCACGGCACCCGTGCTCAGGAGCACGGCGCGCATGACCGCCTGCATCACCTGGTTGGTGTCGGCCGGCAGCGGCACCGAGACGCCGAGCTCCTTCCTGATGCGCTCGGCCTTCTTGAGGATCACGCGCAAGACCGCGCCGTCCACCGGGTTGTTGGCGCCGTAGAGCATGAGGGCGCGCACGACCTTCGCGGTCTGGCCGAAGCGGTCGACCCGGCCCTCGCGCTGCTCGTGCCGGGTCGGGTTCCAGACCAGATCGTAGTGGACGACGGCGGTGAAGTGCTGCTGGAGGTTGATGCCCTCGGACAGGCAGTCGGTGGCGATCAGCACCGGCACCTTGCCGTCGGCCGCGGCGGCGAAGGCGGCGATCCGCTCCTCGCGCTCCTCGGGCGTGAGCTCGCCGGTGACCACGTCCACGACGGCCCCCTTGCGGCCGAGCGGGCCTTGCAGCTCGGCCGCGAGGTAGTGCGCGGTGGCGAGGTAGCGGCAGAACACGACCGGCCGGAAGCCGGCGGCGATCAGGCCCTCGACCTCGCGCCTGAGGAGGGCCAGCTTCGGGTCGTGCGCCTCGCCCTTGAGCCGCTCGGCCCGCGCGATCAGATCCTGCAGCGCCTTGGCGTCCCGCGCCGCCTCCTCGGTGGTGCCGGCGGGCACGGTCTCGTCGGCGGTGAGGCTCTGGTCGTCGGCACCGTCTAGCACGGTGTCGGCCGCCAGCGCCTCGATCTCCTCGAGCTGCTGCGCTTCCGGCCCCTCGAGCGTGGCCTTGAGCCGGGTGCGGAGCGCCTGGGCCGCGGCGGCGGGGCTCGAGCTGACACAGCGCAGGAGCGCCAGAGCCGCCCAGAAGCTCATCCGCTGCTGCAGCTTCGAGGCGTTCTCGGTGCGCTTGACCATGGCGCGGGCAAAGCGGAGCACCTCGTCGAACAGCTCGCCCCAGGGGCCGGTGAGCTGGTAGGTGACCTCCCTGGTCTCGCGGTCGGGGAAGACGGTGCTGTCCTTCCATTCGCGGATGTCGGCGCGCTGGCGCTGGACGAAGTGGCTTGCCAGGCGCGCGCGCAGCCGCCGCCGCGCCTCGCCCTCGGGCAGGCTGCCGAGCTCGCGGAACGCGGGGTCGAGCAGGCCCAGGAGGTTGTGGAACGCCTCCTCGTCGCCGCTGTGCGGCGTGGCGGTGAGGAACACCATGTGCCGCTTCGGGTCCTGCGCGAGGCGCTTCAGGAGCTCGAAGCGCTGCTGGCGGTCGCGGCCGCGGGCGAGGACGCAGCCGTGCGCCTCCTCGACGATGACGAACTCGGGGCAGGCGCGGGCGAAGTCGTCGAGGCGGTTCGGGCGCTTGATGTAGTCGAGCGAGACGATGGTGAAGGGGTGGTGGTCGAAGATGGTCTGGCCCTGCGGCAGGCCGCGCTCGAGCCGGGCGGCGGTGCCGGAACGGACGACCGCCGCCTCGATGTGGAACTTGGTGGCGAGCTCGCTCTGCCACTGCTCGCACAGATGCGGTGGGCAGATCACGGCGAGCCGGCCGATCTCGCCGCGATCCAGCAGCTCGCGCGCGATCAGGCCGGCCTCGATGGTCTTGCCGATGCCCACGTCGTCGGCGATCAGGAGCCGCACCACCTCCTGGCGCAGCGCCATGAGCAGCGGCACGAGCTGGTAGGCGCGCGGCTCGACGCCGAGATGGCCGAACGAGCGGAACGGCCCGGCTCCGGCCGAGAGCTTGAGCCGCATGGCGTCGCGTAAGAGCAGGCCCGAAGCGCGCCCGCCGGCCTTGGCCGGATTCGGCAAGGGGAAGGTCGCGGGGCGCGGCCGGGACGGGGCCGGCTCGAGCGGGAGATGGATCAGGATCGCGTCCTCGTCGGCCCCGCCCAGGGGGCGCAGGCAAAGATCGTCCTCGGAGCTGTCGGGGAGGACGACCCACTCGCGCCCGCGGGCGCTGACGAGGCTGCCGACCTGGAAACGGGGGGCTTCGGTGCTCATCGGCGCTCGACCTTGCCGAAGATGTCGGGGTAGCTCTCGAAGACGGCGCGCCAGGTGCCCTGGTCCGGGCCGAAGCGGATCACGGTCAAGCCGGCATCCTCGAGCCGCTCGGTGATCGCGGCATCGAGCCGCTTCTGCGCGTCGTGGGCGTGGTGCGGGCCGTCGACGTAGACCACGGCCTGTGCCGCCGCGTACTCGAAGTCGGGCCTCGTGCCGTGCTCGGGCAGAAGGCGCTGGGCGCGGTCGGGCAGGCGCAAGGAGAGATCGCGGACCGCCTGGAGCCAGGCCCGCTCGAGGCTGCTGCCGCAAAGCCGCATGAGCTCGGCGAGGTGCTCGTCGGGGCTGCGGCCTTCCGTGCCGGCGCGCCCCTCAGCCTGCGTCAGGCGGCAGAGCAGGCGCAGGACCGCAGCATCGCGGCGGTTGATCAGCTCGTGCTCGGTCTGGTTGTAGTAGCTCAGCAGGCAGCGGTAGCAGCCGGCCTCGCACTTGCGGTCGGTGTCCCGCAGCGTGTCGGGGTGCCAGCTCTCGCCGCTGCGCTCGAAGTGGCAGACCTCGAGCGCCCGAGCGGCGACCCTTCGCAGCGCGGCGTGGTCGAGGGCGAGCCGGGTCAGCACGCCGGCCCCGCCCTCGGCGGCCTCGTAGAACAGGATGGCGTTGCGCCGCTCCGTCTTGGGCAGCGGCTCGGCGATGAGCTCGCTCTCCTCGATCTGGAACTCGCGCTCGATCCCGCGCTTCAGCGCGTGCTGGAGCGTGGCCATCTGCTCCTTGGTCAGGCTCGCCTTGGGGAAGGCGAGGAGGACGTTGCGGCGGTCCTCGACGAAGGGGGTGATCCACTGCGGGATCGCCTTCCCTGGCCCGTCGCCGTCGTCCCCGGCGCCCGACGGTGCTTGCGTATCCTTGAGCCAGCGGCCGGTGATCACGTCGATCTTGAAGCCCTGGTTCGATCCCTCCTTGCGGCGTCGCCAGCCCAAATTGACCCGCCAGACCGTGGCAGCCGGGCCGTACTGCAGCTCGAGCAGCGGGCCTTCCGCGTCGGCGAAGTCGGTGCGCACGACCTGGAGCGTGCCGTTCTTGGTGGCGAACTGGAGCGTGGTCAGGGTCTCGTAGCCCTGCCGCTGGCGCTCCTCCTCGTCGGAAGTGATCCGCATCACCCGGCGGGTGGCGACGTTGTCGATGCGGTAGAGCTCCTTGAGCAGGAGGCCGCCCTCGAGCGGGGTGCCGCAGGCGGTGCAGCGCTCCGCGTCGGCTTCGGCGCGGAAATGGCCGTAGCCGCAGCTCGGGCACATGCGGCAGGCATGGGTCGGCAGCCGGGCATCGACCGAGACGGTCTCCTCGTCCCGGACCGAGAGGATCGCCTTGTAGACCCGGTACTGGCTGCCCTCGTGGTAGATGATCGAGCGCGGGCCGAACTCGGCAAGGCCCAGAAAGCGCGGTCGGGAGAGGAAGCTGTCGCGGCCGACCTTCTCGCGGCGGGCCGGCACGAAGGCGAGGAGCGGCAGGCGCGGGAAGTTGTAGCCGGGCAGGAAGCCTTCGCTGGCGAGATAACGGTAGGTGTAGAAGTCGGCGTTCATCGCCGCCTGGGTGTCCAGGAGCAGCTTCTGCTGGATGAAGGCGTCGTCGTGGCGGCGCTTGGCCTCGTCCCGCTCCTTGGGGCTCGTGGCCGCGCTGTTCATGACCTCCTGGGCGCGGATCATCTGCTGCCGCGTCGCCTTGAACAGCGTGCGCCAGCGGTCGAGCGCACGGTCGAACCGCTCATAAGCGCCCTTCATGGTGCGCTCGAGCCAGTCCGGGGCGAACCAGGGCGCCGTCTGGGCCGTCAGCTCGTCCGCGAGCATGGCGAGGATGCGCTCGCCGCGCCGCAGCGCACGCTCCCGCACGGTGGCCAGGTCCATGCTGGCCCGTAGCTCGTCCCGGACCGGAAGCTCCTCGGGCTTGTCCACCTCGACCACGCTCGCGACCGAGCTGCCGAGCCTCTGGCCGGTCTCGGCGAGCCAGACCGCGTGGAGATGGCTGGAGACGAGGTCCTCGTTGGCGAGGTCGAGGGCGGGCGGCTTGACCACGCCCGCCACCATCCCCACCGGGTTGCGAAAGAAGTATTGATCGTGCGGCGACTTGGCGGCGGCGTAGGTCAGGACCAGTGCCGGCTGCCCGCTCCGGCCCGCCCGCCCGCTGCGCTGGGCGTAGTTCGCCGGCGTGGGCGGCATGTTGCGCATGAAGACGGTGTTGAGCTGGGCGATGTCGACGCCGAGCTCCATCGTCGGCGAGCAGAACAGGACCGGCAGCTCGCCCGCGCGGAAGCGGTCCTCGCGCTCCTCGCGCGTCTCGGCGTCGACCTGCGCGGTGTGCTCGCGCGCCTCGAGGCGGTGCAAGAGCCGGTCGTCGGCCCGGAGCCCGGCGGCGACGTTGCGGTAAAGCGTGCAGAAGAACGGGTTGTCGATGGTCCGCTGGCCGAGCGCCGGCCGATCGCCTTCAGGGTCGCCGAGCGACCAGCGCAGGGTGTCGGCGTTCACCTTCCAGCCTCGGCCGAGTGCCCCCAGCTCGGTCGACTCCACGATGCCGTACTGCGCCATCGCGCCGAGCAGGTGGTCGACGATCTTCCGGTACCGCTCCTCGGTCAGGGCGCCGGGGAAGGCGGCGCTGTCCGGGCCGCCCCAGTGCTTGGCCTTCCCCAGCTCACGGCCGAGCCGCGACTTCGAGGAGGCGAAGAAGCCATGGAACTCGCGGCGCAAGGCGGGCGGCTCGGCCACGGGCACGAAGAGATGCGCCTCCTCGGGCTCCTCGTCCTCCGAGAAGCCCCAGGGCTCCTTGAGGAGGTTGTGGCTGCGGCTCCTGATCTGCTCCTGCTCGAGGCGGTCGAGGTAGCGGGTCTTGATGCAGAGCTGCCGCCGCATCGCATCGAGCACGAGCCGCATCAGCCGGCACCGGGTTTCTGGCCCGGCCAGCGCCAGCGGCTCGGGCGCCTCCCGCCAGGCCTCGGCATCCCCGGCGAGATCCTCGAGGCCCAGATAGTCGAGCCGCAGCAGGCCGAGCTGCTCGAGGTTCGGGGTGGTGATCCGCCAGCCGCGCCGCAGGTCGTGGTAGAGCCGGTAGCCCAGCACGTCGCGGAGCGCCTGGCCGATCTTCTCGGCGGCGAGGCCCTTGGCCTGCGGGTTGCTGGCGTACTCGGCGAGCTGCAGCCGAAGCTGCCGGGCGACGCTCTGGGTCAGGTTCGCGTCGGTGAGGGCACCGTCCGGGTCGCTCTCGATGGCGGCGAGGAGAGCGCCGCGTAAGAGCACGATCTGGACGAAATCGTTGAAGTGCCCGGCCTGGAGCGAGGCGTCCTGCCGGTTGTCGGTGAAGCCCAGGAGCTTCTGCGCCTGGCGAGGCAGGCCGGAGCCTGCATCGAGGAGATAGCGCAGGGCCGCGATCGTGAGCACCGTGGTCGCGGAGCTGCGGCCTTCGGTGCTGAGCGAGCCGAGCTTGGTCAGGTCGCTGCGGACACCGGCATCGTGGTAGGTGCGGCAGTTGAGGCAGAAGCGGAAGGCACCCGGGATGAACCAGCCCGGCAGGCCCTTCTCGTCAGCCCGCCCCAGCGGGTCGATCCTGCCGGGTATCGGCAGGCTACGCTTGTAGTGGGCCTTGAGCCTTGGCACCGGCCCGTCCAGGCTCAACCACTCCTCGGGCACGGCCTCCTCGATCGGGGCCAGGGCGTATTTGCCCGCAGGGTCGGGCATGAAGAAGCCGTGTTGCTGATCCGCGTCGTCGGCCGCGCGGTCGCCCAGCTCGCGCGGCTCGATCGAGCCGATGCCCTGGCCGTCGAGCGACGCCCAGACCGGCAGGTATTCCTGCCCGCACTCGCGGCAGAAGCAGAAGTTGAACAGCCGCTTGGAACGGTCGGTCCCGGGCTGGAACTGCTGTCCGTCGACGGTGAGATAGCGCTCGCCCTCGGGCTCGAGCGTGCCGAAGAGATCGCCGGCACCCGAGACGAACTGGTGCAGGCGGAAGGCGAACAGGCTGCGGCCGTGCTCGTCCCTGGTCTCGTGGGCCAGGAGCAGGAACGCTTTGAGCGTCTCCTCGCAGCGAACGGGCTCACACCCGCTCTCCTCGGCCAACATCCGAGCCGCCTGCTCCAGGCTGCGCGGGGTACGCGTCCGCACCCACTTGCCATCTTCGCGGTCGAGGCCGAGGCGAGTCTCCACCCAAGCCGCGAGCGGATGGACGCGCAGGGCCTCGTAGCCGATCCCGACAGGCAGCGGCTCGCTGATGGCGGCGGCCAGGGCAGCACGGTCCCAATCCTGCTCCTCGGGCGTGACCCGCGCCAGGGTTTCGGTGACGATGTCCTCCGGGAGAACCGTGGTGCCGAACAGCCGGCTCGCGACCCCGGCGACGACGCGCCGTCGGTCGACGGCCTCACCCTCGCTGACCATGGTGGCCGAGGTGCCGACGGTGAGCACGTTCTCGTTCAGCGCCTCCCGCACCCGCCGCACCAGGAGCGCCACGTCCGCCCCCTGCCGGCCGCGGTAGGTGTGCAGCTCGTCGAGGACGAGGAAGCGGAGCCCCCGGGCGGCGCGAACCACGGCCCGGTCGGTCTCGTTCTGCCGCGTGAGGATCAGCTCCAGCATCATGTAGTTGGTGAGCAGGATGTCGGGCGGCCGGCGCGCCAGCTCGTCCTTCTCGGCCTGGCTCTCCTGTCCGGTGTAGCGGGCGAAGGTCACGGGCTCGGCACCGGGCGCGTAGCCCAGCTTGAGGAACTTGCCGAGTTCCTCGAGCTGGCTGTTGCACAACGCGTTCATCGGGTAGACGACGATCGCCGCGATCGAGGGCGCTCGCTTCGGATCGGTCGCCTTCGCCCGCAGGACGCGGTCCACGATCGGGATGAAGTAGCTGAGGCTCTTGCCGGAGCCGGTGCCGGTGGTCAGCACGTAGCTCCGGCCGGCCGCGGCGATCCGGACCGCTTCCTCTTGATGGCGGTGCAGCCGCAAATCCTCGCCTGGCCCGTCGTTCTTGCCGGTGCGGAAGATCCGGGCGCATTCCTCGTGCAGCACGCCCTCGGCCACGAGCGCGGCGACCGACTTGCCCGGCACAAAGCTCGGATTGAGCTGGATCAGCGGTGCCGGCCAGAACCGGCCGCGGTCATATTCCTGGTCGAGAAACGCCCGGATGTCGGGCGCAGCCACCTTGGTGAAGCTGCGGGTGAACCGGGCATAGTCCGCGACGACCATCTCGCGAAGCGAGAAAACGTCCATCTCGCACCACTTCGAGCCAAACCTGTGTGCGCTCAGGTTGTGGAGTATGTACAGTGCAAGCGCAACGCCCTTCCTTTCAGCTGCGACGGGAAGGAACCCGGACGGCGCGTCACGATCTCGGCCGCCCGAAGCTGGCATTGGCTTTAATAACAGGCAGATTTAATATAAGGTCGGCTTGGAAGACCGGACGGTCTGCAGCCACCGCGGCAGGGCTGCGGCAAGGCGCGACATTCCTGGCGTCGATGGCTGGGGCGAGCATGAGCGAAGATCGAAATATCGAGCCGGTTTCGGGGCGGACACGCAAGCCGGGCACCTTCCAGCCTGGGAACCCGGCAAGCCACATGGTGCGCAACAAGGCCACCCTTGGCCGCGCCGGCGCTGCTCGAGGGCGAGCGCGAGGCCTTGACCCGCAAGGCGATCGAGCTGGCGCTGGGTGACGACACCGTTGCGCTGAAGCTGTGCCTGGAGCCGCTGTTGCCGGAGGGCCGGGCGGTCCGGCTCGACCTGCCGCCGCGCACCCTGGTCGATTTCGACCAGGCGACCGACACCTTCCGCGAGGCCTTGGCCGGGGCGAGGTCGGTACGCCTACCTCGCCGATCGAGGCTTAGCGCAGGCTGCTCGAGGCCGCCTAGCTGGAGCGGTGGCTCGCCCCCCTCGAAGCGCAGGAGCGTGAGGTATGAGCGGGCTGAGGCGCAGACCGAAGACGATCGAGCGGCAGCGCGACGCTGGTCGCCGGCTGATGTGGTTCGTGATGCGTGCGCCCGGCGAACCGATGTCCGAGTTGCCAGACGCTGCGCCCCTGTTCATGCTGGTGACGCCCGAGCGCGATCGAGAAGCGGAGCCGGCACTGAACACCAGCAGAGCGTGACCGAGCGGCTGCCGCTGAGCCGCATGCCGCAGCCCTTTGACGGCGAGCAGACCTGGATGGCTCCTGCCGCATCATCACCCATTCTGGCCGCCATCCGCGATCAGCCAGCGAGCATCTTCCGCGCGACGGATCATCGGCGAGATCTTCGCCGTTGTGGTTTCTTTCCCGTCCTCCGTGCTGGCGTGGTCATCGCGTCGGTTGCCTGCTGCCGCGGGACCGGCAGCAGGCCGAGGGCTTTCGCCCTCTCCGTGACGAGAGCCTCGATCTCTTTCGTGATGCTGCGTGGCTGCCGCGCCCGAGCCGTCGGCATGTCGCGCGGGTAGATGTACCTGCTGCGCAAGCAGGACGAGCAGTTCGCCCGCGATTGGGATCGGGCGGTCGAGGCAGGCACGGACATCCTGGAGGATGTCGCCGTCGAGCGGGCGAAGAGCGGCAGCGACAGCCTGCTCGTGTTCCTGCTCGAGGGGCGCCGGCGCGAGACGTGGGGCGACAAGCTCCAGAGCGACGGCAAGGCCGAGATCAACGGCACGCAGCCGGCCTTCATCATGTACGCGTTGGGGATACGGCCGAGCGAGGGCTAGGCCCAGCTTCTGTATCCCATCGCACCGCTTCCGCTGCCGCCGCTGCGCGGTCGGCCCTACGAACGGCTTCGGGCTGCGGTCGAGTGCCGCGTGGTGTCTCGCTCGTGGCGGCGACCGCGCGGTTCGAAATGGCGGTCGGCGAACTTGCGGACATACTGCCCTGAAGGGCGGTAAAGCCGAGAGTGGCTCGCCTTGCTCACCCGACGGCCGGCCGGGTCATTTTCGCTCTGCTTGAGCCCTTGAATTTGTTGGCGCGCCCGGAAGGACTCGAACCTCCAACCTTCTGATCCGTAGTCAGATGCTCTATCCATTGAGCTACGGGCGCGTCGCCGAAGGCCCGCTGCGTTTAGCCCGATCAAGGGCGTCTGGCAAGCCCCTCGCGAGGGGATTTTTCGCGAGGATTCTCAACCGGCCCGGACCAGATCGGCGATGCGCTTCGCCATCTCCTCGGGCGTCGTGCCGTGGCCGAAATGGGCGAGATAGCGGCCCTCGCGATCCATGAGGTAGGTGAAGGTCGAGTGGTCCACAAGATAGGCGCCGTCCTTGGCCTCGGCCTTGCGGGCGTAGACGCGATAAGCGCGCAAGGCCGCGCCGATCTCGGCCTCGCTGCCGGTGAGGCCCACGAGCTTCGGATGGAAGGCCTGGACGTAGCCGCGCATGACCTCGACCGTGTCGCGCGCCGGATCGACCGTGACGAAGATCGGAACGACCCGGTCCTGCACGTCCTGCGGCAGGTCGTCCATCGCCTGCGCGATCGTCTGCAGGCCGAGCGGGCAGACGTCGGGACAGAAGGTGTAGCCGAAATAGACCAGCATGAACCTGCCGCGGAAGTCCTGGTCGGTGACCCGCCTGCCGTTCTGATCGACCAGGCTGAACGGGCCGCCGATCGGCACCGTGCCCTGCTGCTGCGCGGTCGTCTGCACGGACGGTATCGAAAAGCGCCAGCCCAGGGCAGCGGCGACGATGAGGGCCAGGGCGACGAGGACGGCGGCGAGCCAGCGGGGCATCGGTCTCTCCGGGTACGAGGACGGGAAGGTCCGGCGGCGGGCTCAGCGCCTCTTCGGCCGCAGCGCCGTCCAGTCCTCCTCGCTCAGCATCTCCATGAGGAAGCTGAACTGGCCGGCGCCCTTCAGCCACTCGCCGCCGTCGATGGTGACGACCTCGCCGTTGATATAGGCGCTGCCGTCGGCGAGGAGGAAGGCGGCGAGATCGGCGAGCTCGCCGTGGCGGCCGGGACGGCCCAAGGGATTGCGCGTCTCGAAGGCCGCGGCGAGATCCGGCCGGGGCACGAGGCGCTCCCAGGCGCCTTCGGTCGGAAACGGCCCGGGTGCTATGGCGTTGAGGCGGATGCCGCGCCCGCCCCACTCGACCGCGAGCGAGCGGGTCATGGCGAGGACCCCGGCCTTGGCCACCGCCGAGGGCAGGACGTAGGCCGAGCCGGTCCAGGCATAGGACGTGACGATGCTGAGCACGGTCCCGCTCCGCTTCTCGGCGAGCCAGCGGCGACCCAGGGCGAGCGTCGCGTTCAGCGAGCCCTTGAGGACGATGCCGACCACGGCGTCCACCGCGCGCGGCGAGAGCTCCTCGCTCCGGGCCAGGAAGTTGCCGGCGGCGTTGTTGACGAGTGCCGTCACCGGCGCTTGCGCCTCGGCCGCCGCGATCATGCGCTCCACGGCCTCGGCGTCACGAATGTCGCAAGGAAAGGTGCGCACCACCCCGCCCGTGGCGGCACGGTGCTCGGCCGCCGTTTCCTCGAGCACGGCCGCCCGCCGGCCGCAGATGGTGAGGGAAGCGCCCAGCTCCAGGAAGCGCCGGCCCATGCTCTTGCCGAGCCCGGTGCCGCCGCCGGTGATCAGGATGTGGGCTCCTTGCAGGAGATCGTCCTTGAACATCGCGCGGCCTCCGTCCTCTGCCCGCTCCGGGTGTAGAGGCCGGACGGACGGGCGATCAAGACGCTTCCCGCCCGGCCCGACGGCAGCCGCCGCTCCAGCCGTCCTTGCGGCCGAGCTTCTCGACCAGGAAGTCGACGAAGGCGCGCAGCTTGCCCGAGGCGTGGCGCTGCGGCGGGAACACGGCGTGGATCGGGCTCTCGGGTGTCTGCCAGTCGGGCAGGAGCGGCTGCAACAGGCCGCGCTCGAGATCCTCGCCGATGATGAAATCCGGCAGGCAGACGATGCCCAGCCCTTCGAGCGCCGCCGAGCGCAGCGCGTCGCCGTTGTTGACCTCGAGATTGCCCCCGATCTTGACGGCGACGTGCTCGGCACCCCGCCGGAAGCTCCACGTGTCGCGCTCGCGGCGCAGGCTGTAGCGCAGGCAGTTGTGGCGGGCGAGATCGGCGGGCTCGCGCGGAATACCGGCGCGGGCGAGATAGGCCGGGCTCGCGGCGCAGATCGAGCGGGTGGTGGCGAGCCGGCGCGCGATCAGGCTGCTGTCGGCGAGCTGGCCGATCCGTACCGCGAGGTCGAAGCCCTCCTCCAGGAGATCGATGAAGCGGTCGTTGAGCACGAGCTCGATCTCGACCCCCGGATAGCGGGTGAGAAATTCCGGCAGGAGCGGCCCGAGATGCAGAAAGCCGAAGGTCACCGGCGCGTTGAGCTTGAGCCGGCCGCGCGGTGCCGCGCTGTGCTGCATCGCCATCAGCTCGGCCTCCTCGACCTCCTGCACGATCCGCGCACAGTAGTCGCGATAGGCGGCCCCGGCCTCGGTGAGCGCGAGACGCCGGGTGGTACGGTTGATGAGACGTACGCCGAGGCGCTCTTCGAGCGCGGTCACGTGCTTGCTCACCGCCGACTTGGACAGGCCGAGCTGCCGGGCGGCGCCCGAGAAGCTGCCGAGCTCCGCCACGCGCACGAACACGGCCATGCTCTGCAGCCGATCCAAGCCGTTCTCTCCCCGAGAAGAGGAAACGCTGCCCTGCCCTGGCCGCGATTGCGGCGGGTGCGAAAGCACTTAAGGTGGCGCTGCCGCCCGCCGTCAACGACCCAGAGAACGACCGAAGAGGCCCCCCTTGAGCGCCGAGATCGCCATAGCCCTCGCCCAAGCGAACCCGGTCGCTCCCGATCCCGCCGACACGCTCGCCCGTTTGCGCCGGATGCGGGCCGAAGCGGCGGCTCGAGGAGCCGATCTCGTGGTCTTTCCCGAGCTGTTCCTCGCCAGCGACGAGCCTTTGGAGTGTCTCGCCGCCGAGACCGCGGACGGCGGGCCGACCATCCTCGTGGGCGCGCCCTGGCGGGCGCCCGATGGCTCCCCGTTCTCCGCCGCTTTCCTGCTCCATGGGGGCGCCGTCGCCGGCAAGGCGCTGCGGCATGCGCCGGACGAGCGAGGTATACTCGCGAGCGGCCCGGTGCCGGGGCCGATCCGGCTGCCGCTGCGCGAGGGTGCCGTGCGGCTCGGCGTGATGCTCGGCGCGGACATGGCGGGCGAGGACGTGGCCGAGGCCGCGAGCGAGTGCGGCGCCGAGCTGCTGGTGGTGCTCGCCGGCTCGCCGTTCGCGCGCGATGCGGCCGAGCGGCGGCTGCAGCAGGGCGTGACGCGGGTGACCGAGACCGGACTACCGCTTCTTTACGTCAACGCTGTGGGCGGGGCGGACGGGATCGTCGCCGACGGCGGCTCGTTCGTGCTCGCCGCCGACCGCCGGCTCGTGCTGCAGGCACCCTGGTTCGCGGAGGCCGTGACGCTCTGTCGCTGGCGCCACGACGGGGACGGCGGCTGGTCGCCCGCGAGCCGTGGCCCGATCGCCCCGCCGCTCCCGGAACTCGAGGCGCTGTGGCGAGCGCTGGTGCTGGGCCTGCGCGATCAGGCCCGCAAACGCGGACGGGAAGCGGCGCTGCTCGAGCTCTCGGACGAGCCGGATGCGACCCTGTTGGCCGCGGTCGCGGTGGAGGCGCTGGGTGTCGAGCGCGTGCGGGCCGTGGCGGGGGCGGGTTCGGCCGAGCTCGCCGGACGGCTCGGCATCCGGCTCGACGCGCTCGACACGGCACCGGCAATGGCAGCCCTGCAGCGGGCGCTGGAGCCGCTTCTGGGAGAGCGGCCCGCGGGCGGCATCGAGGCGAAGCTGCGGCCGGGTCTGCGCGACCTCGCCCTGGCGACGCTCGCCGAAGGACTCGGCGCTCTCCTGCTCGCCACCGAGGACGGGGGTTCCGGTTTTCCGGTGCTGCGCGGCCTCGACCCGCTGGACCGGCAGGCGCTCTTGCGCTGGCGGAACGCTGGCTGCGCCGAGCCGATGCCAGCGCATCCGAACAAGCAGCCTTCGACGTGAGCTGCGTTGTGCCGGCGGGGCTGCTACACTATACATGGCCCGCGTGTTTGGTATCCTCGCACGCCGGCGCCGAACCGACGCCGGCGCGCATGGTTTTTTGCAAGGCGGTGGAGCATGAGCCGGCGGCGGCAGGTTTACGAGGGCAAGGCCAAGGTCCTCTACGAGGGTCCCGAGCCGGGCACGCTCATTCAGTACTTCAAGGACGACGCCACGGCCTTCAACAACCAGAAGAAGGGCGTCATCACCGGCAAGGGGGTGCTCAACAACCGCATCTCCGAGTACCTGATGATCAAGCTCGGCGAGGTCGGCATCCCGACCCACTTCATCCGTCGCGTCAACATGCGCGAGCAGCTCATCAAGGAGGTCGAGATCATCCCGATCGAGGTCGTGGTGCGGAACGTGGCCGCGGGCTCGATCGCCCAGCGCTTCAAGCTCGAGGAAGGGACACCGCTCCCCCGCTCGATCGTCGAGTACTACTACAAGTCCGACGAACTGGGCGATCCCATGGTCACCGAGGAGCACATCACGGCTTTCGGCTGGGCGACCTACCAGGAGATCGACGAGATCTTGAACCTGGCCCTCCGGATCAACGACTTCCTCTCCGGCCTGTTCACCGGCATCGGGCTGCGGCTGATCGACTTCAAGGTCGAGTTCGGGCGTCTGTGGGAGGACGAGGACATGCGGATCGTCCTCGCCGACGAGATCAGCCCCGACAATTGCCGGCTCTGGGACGCGCGGACCAACGAGAAGCTCGACAAGGACCGCTTCCGGCGCGACCTCGGCAACGTCCAGGAAGCCTACGCCGAGATCGCGCGCCGGCTCGGCATCCTGCCCGAGGCGGGCCCGCGCGACCTCAAGGGCCCGGAGACCATGCAGTAGTGCCTCCCGGTCGAGGCTCGCGGGCAGCCCCGATCGATCGGACGTGGACATCGGGGGGTGGTTGCGCCATACCACGCCCGCATCCGCCAGAATGTCGAGGATCTGCGCGGCCCGTGCGCCCGCCTGACAATGGAGATTGCCCCTTGAAAGCCCGGGTGGAAGTCTCGTTCCGTGACGGTGTGCTCGATCCCGAGGCGCAGGCGATCGGCCGCGCACTCGCGAGCCTGGGCTTCGGCGACGTCAGGGGCGTGCGCCGCACCAAGGTGATCGAGCTCGACCTCGCCACGACCGATCGCGCCACCGCCGAGAGCGAGCTGAAGGCGATGTGCGAGCAGCTCCTCGCCAATCCCGTGATCGAGACCTACCGGATCAGCCTCACCGAGTAAGGTGCCTGGGGGCAAGCCCATGAGCACGCTCTACGAGCGGGACTTCTATAGCTGGACGCAGCAGCAGGCCGAGATCCTGCGCCGCGCCGGCGAGCAGCACCTGAACGCGCCGGCCGGGCTCGACTGGGAACATGTGGCGGAGGAGATCGAGCAGTTGGGCAAGGACGAGCTCGACGAGCTTTACTCCCGCTATGCCGTCCTGATCGCGCACGATACCGGCATGCCCACCGAAAGCCTCCCCGCCATCTGCCCTTCCACCCTGGAGCAGGTCGAGGACCAAGCCTTCTGGCCCGAGCCCGAGGAGGGGCGTCCTTAAAGCCATGCGCGCCGCTGTCATCACCTTCCCCGGCTCCAACTGCGACCGCGACCTCGCGGTGGCGATGGAGGCCGTATTCGGCCGGCCCGTGCAGCGGGTCTGGCATCAGCAGGCCGAGCTGCCGCCCTTGGACGTGATCGGCGTGCCGGGCGGGTTCTCCTACGGCGACTATCTCCGCTGCGGCGCCATGGCGGCGCGCAGCCCGGTCATGCGCGAGGTGATCCGCCGCGCCGCCGAGGGTGTGGCCGTCATCGGCATCTGCAACGGGTTCCAGATCCTGACCGAGGCCGGGCTCCTGCCGGGTGCGCTCGTCCGCAACGCCGGGCTCAAGTTCGTCTGCCGCCCGGTCGAGCTCGAGGTCGCGACCACGGCGAGCGTGTTCACGAAGGGCTACGGGCTTCACGAGCGGATCGTGCTCCCGGTGGCGCACCACGACGGCAACTACGTGATCGACACGGACGGGCTGAAGCGGCTCCAGGACGAGGACCGGGTGGCGTTCCGCTACCGCGACAACCCGAACGGCTCGACCGACGACATCGCCGGCGTGCTCGGCGGTCCGAAGCGCAACGTGCTCGGGCTCATGCCGCATCCCGAACGCGCGATCGAGCCGCTTTTGGGCGGCAGCGACGGCCGCGCCCTGTTCCAATCCCTGCTCGAGGCCTTCGGATGACCCTGGCCCCCGCCTCGCCCGAGATCACGCCCGAGATCGTGGCCGAGCACGGCCTCAGTCCCGAGGAGTACGAGCGCATCCTGGCGATCCTCGGCCGCGCGCCGAATCTGGTCGAGCTCGGCATCTTCTCGGTGATGTGGAGCGAGCACTGCTCCTACAAGTCCTCGCGCAAACACCTCTCGAAGTTCCCGACCAAGGCCCCGTGGGTCGTGCAGGGCCCGGGCGAGAACGCCGGTGTCGTCGACATCGGCGAGGGGCTCGTCGCCGTCTTCAAGATGGAGAGCCACAATCACCCCTCGTTCATCGAGCCCTACCAGGGTGCGGCGACGGGCGTGGGCGGCATCTTACGCGACGTGTTCACGATGGGGGCGCGGCCGGTGGCGCTCTTGGATGCGCTCCGCTTCGGCGACCCTTCGCACCCCAAGACCCGCCATCTCGTCCACGGCGTCGTCGCCGGCATCGGCGGCTACGGCAACTGCGTCGGCGTGCCGACCGTGGGCGGCGAGTGCACCTTCCACCACGCCTACAACGGCAACATCCTCGTCAACGTGATGTGCGTCGGCATCGCGCGGAAGGACCGCGTGTTCTACGCCAAGGCCAGCGGGGTCGGGAACCCGGTGGTCTATGTCGGCGCCAAGACCGGCCGCGACGGCATCCACGGCGCCACCATGGCCTCGGCCGAGTTCAGCGAGGCGACCGAGGCCAAGCGGCCGACCGTGCAGGTGGGCGACCCCTTCACCGAGAAGCTCCTGATCGAGGCCTGCCTCGAGCTCATGGAGAAGGACTGCATCGTCGCCATCCAGGACATGGGAGCGGCGGGCCTCACCTCTTCCTCGTTCGAGATGGCGGATCGCGGCGGCGCCGGGATCGAGCTCGACCTCGACCGGGTGCCGTTGCGCGAGGCCGGCATGACGCCTTACGAGATCATGCTCTCCGAGAGCCAGGAGCGGATGCTCATGGTGCTCGAGGAGGGCCGCGAGGGCGAGGCCATGGCGGTGTTCCGGAAATGGGGCCTCGACTGCGCGGTGATCGGCCGGGTCACCGACACCGGCCGGATGGTGCTGCGCTGGCGGGGCGAGGTCGTGGCGAATGTGCCCGTTGCTCCCGTGAGCGGAGCCTCCCCGGTCTACGACCGGCCGAGCGAGCCCTCGCCCCGGCGGGTGCCGATCGCGGCGAGCGACCGCGAGGCCGTGCTGCCGCACCGGCAAGCGCTCCTGCGCCTGATCGGCTCGCCCGATCTCTGCAGCAAGCGCTGGATCTTCGAGCAGTACGACCACATGGTCATGGGCGACACGGTGCAGCGTCCGGGCGGGGACGCGGCCGTGGTGCGGGTGCACGGCACGAACCGGGGCCTGGCGCTCGCGACCGACTGCACGCCCCGTTACTGCCAGGCCGATCCGCACATGGGCGGGATGCAGGCCGTGGCGGAATCCTGGCGCAACCTCGTCGCCACGGGGGCGCGGCCACTCGCCATCACCAACTGCCTCAACTTCGGCAGTCCCGAGCGGCCGCGGATCATGGGGCAGCTCATCGGCTGCATCGAGGGCATGGCGGCCGCCTGTAGAGCGCTCGACTACCCGGTCGTCTCGGGCAACGTCTCGCTCTACAACGAGACCGACGGCAACGCGATCCTGCCCACGCCCAATGTCGGCGGTGTCGGCCTGATCGAGGATCTCGGCCGCATGGTCGGAATCGCCTGGCAGGAGCCGGACCTCGTGCTCGTGCTCCTGGGCGAATGCCTGGGCTGGCTCGGCAGCTCGCTCTACTGGCAGGTCATCCTGGGCCGCGACGACGGCGCGCCGCCGCCGGTCGATCTCGCCGCCGAGCGCCGCAACGGCGAGTTCGTGCTGCGGCAGATCGCGGCGGGGCGCGTGCGCGCCTGCCACGACCTCTCGGACGGCGGCCTCGCGGTTGCCGTGGCCGAGATGTGCCTCGCGAGCGGCATGGGTGCTGCGCTCCACGTCCCGAGCGACGTGCCGAGCACTGCGGGCTGGCTCTTCGGCGAGGATCAGGGCCGCTATCTCCTGGCCGTCCGGGACGAGGACGTCCGGCCGCTGCTTCAGGCCGCGGCCGAGGCAGGCGTGCTCGCGCGCGAGGTCGGGCGGACCGGCGGCGGCGCGTTGATCCTGCGCGACGAGGAGCCCATATCGCTCCAAGAGCTCCGGGCCGTGCACGAAGGCTGGCTGCCGGGTTACATGGCGGCCGCCGCCGAGGTGTGAGAGGGAGTTTTCGAGCCCATGCCGATGAGCGCAGCCGAGATCGAGCGCCTGATCAAGGAAAGCCTGCCCGACGCTCGCGTCCGGATCGAGGACCTGGCCGGCGACGGCGATCATTATCGTGCGCACATCGTCTCCGAGGCATTCCGCGGCAAGTCCCGCCTGCAGCAGCATCAGCTCGTCTACCAGGCGCTCGGCCAGCGGATGGGTGGCGAGCTGCATGCGCTGGCCCTCGTCACTGCCGTTCCCGAGGACTAGGCCGCGACCCGAACCGATCAACGAGGATCGAACAGCGATGAGCACGATCAACGAGCGCATCAGGCAGCAGATCGAGGGCGACGACGTCGTCCTCTACATGAAGGGTACGCCCGTGTTCCCGATGTGCGGCTTCTCCGCCGCCGTGGTCCAGGTCCTGAACCAGGTGGGCGTGCCGTTCCAGTCCTACAACGTGCTCGACGACATGGAGCTGCGGCAGGGTCTGAAGGAGTTCTCCAACTGGCCGACCTTTCCGCAGCTCTACGTCAAGGGCGAGCTCGTGGGCGGCTGCGACATCGTCCGCGAGATGTACGAGAGCGGCGAGCTCCAGCAGCTCCTCGCCGAGAAGGGCATCACCCACAAGGCCTGATCCCGGCCTTTCCGGCTCTCAATGGGGCGTCGCGCAGCCCGGCGGCGCCTCGCACTCCTCCAGAAGCTCGGCCGTGAGCGGCCAGCCGTCGAACGAGCCGCTGGCGCGCAGCGGCAGATAGCGCCCGTCGGCGCTGACCACGATCTCGATCTCGCGCTGGGCCCCGCCCCGCTCGGGCACGAGCTTGCCCGTGTCCTCGTCGAGTTCCTGGGCGACACGATACTGCAACGCCACCCGATGCGCGGCCTTGCTGTCGCCGCGCTGCGTGATCTGCGTCGACCCGAGATAGCGCACGTGCGCGTCGTAGCGCTTGCGGCCGGTGAACACCTTGAGATCGAGCTCGTCGCCCTCGACGGCCTGGCCCAGCCAGGCGCGCGCGCGCAGGATCGCGGCGAGCGGGTCGACCGTTCCGCTGCCGAGCCCGTCCGGTACCCGACTCACCCGCACGCGTCCGCCCTTGGTGAGCGCAAAGCTCGCGATCTCGCCATCGGCGCCATAGCGGATGCCGATGTCGCGGATCCGGTCCTCGCGGCTGTAGGTGGCTTCGAAGCTCCTGGGCTTCACCTCGGCGGCGCGGACACGGGCGATTCCGTCCATACGGGTGAGCGATGGCTGGACGAGACCGAGCATGGCGCCGCTCTCGAACACGAAGCGCGTGCGCAGCCCCTCGGCCATGGACTCCAGCGAGAGCGCCGCCTGCCCGATCTCGATCCCCGTCGCCTGCACCGCGTAGCGCGCGTCGAAGCCGGCGGCGGCCGCCCGCATCGCCGTGCCGGTCGGCACGGCGAGACAAGCGGCCACCAGGCCCGCTACACTGACACGCAAGACATTCTCGCTGAGGCTCATCGGTCACCATTCCGACAGGGTTCGTCCCGCGCATGCGTCGAGAAGGCAGCCGCATGGCGAGCATACCGGGCAGGAAACGGCCGGGCATCGCCATGGTGGCCGCTGTCGCTGTCCTTGTCACGAGTTGCGGCATGGCCCGGTATGCCCGGCCGCCGGAGCCGGGAGCGAACGATCCTCTCCTCACCCGTCCGGGAGAGGTGCTGTTCCGGCGCGCGGAACGGCTGCAGGAACTGGCCTCCTTCCCCGCCTTCGTCCGCGATCGCTGGTGCATGGCGGGCACCGTACCGGATCGGGGCCGGCTGCCGCCACCCGTATCGGGCCTGCGCGCCCTGGCCGAGGGACCCGACCCGGCGAGCGAGCCTTTCGCTTATGCCGTGATGACCACCGCCGCGGCCGCATTCGGAGCCGGCGACGCCAACGCACGCCAAGCGCTGGCCGGGCTCCTCGACGTCTGGGCACGCGCCGACGCCCTCACCCGGATCGAGACGCCGAGCGCCAACGTCTACTACGCGCTCGACCGAACCCTTCTGCCGATCATCGTGGCTTTTGCCCTCTTACGTGCCGATCCGACGGCGCTCACACCGGACCGGCGCGCGCGGGTCGAGCGCTGGCTCGGGAAGGTCGAAGCGCTCCGCGGCCGGGAGCGCAGACTACCATCCCCGCGCGAGGTCACTGCTCGCAACAATCACTATTACCTGCGGGCCAGCGTCAGCATGGCCTGGGGTGCGCTCACCGGCGACGAGAGCGCGTTCCGGCAGGGGAGCGAGGCCTATCTTCAGGCGCTCCACGACATGCGGCCCGACGGCAGCCTGCCGCTCGAGACCCGGCGCAGCGTGCGCGCCTTGTGGTACCAGCGGCACGCACTCGCCTCGCTCGTGACGATCGCGGAGATGGCGGCGGTGCAGGGGCAGGACCTCTATGGCCGTGCGGTGGACGGCAAGGACATCCACACCGGCGTGCGCTTCCTGCTCGACGCCATCGACGATCCGGAGCGGGTGCGGGCCTACGCCGAAACGGGCGGCGAGCCGCAGGATCTGGGCTTCCTCGTCCGCCGCGGCCACGGCCGCCACTACATGGCCTGGGCCGAGCCCTACATCGCTCGCTTCCCGGAGCATCCCGAGAGCCGCCGCCTGCTGGCGCTCTTACGCCGGGCCGGGTCCGACTTCCGGCCGATGATCGACGACTACAGCGGCGGCGACACGACCTGCTTCTTCGCGAAGCTGCGGGAAGAGGCCGCCATCCGAGGCGCGCGAGAGCCGACCGGAGGCGACGGAACGATCCAAAACGCGAACGGCCCCTCGCGGGGCCGCTCCAACCGAGGGTGACGATCGCGGCAACGCCCCTGCCGGGCACGACCACGGTCGCGCCGTGCTCAGCGCGAGTAGTACTCGATCACCAGATTCGGCTCCATCTGCACCGGGTAGGGCACGTCCTGGAGCTTCGGGGTGCGGACGAACTGCGCCTTGAGGCCCTTCGGATCGAAGCTGATGTAGTCGGGCACGTCGCGCTCGGGATGCTGCACGCTCTCGAGCATGTTCGGATGATTCTTCGAGCGCTCGGCGATCTCGATCGTGTCGCCCTCGCGCACGAGATAGCTCGGGATGTTGACGCGCTTGCCGTTGACGAGCACGTGGCCGTGGTTGATGAGCTGGCGGGCGGCGAACGGGGTCGGCGCCAGGTTGACGCGGTAGACCACGGTGTCGAGCCGGCGCTCGAGCAGGCCGATCAGGTTCTCGGCGGTGTCGCCACGCAGCCGGGCAGCCTCCTCGTAGGCGCGCCGGAACTGCCGCTCGCTCATGTTGGCGTAGTAGCGCTTGAGCTTCTGCTTGGCCGCGAGCTGGAGCGCGTAGTCGGAGAGCTTGCGCCGCTTCTGGCCGTGCTCGCCTGGCCCGTAATCGCGACGCGCCAGCGGGTTCTTCTGGCGACCCCAGAGATTGACACCGAGCCGGCGGCAGATCTTCGTCTTGGCTTCAATGCGCTTGGTCATCGACCCTCGGCAGCGAACGTGACAAAAGAAGCGGCCCGGAGCTTTCGCCCGGCCGCGCGTGATGCCGCGTTATAGTGGACCCGCGTGCTCTGTCAAGATTCCTGCACAGCCCGTGGAGCGCCCCGGCCAGCAGGGCGAAGGCCGGCGAGGACTGGCATCGGCTCGGGCAGCAGAGATGGCAGCACGGAATGCCAGTCGCCAGTCCTCGGGCACCCGCTCGGGACGGCCCTCGGCGGGGTGGGATGCGCCAGGTCTTCCGGCACGCGGGCGAGCCCGAGCACGACCGCCATCAAGGCAAAAGGATATCGGGGCTGGCACCAGCTGGCGGCCCCCCGGGAACGGAAACGACGCCTTCTCCTAGGCCCCCTCCTCCTCCAGCGCCCCGAGCAGCGCCAGGTTGCCGCCTACCGCCGCCGTGTTGACCGTCACCGTGCGCTCGACGGCGAAGCGCAGGAGATAGTACGGACCGCCGGCCTTGAAGCCGGTGCCCGAGAGCCCTTCGCCGCCGAAGGGCTGGGAGCCGACGACGGCGCCGATGATGTTGCGGTTGACGTAGATGTTGCCCGCCCGCACCCGGCTCACGACGTGGTCGATGGTCTCGTCGATCCGGGAATGGATGCCGAAGGTGAGGCCGAAGCCGGTGGCGTTGATGCTCTCGACCACCTGGTCGAGTCGGCTGCCCGGATAGCGCACCACGTGCAGGATCGGCCCGAAGCTCTCCTTCTCGAGCCGGCCGATCCGGTCGATCTCGACCAGGGTGGGAGCCACGAAGCTGCCGTGCGCGTGGCGCTCGTCGAGTGGGCAGCGATAGAGCAGCCGCGCTTGCGCCGAGATCGCCGCCACGTGGCGCTCGAGCTCCTCCTTCGCCGCCTCCTCGATCACCGGGCCCACGTCGGTATCGAGCCGGGCGGGATCGCCCACCTGGAGCTCGGCCATGGCCCCGGTCAGCATGTCGATGACCTTGGGGGCGATCTCCTCCTGCAGGAAGAGCACGCGCAGCGCCGAGCAGCGCTGGCCGGCCGAGCGGAAGGCGCTCTCGATGGCATCGGTCACGACCTGCTCCGGGAGCGCCGTGTTGTCGACGATCATGGCGTTGAGCCCGCCGGTCTCGGCGATGAGCGGCCGGATCGGGTGATCTTTGGCCGCCATGGTGCGCTGGATCGCCCAGGCGGTCTCGGTCGAGCCCGTGAACACCACGCCCGCCGTGCGCGGATCGCCGACCAGCACCGGCCCCACCACGTGCCCCTCGCCCGGCACGTGGATCAGCGCATCCTCGGGCACGCCGGCCTTGTGGAGAAGGGAGATGATCTCCTCCGCGATCAGCGCCGTGGCTTCGGCCGGTTTCGCGATCACCGTGTTGCCGGCGGCCAGCGCCGCCGCGATCTGACCCGTGAAGATCGCGATCGGGAAATTCCAGGGCGAGATCGCGACGAACACGCCACGCGGCTCGAGGCGGAGCCGGTTGTCCTCGCCGGTCGGACCCGGCAGCGGCATGGGTGCGGCGAACAGGCGGCGCGCCTCGGCCGCGTAGTAGCGCAAGAAATCGATCGCCTCGCGCCAGTCGGCGACCGAATCCACGATCGTCTTGCCGGCCTCCTTCACGCAGAGCGCCAGGAGCACGCCGCGCTCGGCCTCGAGCAGGTCGGCGGCCCGCTCGAGAATGGCGGCCCGCTCCTCGGCCCGCACACGGCCCCAATGCGCGAAGGCGGCGTGCGCCGCGGCGAGCGCCCGCTCGGCAGCTTCGGCGTCGGCGAAGGCCACCTCGCCGATCACCTCGCGCCGGTCGGCCGGGTTGCGCACGGCGTGGCGGTTGGCGGCCGAGCCGATGCCGGGCTTCGCCACGAAGCGCCGCTCGCCCGAGATCGCCCGGGTCAGCGCCTGCTCGAGTGCTGCGCGCTCCTTGGGCGAGCTCAGATCGATGCCAACGGCGTTCTTGCGCTGCGGGGCGAACAGTTCGGGCGGCCGGCGGATCTTGGGGTGCGGCTTGGGGTGGACCGATCGCAGCCGCTGCACGGGATCGGCGATCAGCTCCTCGAGCGAGGTCTCGGGATCGACCACCTGATGGACGAAGGAGCTGTTGGCTCCGTTCTCGAGCAGCCGGCGCACGAGATAAGGGAGAAGATCCTTGTGGCTGCCCACGGGCGCATAGACCCGGCAGGGGATGCCGACATGCTCGACCGTGGCGAGGTCGCGGTAGAGCGCTTCTCCCATGCCGTGCAATTTCTGGAACTCGAACCCACTGCGCCGGTTGCCGGCGAGCTCGATCACGGCGGCGATGGTATGCGCGTTGTGGGTCGCGAACTGGGGATAGAACAGCTCGCCGCCCTCGAGCAGGCGCTTGGCGCAGGCGAGATAGGAGACGTCGGTCGCCACCTTCCGGGTGAACACCGGGAAATCGGGCACGCCCAGGACCTGCGCGTGCTTGATCTCGGTATCCCAGTAGGCCCCCTTCACGAGCCGGACCGGGATCTGGCGCGAGGTGCGCCGGGCGAGTTCGGCGAGCCAGGGGATCATGTACAGGGCCCGCTTCTGGTAGGCCTGGACGGCGAGCCCGAGCCCGTTCCAGCCCATGAGGTCGGGATGGGTCGCGAGGCGCTCGATGAGATCGAGCGAGGGCTCGAGACGCTCGCTCTCCTCGGCGTCGATCGTGATCGCGATGCCGGCGGCGCGTGCGGCCTTCAGAAGGCCGACCAGCCCCGGCAGCAGCTCGGCTTCGAGCCGGCGCCACTTCGCGAACTCGTAGCGCGGATGCAGCGCCGAGAGCTTGATCGAGAGGCTGGGCCGGTCGAAGAAGCCGGCCTGGGGGGCGGTGGCGGCGATCCGCTGCAGCGCCGCGTGGTAGGCCTCGAAATAGCGCGCGGCGTCGGCCGCGGTCTTGGCCCCCTCGCCCAGCATGTCGTAGGAGTAGCGGAAGCCCAGCTCGTGCATCCGCTTCGCCCGCTCGATCGCCTGATCGATCGTCTGCCCGAGCACGAACTGCTGGCCCAGGATGCGCATGGCCTGCCGCATGGCCTCGCGCACGACGGGCTCGCCCAGACGGCCGAGCAGGCTGCGAAAGCGCGTCGTGAAGTCCTCGCCGGGCTGGTCCCAGCGCATGACCCGGCCCGAGAGCATGAGGCCGAAGGCCGAGGCGTTGACGAGGAAGCTCTCGCTGCGCGCGACCCGCTTCTGCCAGTCCACGTCGCCGATCTTGTCGCGGATCAGCTTCTCCTGCGTCTCGGCGTCGGGCACGCGCAAGAGCGCTTCGGCCAGGCACATCAGCATCACACCCTCGTGGGTGTCGAGGCTGTAGGCGTGCATGAACGCCTCGACCCCGCCCTGCGCCGCCGTCTCCGCCCTGAGCCGGTGCGCCAGCCGGCGGGCACGCGCCTGGATGCGCTCGACCGTGGCCGGATCGAACCGGAGCTCGGCCAAGAGCATCTCCACGGCATCGGTCTCGTCACGGTGGTAAGCGGCGTCGATCGCTCGGCGCAAGGGATCGTCGTGGCGGGGCAGCAGGTCGGCGAGGAAGGCGGACGGCATGGACAGGGCTCCGCAGGAGGCAGCGGGCGCAGCTTAGCGCGGCGCGCGCAGGCTTGCACGCTTACGGGTCGGCTGGCTTGACACGCCCCCGAGTTGGTCCATGCATGGACCAACTCGAAGGCGACGAACTCACATGAAGGTCAACGTGCACGAAGCCAAGGCGCAGCTATCGGAGCTGCTCGAGCGGGTGGCGCGTGGCGAGGAGGTCGTCATCGCGAAGCGCGGCAAGCCGTTCGCCCGGCTGGTGAGGGTCGAGGAGAAGGCGCCGCGACGCCCAGGCATCGCGCGCGGGCGCGTGACCGAGGCGTTCTTCGAGCCGTTGGACGAGGACGAACTCAGGGCTTGGCAGCAGTGAGGGTGCTGCTCGATACCCGTGCGCTGCTGTGGTGGCTGTTCGACGATCCCAAGCTGCCGGCCGCGGCCCGCGGCGTGATCGCCGATCCGGACAACCAGATCCTCGTCAGCAGCGCCTCCGCCTGGGAGATCGCCACCAAGCATCGATACTGATGATCACCAGCGCCGCGAACCCGCCCTGGCCCGACGACGTCCCGATCGACGATCTGACGGCGGCCGGGCTGCCCAGGCCTTCGGTCGTCCGCCCGGCGAAGATCGCGACGGTCGAGGCGGCGCTTGCGAACGGCGCGGGCGAATCGGCGAAAACGTCGGAGAACGGGTCGAAGCCGCCCTGCGGGCCGGCCTCGGGTGAAAGGCTGCGAGCTCACCCCCTCTTGGCCTGCGCCACCTTGCTCCGGGTCTCGCGGCCCAGCACGCCGCAGATCGCCTCGCCGGCGCGGATCACAGCGTCGAGATCGACACCCGTCCTGACGCCCATGCCGTCCAGCATGAAGAGAAGATCCTCGGTCGCGACGTTGCCGGAAGCGCCCTTGGCGTAGGGGCAGCCGCCCAGGCCCGCGACCGAGCTGTCGACGACACGCACCCCCAGCTCCAGCGCCGTCAACACGTTGGCGAGCGCCTGGCCGTAGGTGTCGTGGGCGTGGATGGCGAGCGCGGTCGCCGGCACCTCGGCCATGACCGCCGCCAGCATGGCGGCGGTCCGGCGCGGCGTGCCAGTGCCGATGGTATCGCCCAGGGAGATCTCGAAGCAGCCCATCTCGAACAGCCGCCGCGCCACCCCGGCCACGGCCGCGGGGGCGATCGGCCCCTCGTAAGGGCAGTCGACGACACAGGAGACGTAGCCGCGCACGCGCACGTCGTGCGCCAGGGCCTTGTCGATCACGGGCCGGAAGCGCTCGAGGCTCTCTTCGATCGAGCAGTTGATGTTCTTCTGCGAGAAGGTCTCGGAGGCCGCCCCGAAGACCGCGATCTCCTCGGCCCCGGCGGCATAGGCCGCCTCGAAGCCCTTGAGGTTCGGCACGAGCACGGGATAGCGCACGCCCGGCCGCTTCGCGATCCCGCGCAGGACCGCGTCGCTGCCGGCCATCTGCGGCACCCATTTCGGCGAGACGAACGAGCCCGCCTCGACCACGGGCAGCCCCGCTGCCGCCAGCGCTTCGATCAGCGCCACCTTGACCTCGAGCGGCACCGGTGCCGGCTCGTTCTGCAGCCCGTCGCGCGGCCCCACCTCGACGATCGTGACCTCGGTCGGGACGGCCGCGAACAGATCGACTCCGGTCATGACGCCGCGGCCTCCTCCGCGCTCGCGAGGTCGAGCAGCACCGTGCCCTCCTCGACCTGCTCGCCTTCGCGCACATGGATGGCGGCGACGATGCCGTCGCGCGGCGCTTCGAAGCGGCTCTCCATCTTCATGGCCTCCAGCACGGCCAGAGGCTGGCCTTTCCGCACGCGATCGCCCGGTGCGACGAGGAGCTTCGTCACCTTGCCCGGCATGGGTGCGGTGAACAGGCCCTGATCCTCCTCCTCGCCGCGGGCGAAGAAGCGACCGTCCTCGAGCGTGAAGCTGTGCCGCCGGTCGTCCAGGGTGAGGACGAGCGTGTGGCCGACGAGGGCGGCGGGGAAGGCGCGGCGCCGGCCCTCCGCCTCGATCCAGACCCGGCCGTCGGCCACGCCGCAGCGGGCGGCGAGCGCGTGCTCGCCGAGCCGGGCGGTGAAGCGCTCGCCGGTACCCTCGACCGTGACGATCGTGAGCTCCTGCCCCACGAGAAGCCGGACGAGGCCGCGCGGCGTCTGGTTGAGACGCCAGGCATCGCGGCGGTGCCAGGGCGAGGTCCAATCCGTTCCGGGCACCGGCGGCGGACGTTTCCGGGCGAGACTCAAGGCCACGGTGGCAAGGGCCGCGAGCAGCAGGGTGTCCGGCGAAGGTGCCGGCTCGCGAGCGAGCTCTTCCGTGCCCTCGCGGTCGAGCCAGCCCGTGTCGATCTCCATCGTACGGAAAGCGGGGCTCGCCGCGGCGGCGCGCAAGAACCCGAGATTGGTCGTGACCCCTGCGACCTGGGTGGCGTCGAGCGCCTCGGCGAGCCGCTCGAGCGCTGCCGTGCGATCCGGCCCCCAGGCGATGATCTTCGCGATCATCGGATCATAGAACGGGGTGACGGGATCGCCCTCCTCCACCCCGGTATCGACGCGCACGTCCGCAAGCCCCTCGGGCAGCCGGAGCGTGCGCAGCGTGCCGATCGAAGGCAGGAAGCCCTTCGCCGGGTCCTCGGCGTAGAGCCTCGCCTCGAAGGCGTGGCCCTTGGCCCGGATCGCATCCTGGCGCAGCGGCAAGGGCTCGCCCGCGGCGATCCTGAGCTGCCATTCGACCAGATCGAGCCCGGTGATCGCCTCGGTCACGGGGTGCTCGACCTGAAGCCGCGTGTTCATCTCGATGAAGTAGAACCGGCCCTCGCGGTCGAGCAGGAACTCGACCGTGCCGGCGTTCTCGTAAGCAGCCGCCAGCGCCGCCTCGGTCGCGGCCCGGCCGAGGGCCGCGCGCACCTCGTCGGGAAGCCCTGGAGCGGGTGCTTCCTCGATGATCTTCTGGTGCCGGCGCTGCAGCGTGCAGTCGCGCTCGAACAGGTGGACGGCCTGCCCGTAGCGGTCGGCGAACACCTGCACCTCGACGTGGCGCGGCCGCTCGATGTAGCGCTCGAGCAGCACCCGGTCGTCGCCGAACGCCGCCTTGGCCTCGCGCCGGCAGGCGGCGAGGAGCTCGGCGAAGTCGGCCGCCCGCTCGACCTTGCGCATCCCCTTGCCGCCGCCGCCGGCCGTGGCCTTGATCAGGAGCGGAAAGCCGATGCGCTCCGCCTCGGCGAGCAGGCGCCGGTCGTCCTGATCGGCCCCGTGATAGCCCGGCACCAGCGGCACGCCCGCAGGCTCGAGCAGGGCCTTGGCACTGTCCTTGCCGCCGAGGCGCTCCATGGCCTCGGGCGGGGGACCGACGAAGACGAGGCCGGCATCGCGCACGGCGCGCGCGAATGCCGGGCTCTCGGAGAGAAAGCCGTAACCCGGATGGATCGCGGCGGCGGCGGTGCGCCGGGCCGCGTCCAGGATCTTTCCGATCACGAGATAGCTCTCGGCCGCCGGTGGCGGCCCCAGATGCACGGCCTCGTCGGCGAGCCGGACGTGGCGCGCGTCGCGGTCGGCGTCGGAATAGACCGCCACGGTACGGATGCCGAGCCGGCGGCAGGTCTTGATGATGCGGCAGGCGATCTCGCCGCGGTTGGCGATCAAGAGGCTGTCGAACAAGGCTCCCCCCTTCCTGCCGGCCCTCACGTCCCGGTCCACTGCCGTCCGTCAGAGGCCGGTGTGGCGGTAGAGCCGCTCCAGCGTGACATCGACGCCGAGCACACGGCTCGCGAAGCTCGCCTCGCCGGTGAGCGGCAGACCGGCGACCCAGGCGCCCTCGACCCGCTGCCAGACCAGCATCCAACGCTGCCGGCTGTCGATCAGCCGGATCTCCTCGACCGACGGCAGCTCGCCATAGGCCGCCACCTTGCGATGCTTGTCCACGCCCTCGGTCGAGGAGGACAGCACCTCGACGACGAGACGTGGTGTTGCGACCTCGAGTCTGTCCTCGGGCGGCTCACACGTCAGGGCCACATCGGCGGTGTAGAAGCGGTGATCGGTGGCGTCGATCAGCACGCTGGGCTGCTGGACGGCCCGACAGGGCGGACGGTCCTCGACGGCGCGCTCGATGACCGAGTCCGCATTCTGGCAGATGACCCCGTGCCGCTCGCGCGCCGGCGCCATGGCGACGAGCTCACCCCGATCGAGCTCGTAGCGGGTGTCGGTGCCGTCGTCCCAGCGCAGGAACTCCTCCAGCGTCATCCGCGGCGGCGAGGTTCTCGCGAGCTCACCCATGACCGTCCATCCCGATGGCCACACGGCGATCATGCCTGCTCCGCGCCAGCGATCCAGGCGGGCTTGCGCTTCTCGAGGAAGGCGCCGATCCCTTCCTTGCCCTCGGGCGAGGCGCGGCGCTCGGCGATCATGGCGACGGTAGCCTCGGCCAGAATGCTGCCGCCCTGCGGCATGGTCTCGACCAGACGCACGAGCCGCTTCGCCTCGGCGATCGCCTCGGGTCCGCCCTTCACGATCTCGGCCACGATCTCGCGGCCACGGGCTTCGAGGTGCTCGGTCGGCACGACCTCGTGGACGAGGCCGATGCGGCGCGCCTCTTCCGCCCCGAAGCGCTCGGCGGTGAGAAACCAGCGCCGCGCCTGGCGCGGGCCGATGGCGCGGACGACGAAGGGCGAGATCACCGCCGGCACGATGCCGAGCCGGACCTCGCTGGTGGCGAACTGGGCGGCCTCGCCGGCGATGGCGATGTCGCAGGCGGCAACCAAGCCGAGCCCCCCGCCGATGGCGGCACCCTGCACCAGCGCGATCACGGGCTTCGGGCACTCGTCGATCCGGCGCAGCATGAGCTCGAGCGCGCGGGCATCGGCCCGGTTCTGCTCCTCGTCATAAGCGGCGGCGCGCTTCATCCAGTTGAGGTCGGCACCGGCCGAGAAGCTCTTGCCGGCACCGGCGAGCAGCACCGCGCGCGCGGTCCCGTCCTCGGCGAGATGGCGGAAGGTCTCGGCAAGCGCCTCGATCAGCCGCTCGTCGAAGGCGTTGTGGATCTCGGGGCGGTTCAGGGTCACGCGCGCGAGCGGGCCGTCGCGGTCGACGCGGACGACGGGGGTATCCTGGCTCATCGTCTGCCTCACATGCGAAAGACGCCGAAGCCCGTGCGCGGGATGGGCGCGTTGAGCGCGGCCGAGAGGCCCAAGCCTAGCACGATCCTGGTGTCGGCGGGATCGATGATGCCGTCGTCCCAGAGCCGCGCGGTGGCGTAGTAAGGATGACCCTGCGTCTCGTACTGCTCGCGGATCGGCGCCTTGAACGCCTCCTCCTCCTCGGGAGACCACGTGCCGCCCCGGCTCTCGATGGCGTCGCGGCGCAGCGTGGCGAGGACGGATGCCGCCTGCTCGCCGCCCATGACCGAGATCCGGGCGTTGGGCCACATCCATAAAAAACGCGGCTCGAAGGCGCGGCCGCACATGCCGTAGTTGCCGGCCCCGAAGCTGCCGCCGACGATCACGGTGAGCTTCGGCACGGCGGCGTTCGAGACCGCATGGACGAGCTTCGCCCCATCCTTGGCGATGCCGCCGGCCTCGTACTTCCTGCCGACCATGAAGCCGGTGATGTTCTGGAGGAAGATCAAGGGAATGCGGCGCTGGCAGCACAGCTCGACGAAATGCGCGCCCTTCAGGGCCGATTCCGAGAACAGGATGCCGTTGTTGGCGATGATCCCGACCGGATAGCCGAACAGCCGTGCGAAGCCGGTGACGAGCGTGGCGCCGTAGCGCGGCTTGAACTCCTCGAGCACCGAGCCGTCGACGATGCGCGCGATCACCTCGCGGATCTCGAAGGGCTGGCGCAGGTCGGCCGGGATCAGGCCATAGAGCTCCTTCGGATCGTAGAGCGGCTCACGCGGCTCGCGCACGTCGAGGTCGATGCGCTTTTCGTGGTTGAGCGAGGCCACGATGCGGCGGGCGAGCGACAGGGCGTGGCTGTCGTCCTCGGCCAGGTGGTCGGCGACACCCGAGATCCGGGTATGGACGTCGCCGCCGCCTAGCTCCTCGGCGGTCACGACCTCGCCGGTCGCGGCCTTCACCAGAGGCGGACCGCCCAGGAAGATCGTCCCCTGGTTGCGGACGATGATCGCCTCGTCCGACATGGCCGGCACATAGGCGCCGCCGGCGGTGCAGGAGCCCATCACCACGGCGATCTGCGGGATGCCCTCGGCCGACATGGTGGCCTGGTTGTAGAAGATGCGGCCGAAATGTTCCCGGTCGGGGAAGACCTCGTCCTGGTTGGGCAGATTTGCGCCGCCGCTGTCGACGAGATAGATGCAGGGCAGCCGGTTGATGCGCGCCACCTCCTGCGCGCGCAGGTGCTTCTTCACCGTGATCGGGTAGTAGGTGCCGCCCTTCACCGTGGCGTCGTTGACCACGACGACACACTCGCGGCCAGCGACACGGCCGATGCCGGTGATGATCCCCGCCCCTGGCACCTCGCCGCCGTACATGCCGTGCGCCGCGAGCTGCGAGAGCTCGAGGAAGGGCGCTCCGGGGTCCAAGAGCCGCTCGAGCCGCTCGCGGGGCAGGAGCTTGCCGCGGGCCGCATGCTTGCGCCGCGCCGCCTCGTCGCCGCCCAGCGCGGCGCGGGCCACCTGGGCGCGCAGATCGTCGACGAGCGCCTGCATTCTCGCGGCGTTGTGCCGGAACGGCTCGCTGCGGGCATTCAGCCGGGTCTCGAGGATGCTCATGGGTCTGTTCTGCCTCTCCGTCGCCCTTTCCTATGCTTTGCCGGGTGGGCACGCAATGCTACATTGCCGCCATCAGGAAGAGCTGCATTCTTCCCAGTGGGAGGTGAGGAAGACATGGCGCTCAACATCAAGGCCACGGAGGCCGACAAGCTCGCGCGCGAGCTCGCCTCCCTCACCGGCGAGAGCATCACCGAGGCCGTGACGCGGGCGATCAAGGAACGGATCGAGCGGCACAAGCGGCTCCACGACCGGCCGCGCCGGCTCGCCCGCCGTCTCGCCATCGACGAGATCTTGAAGGAAGCGCACAAGCTGCCGGTGCTCGACCGGCGCTCCAACGACGAGATTCTGGGCTACAACGAGTACGGGACCTACGATTGATCGCGATCGACAGCTCGGCCATTCTGGCCATTCTCGCCGGCGACCCGGAGGCCGACGCGTTCCGCGCCCGCATCGAGATGGTGCCCGACCGCTTCCTCTCGGCGTTCAACCTGCTCGAGGCGAGAACGATCCTGCAGCGGCGCTACGGCCGGCAGATGGTGAGCTATCTCGGCGCCCTCCTCGACCGGCTCGAGATCGCCATCATGCCGTTCGACGAGGTGAACGCCAACATCGCGTTCAGTGCGTACCGAAAGTACGGCCGGGATTCCGGCCACAAGGCGCAGCTCACGCTCGGCGACTGCGCGGCCTATGCGCTCGCCGTCTCGCTCGACCTGCCGCTCCTGTTCAAGGGCGAGGAGTTCCGTCACACCGACGTGAAGCCGGCCATCGGCTGAGGCGTGACGCCGGAACGCTCATGCGCTCCGTTCATCGCGTGAGGAACGCACGAGCTCGGCACTGTCGCCGAACATCCGCGAGCCGAAGGCCGCAAGACGCGCCCGCAGCCGGGCCGCCATCGCGGCCGGATCGGTGGCCGTCGCGGCAGCGAGGATCTCCCGTACCTCCTGCTCCAGCGAGTGGCCGGCGGCAGCGGCCCGCTCCTGCAGACGGGCCATGATGTATCGTCCAAGCCGCGAATCGTGGGCCGAGCCATGGTGGGCGCCTGCAATGCCGGCACGGTGTCGTGCCGACACCGTAGGCGCGCCATCCGGCGATTACCAGCCCCCGGTCGCGAGCCAGCGCTCGACCTGGTCCAGGCGGTCCGCACCCCAGAAGGGCTCGTCGTCGACGAAGATGAAGGGCGAGCCGAACACGCCGCGCTCGATCGAGCGATCGGTCTCCTCCTTGAGTTTCGCCTTGACCGCAGGGTCCTCGATGCCCGCCTTGAGCTCGGCCTTCGGCAGCCCCAGGGTCTCGCCGATCTCGGCCACCTGGTCGGCCGTGGACATGTCGCGGCCTTCGCCCCAGTGCGCGTGGAGGACGGCCTGCGCGAAGCCCTTCGCCATATCGGGGTCCTGCGCGTGCAGCCACCAGAAGGCGCGCGATGCCGCAAGCGAACTCATCGGCATCACGGGAGGCATCTTGAAGGGCGCGTCCAGCATGCGCGCGAAACGCGGCGCGTCGCGCTTGAGATACTCGCCCTTCAAGGGCGCGCTCATGTTGGGCATGCTGCCGGTGAGCTTGAGCGCCGGCCCCAGCATGATGGGCCGCCACGCGACCTCACGGTCGTAAGCCGCCGCGATGGCATCGATCCGCAAGGAGGCAAGATAGCCGTAAGGGCTCGCGAACTCGAAATAGAAGTCGATGGGTGCCGACACGCGGGCCTCCCCTGACGTTGCTGACACGGACGGCGCTAACCTGCCACGAGGCGCACCGCTACCCCCTGCGTCAGGTTGCCTCGGCAGGAGCCAAATGGAGTTCTCTGTTCACTCGAAGGCTGCGGAACCGGATAGGTTCCGCAGCTTCTCGCCAGACTCAGGCCGTGAGCTTGAACAGCTCGCGCCCGATCAGCATGCGGCGGATCTCGGAGGTACCAGCACCGATCTCGTAGAGCTTGGCGTCACGCAGCAGCCGGCCCGTAGGGTAGTCGTTGATGTAGCCGTTGCCGCCGAGCGCCTGGATCGCCTGCAGTGCCATCCAGGTCGCCTTCTCGGCGCTGAAGAGCAGGCAGCCGGCGGCGTCCTGGCGGGTGATCTCGCCGCGGTCCGCGGCCTTGCCGCACATGTAGACGTAGGCGCGCGCCGCGTTCATCGTCGTGTACATGTCGGCGATCTTGCCCTGCATGAGCTGGAACTCGCCGATCGGCTGGCCGAACTGCTTCCTCTCGTGGATATAGGGGATCACCACGTCCATACAGGCCTGCATGATGCCGAGCGGGCCGCCGGCGAGCACCAGACGCTCGTAGTCGAGCCCCGACATCAGAACGCGCACGCCGCCCCCGACCTGGCCCAGCACGTTCTCCTCGGGTACCTCGCAGTCCTCGAACACGAGCTCGCACGTGTCGGAGCCGCGCATGCCGAGCTTGTCGAGCTTCTGCGCCGTGCTGAAGCCCTTCATGCCCTTCTCGATCAGGAAGGCCGTGATCCCCTTGGGGCCGGCCTCGGGATCGGTCTTGGCGTAGACCACGAGCGTGTCGGCCTCGGGGCCGTTGGTGATCCACATCTTGTTGCCGTTGAGGACGTAGCGGTCGCCCTTCTTCTCGGCGCGCGTGCGCATCGAGACCACGTCCGAGCCCGCGCCGGGCTCGCTCATGGCGAGAGCGCCTACGTGCTCGCCGGAGATCAGCTTCGGCAGATAGCGCCGTTTCTGCTCGGGCGTGCCGTGGAGCCGGATCTGGTTGACGCATAAGTTCGAGTGCGCGCCATAGGACAGACCCACGCTGGCCGAGGCTCTGGAGATCTCCTCCATGGCCACCGTATGCTCGAGGTAGCCGAGCCCGCTGCCGCCGTACTCCTCCTCGACCGTCATGCCGAGAAGGCCGAGCTCGCCGAGCTTCGGCCAGAGCCGGCGCGGGAAGGTGTTGGTGCGGTCGATCTCCTCCGCGATGGGGGCGATCTCCTTCGCGGCGAAGCTCGCGACGGTGTCGCGGATCATCTCGGCCTGCTCGCCGAGATCGAAGCGGACGGAAGGGCAGGTGAACTGAGGCATGATCGTCCCCCGATGGAGAGCTGCTCAGGCTGGCATAGTCGGGGCACCGGGTCCTGTCGAGGCCAGGGTCCGGATACTCCAGTGGCTCAGGCCGTCTTCTCCTCGACCAGGCCGAGCTCGGCCGCCGTCTCAGCGCGCAGCATGAACTTCTGCACCTTGCCGGTGACGGTGGTGGGGAAGCTGTCGACGAAGCGGATGTAGCGCGGGATCTTGTAGTGGGCGATCTTGCCCTCGCAGAACTTCCGGATCTCCTCCTCGGTCGCTTCCACACCCGCGCGCAGGATGATGGCAGCGCACAGCTCCTCGCCGTATTTCCGGTCCGGCACGCCAAAGCACTGCACGTCCTGCACCTTCGGGTGGGTGTAGAGGAATTCCTCGATCTCGCGCGGATAGATGTTCTCGCCGCCCCTGATCACCATGTCCTTGATCCGGCCGACGATGTTGCAATAGCCCTCCTCGTCGATGGTGGCGAGGTCGCCCGTGTGCATCCAGCGCGCGGCGTCAATGGCTTCTGCCGTGCGCTCCGGGTCGTCCCAGTAGCCGCGCATCACCGAATAGCCGCGGGTGCAAAGCTCGCCCGGCACGCCGCGCGGCACGATCCGTCCCCGCTCGTCGACGATCTTGACCTCGACATGGGGATGGATGCGGCCCACGGTCGAGACCCGCCGCTCGATCGGATCGTCCACCGAGCTCTGGAAGCTCACGGGACTGGTCTCGGTCATGCCGTAGGCGATCGTCACCTCGCGCATGTTCATCTCGTTGATCACGCGCCGCATGACCTCGATCGGGCAGGGCGAGCCCGCCATGATCCCGGTGCGCAGGGACGAGAGGTCGACCTCCTTGAAGCTCGGATGCTCGAGCTCGGCGATGAACATGGTGGGAACGCCATAGAGCGCCGTGCAGCGCTCCTCGTGGACGGTGGCGAGCACGGCCCCGGGATCGAACCCACCGCCCGGATAGATCATGGCCGAGCCGTGGGTGATGCAGGCGAGATTGCCCAAGACCATGCCGAAGCAGTGATAGAGCGGAACCGGAATGCAGACCTTGTCCTCGGGCGAGAGCCTTTGCGCCTCGCCGATGAAGAAGCCGTTGTTGAGGATGTTGTGATGGGTGAGCGTGGCCCCTTTGGGGGCGCCCGTGGTGCCGCTCGTGAACTGGATGTTGATGGGATCGTCGAACTGCAGCTGGCGGCTCAGCTCATCGAGGCGCACGCGCTGCGGGCCGCTTCCGGCTTCCAGGATCTCGGCGAACGGCAGCGTGCCGGCTTCGTGCCCGCCGATCTGGATCACCGTCTCGAGCCTGGGCAGGCGCTCGGACTTCAGCCGACCCGGATGGCTAGAGCCCAGCTCAGGTGCGATCTCCCGCAGCATGGCGAGATAGTCGCTGGTCTTGAACCGGGTGGCGGTGATGAGCGCCCGGCAGCCCACCTTGTTCAGCGCGTACTCGAGCTCGTGCACCCGATAGGCCGGATTGATGTTGACCAGGATCAGCCCGGCCTTGGCGGTGGCGAACTGGGTGATCACCCACTCGGCGTTGTTGGGCGACCAGATGCCGACCCGATCACCGGGCTCGAGCCCGAGCGCCAGGAGCCCGGCGGCGAAGGCGTCGACCCGCTCCTTGAGCTCGGCATAGGTCCAGCGCACACCCTGCTCGCGCACGACCAGCGCCGTGCGGTCGCCCCAGCGTGCCACGACCCGGTCGAGATGCACGCCGATCGTCTCGCCGATGAGGGGGACGTCGACGGCTCCGTGAACGTAGCTCAGCGTCCCGGTCATAGTCCTCTCCCTGATGTATCTCGTGAGCGCGGCTTAACTGTAACGCTCTCGGGAGACAACAAGGCAAGGGCGCCGATCCGGCTATCCCTCGAGCTCCATGGGCCCGAGCGCGGCGCCGAAGCCGATCTGGCTGCTCCAGTAGCGCTCGAGGCTCATCAGCACCTGGTTCGCCTGCCGGAGCTGCTCCTCGGTGACGTAGCGGCTCGCGAGCTCGTCGCTGTTCCGCCGGTAGAGCTCGCCGATCCGGGCGGTGAGCTCGAGCCCCTTCGGCGACAGGCGCACTCGCGTCATCCGTCGGTCGTGCAGCGAGCGCTCCTGCACGAGGTACTCGTTCTCGACCAGCTTCTTCAGGTTGTAGGAGACGTTGGAGCCCAGATAGTAGCCGCGGGCGGTGAGCTCGCCCACGGTGAGCTGCTCCTCGTTGATGTTGAACAGGATCAGCGTCTGGACGTTGTTGATGTCCTCGATGCCGAGCCGGTCGAGCTCGGCCTTGATCACGTCCAGGAACCGGCGGTGCAGCCGCTCGATCAGATGAATGCTGATGAGATACTGGTCTTTCACGTCCCGCCTCGGCCGTCCGTCGCTGCGGCGCCCGCCCAGCAGCCGAGCCGGCCGGGCGCTACGCGGCGCTGCCGATCATCATCTTGATAATGGCGGAAAAATCCAGCCCCTCGTTCCCGCTGGCCGCGAATAGGTTATAAAGTTGGTAAGCTTCTGCGCCTAAGGGTGTCGAGGCCGCCACGCCTTGCGCCGCGGCCTGGGCGAGCCGCAGGTCCTTCAGCATCATCGCCGTGGCGAAGCCCGGCTCGTAGCCGCGGTTGGCGGGCGAGGTCGGCACGGGTCCCGGCACGGGGCAGTAGCTCGTGAGCGACCAGCACTGTCCGGACGAGCGCGAGCTGATCTCGAACAGCTTCTCGGGGGCGAGGCCGAGCTTCATCGCCAGTGCCATGGCCTCGCAGACCGAGATCATCTGGATGCCGAGCATCATGTTGTTGCAGATCTTGGCCGCTTGGCCGTTGCCGGCAGGCCCCGCATGGATCACGGCCTTGCCCATGGCGGCGAGGATGGGCTCGGCGCGCGCGAAAGCCGCTTCAGTACCGCCCACCATGAAAGTGAGCGTTCCGGCCTCGGCCCCGGCCACCCCGCCCGAGACCGGGGCATCCACCATGGTGAAGCCGCGCGCGGCCGCGGCCGCGTTCACGGTGCGCGCGGTCTCGACGTCGATCGTCGAGCAGTCGACGAGCAGGGCCGAGGTAGGTGCCGACAGGAACACGCCGCCTTGGTCGAGATAGACCGTGCGGACATGACGCCCCTCGGGCAGCATCGTCACGACGATGTCGGCGTCCGCCACCACCTTGGCGATGCTTCCGGCCGGCACGCCGCCCGCGGTCGCGAGCGCGTTCACGGCCGCGGTGCTGAGATCGAAGCCTTGCACCACGTGCCCCGCCTTGAGCAGGTTCCTCGCCATAGGCAGGCCCATATGGCCGAGCCCGATGAAGCCGATCGTCGCCATGTGCGCCTCCTTCCATCCTCGTCTCGGGCGGCCGGGCTCAGATGCCCTGCCAGTCCAGAGCCAGCTCCCCCGCCGGCAGCGGCGCGAACACCGCCTCCACCTCGTCCGCAGGCACATCCTCGAGGCTCCGGTGCCGCCAGCGCGGTCGCTTGTCCTTGTCGACCAGGAGCGCTCTCACCCCCTCGATGAAGTCGCCGGCCTCGAGCATCCGGTGAACCATACGATACTCGAGCCTGAGACAGTCCTCGATGGAAAGATCGCGGCCGCGCCGGAGCTGGGCGCAGGTGACGTGCACGGCAAACGGCGACTTGCCGGCGAGGATCCCGAGCTGCTCCGCGCCGAAGCCGCTGGGCTCCTCGCGCAGGCGCTCCAGGATCTCGGCGACGCTCGCCCCGCCGAAGCAGGCATCGATGCGCGCGCGCACGGCCGGAAGCGAGGGTGCGCCGATGTCGCCCGTGTGCTCCTCGAGCACCGCCGCGACGATGGCGTGCGCATCGGCCCCACCCCGCAGCCGCTCGGCGAGCCGCTCCTCCAGCGCCATGAGCCGGTCCGCGGGCACGGCATGGGTGCCCACACCGGCAACCCGGCTATCCGCACCGTTCAGCCGTGCACCGGTGAGGCCCAGATACATCCCGACCTCACCGGGGCAGCGCGGCAGGAACCAGGTGCCGCCCACATCGGGGAAGAAACCGATGCCGGTCTCGGGCATGGCGAAGAGCGTGTTCTCGGTGACCACGCGGTAGCGGCCATGCACCGAGATCCCGACCCCGCCCCCCATGGTGATGCCGTCGAGCAGGGCGATATAGGGCTTGGGAAAGGTGTGGATGCGCCAGTTGAGGCGATACTCGTCGCGGAAGAACGGGGTTGCGGCCGCGATCCCCCGCTCGCGGGCGAGGTCCGTCACGACGCGCACATCGCCGCCGGCGCAGAACGCGCGGCCCGGCACGGCCTTGACCAGGACGGCGTCGATCTCGGGATCGTCCCGCCAGGCGACGAGCCGGAGGCTCAAGGCCTGCACCATCTCCCGGCTCAGCGCGTTGAGGGCGGCAGGCCGGTCGAGGACGGCGATCCCCAGCCGGCCGCGGCGCTCGAAACGGATGTCGGTCGTCTTGTCGCTCATGTCGCTCCATGAAGCCTGCACGGTGGGCATCAGTCGGCCAGAAGCCGACGGGCGATGATCACCCGCATGATCTCGTTGGTGCCCTCAAGGATCCGGTGCACGCGCGCATCACGCAAATAACGCTCGATCCCGTAATCGGCGATATAGCCGTAGCCGCCATGGAGCTGCAGCGCGCGGTCGACGATCTGAAAGCAGACGTCGGTGGCGAAGCGCTTGGCCATGGCACAGGCGACGGTAGCGTCCGGAGCGCCCGCGTCGAGCTTGGCCGCGGCGCACCAGGTCATGAGGCGCGCCGCCTCGAGCTCGGTCGCCATGTCGGCGAGCTGGAACTGGGTGTTCTGGAACTCGGCGATGGCGCGGCCGAACTGCCGGCGCTCCTTCGCGTAGGCGATCGTCCGCTCGAGACAGGCGCGCGCGGCGCCGAGCGAGCAGGCGGCGATGTTGATCCGTCCGCCGTCGAGCGCCCGCATGGCGATCTTGAAGCCGTCGCCCTCCTGGCCCAGCCGGTTCGCCACGGGCACCCGGCAGTCGGCGAAGCTCACGACGGCGGTGGGCTGGGAGTGCCAGCCCATCTTCTTTTCCTGCTTGCCGAAGCTCAAGCCCTCGGTGCCGTTCTCGACCACGACCGTGCTGATCCCGCCCGGGCCCTCGCCACCGGTGCGGCACATGACGACATAGAGGTCGCTAGCACCACCGCCCGAGATGAAAGCCTTGCTGCCGTCGAGAACGTAAGCGCCGGCCCCGTCGGGGCGTGCCGTGGTGCGCAGGGACGCGGCGTCCGAGCCCGCGCCCGGCTCGGTCAGGCAGTAGCTCGCGAGCCGTTGCATGGCGCAGAGATCGGGCAGCCAGCGCCGGCGCTGCTCCTCGTCGCCGAACGTGTCGATCATCCAGGCGACCATGTTGTGGATCGAGATGAAGGCCGCGGTCGAGGTGCAGCCTGCGGCGAGTTCCTCGAACAGGATCGCGGCGTCGAGCCGGCCGAGCCCGGTGCCGCCCACGTCCTCGCGCACATAGATGCCAGCAAAGCCGAGCCCGGCGGCCTTGCGCAGGGTCTCGACCGGAAAGACGTGATGCTCGTCCCATGCCGCGGCGTGCGGGGCCAGCTCCTCGGCAGCGAAGCTGCGCGCCATCTCCTGGATCGCGCGCTGGTCCTGGCTCAGCTCGAAGTCCACGTCCGTCGTTCCCGATCGTTGCCGTTCACATTGACGCGCGTGCCACGGTGGTAAGCACGGGTATACGGGCCGTCAATGCGGCCGGCGGCCGGACCCGCGGCGGGAGCGCGCGTTGCATCTCGCGGGTGCGACCTTTAGAAGCAAGGCTCAACCCGTTCTTCGCAGCAGACCACGGAGGCAGGCGGTGAGCCAGCCCATCCATCTCGTCCAGCCGGCGCCTTTCCCGAGAAACCGCATGCGCCGCCTGCGCCAGCACGGCTGGAGCCGCAGGCTGGTGGCCGAGCACCGGCTGGACGCTTCCGACCTGATCCAGCCTCTGTTCGTCCTGGAGGGCCGGAACCAGCGCGAGCCCGTGCCCTCGATGCCGGGGGTGGAGCGCCTCTCGGTCGATCTGCTCCTGCCCGTGGCCGAGCGTGCGGTCGAGCTCGGCATCCCGGCGCTGGCGCTGTTCCCGGTGACACCGCTCGAGTGCAAGAGCGAGGGTGGCGAGGAGGCCTGGAACGACGACAACCTGATGTGCCGGGCGATCCGGGCGATCAAGCGCGCGTTCCCGGAGATCGGCCTCGTCGGCGACGTGGCGCTCGATCCCTACACGACCCACGGCCAGGACGGCCTCGTGCGCGACGGGGTGATCCTCAACGACGAGACCATCGTGGCCCTGGTACGGCAGGCGACCTGCCTCGCCGCCGCCGGCTGCGACGTGGTGGCCCCGTCCGACATGATGGACGGCCGCATCGGCGCCATCCGGGCCGGGCTCGACGAGGCCGGCTTCGAGAACACGCTGATCTGTTCCTATGCCGCGAAATATGCGAGCGCCTTCTACGGGCCGTTCCGCGACGCGGTGGGCTCGGCCAGGAATCTCGGCAAGGCCGACAAGAAGACCTACCAGATGGACCCGGCCAACACGGCGGAGGCCTTGCGCGAGGTGGCGCTCGACATCGCCGAGGCCGCGGACATGGTGATGATCAAGCCGGGCCTGCCCTATCTCGACGTGATCCGCCGGGTGAAGGACGCGTTCCAGGTCCCCACCCTCGCCTATCACGTCTCGGGCGAGTACGCGATGATCAAGGCCGCGGCCGAGCGCGGCTGGCTCGACGGCGAGGCGGCGATGCAGGAGAGCCTGATCGCCTTCAAGCGCGCCGGGGCGGATGCGATCCTGACCTATGCGGCGCTTGAGACCGCCGAACGGCTGCGTCGCGGCGACTGAAGCGAGCACCCGGTACGATCAAGAAGATACTCGCCCACGGTCGGGCAGGCAGGCCGAGGCACCGGCTCCGGACCGACCGCATTGGATCCGAGCCGCCGGATCGGGCGTTGATGGTCGCGGACAGATTGCCGACGCAGCCTCGAGCTCGGAAGGGATCGCATGGATTGTCTCGTCATCGGCGCCGGCCCAGGCGGGCTCACCGCCGCCATCTACCTGGCACGCTTCCTACGCGATTTTCTCGTCGTCGACGCCGGCAAGAGCCGGGCACTCTGGATCCCTTGCTCGCACAACCATGCCGGCTTCCCGGATGGCATCGAAGGGCCGGAGCTGGTGGCGCGGATGCGCCGGCAGGCCGAGCGCCATGGTGCGAGGATCGAGGAGGGCGAGGTGCGTGCCTTATGGCGGAACGAGGAGGGCGGGTTCACGGCCGATCTCGGCCATGGCCGGATAGTGAGCGCGCGGCGCGTGCTCCTCGCCACCGGTGCCCTGGACCACGAGCCCGATCTGCCCGACCTCGACGCTGCCATCCAACGCGGCTTCGTGCGGCACTGCCCGATCTGCGACGCCTACGAGGTCCGGGGCGAGAAGGTCGCGATCATCGGCTACGGCAAGTGCAGCGTGCGCGAGGTGCTGCTACTCCGCGCCTACACGTCCGATCTCACGCTGCTGACCCTCGGCCGCGGCCTCGAGCTGCCCGACGACGAGCGGGCGCTCTTGCACGAGGCCGGCGTGCGCGTGATCGACGAGCCGGTGGCACGGCTCGGGATCGAAGGGAACCGGATCGTCTCCTGGCACATGGCGGGTGGCGAGGAGCATCGCTTCGACACGCTCTACACGGCGCTGGGCCTGCGCGCGCGCTCGGACCTCGCCATGGCGCTCGGCGCCGCCCACGACGAGGACGGGATGCTGCTCGTGGACGAGCACCAGCGCACGAGCGTCGAGGGCTTGTGGGCGGTCGGCGACGTCGTGAAGGGGCTGGGGCAGATCAGCGTCGCCATGGGCCACGCCGCCGTTGCCGCCACCGACATCAACAACAGCCTCGAGCGCCTGCGGGTACCTCGAGGCGACGAGAGGCGACGGCTCAGAGCCCGAGCCAGCGCGCCACGATCCCGATCTGCTCTTGCGTGTTGAGCGCCGGCGCATGGCCGACACCCGGCAGGCTCACGACCTCGGGCTCAGGCCCGCGCCGCTTCATCTCCTCGATGGTCTCCCGGGTGAGGAGCGGGCTGTCGGCGCCGTGCAGGACGAAGGTGGGGCACGTGATGCGGTCCCACTGCCGCCACATGTCGATGTCGTGCTCGGCGGCTTCGGCGAACGGCTCGCGGATCAGGGGATCGTAGTGCAGCCGCAGACCCTCCTCCGTCTCGCGGCTGCTCGTGACCGCCATGTGGCGCCATTCGGCGTCGCTGAGCTGCCCGAAGCCGGCGTGGATATAGCGCAAGTGCGCTTCGAGTTCGGCGATGTCTTCGAACCTGAGATCGAGCCCGAGATAGGCCCGGATCATGGCGAGCGCCTGCTGCGGCACGAACGGGCCGATGTCGTTGAGGACGAAGCGGCGGATCGGGCTTTTCTCGCTGCTCGCGATCTCGATCCCGATGAGCCCGCCCATGGAGGTGCCGACCCAGTCGACCTCCTTGAGTCCCAGAAGCTCGAGAAAGCGCCGCAAGTGACGGGCATAGACCTTCACGTCGTACTGCGAGGGATCGGGCAGCCAGGAGCTGCCGCCGCGCCCGGCCACGTCGACCGCGAGCACCCGGCGGCCGCGCCCGGCCAGCGCTTCGGCCAGCGTGTCGAAATCGCGCGCGTTGCGGGTGAGCCCGTGGATGCAGACCACGGGTGGCGGAGTGCCGGGATCGCCCCGGTCGAGATAGGAGAGCGTGACGCCGGAAAAGTCGCCGTCGAGCTCGATGGTCTTGTGCTGCATGTCGGAAAAGCCCGTCGCCGAGGGTGCAGACCCCGGCTGCTACCCGATCCGGCACCGCAGCGGAAGGCTCAGCGCGCGGCGCGGGCCGGCACCTCGCCGCGGCTGCTGCCGAGGGAGACGACCTTGCGCCGGACGGTCTCGCGCCAGAGCGTGTAGAGGCCGCTGCCGACCACGAGCGCCATGCCGACGAACAGCACCGGCGCCGGACGGTCGCCGAAGAGCAGGGCGCCGAACAGGATGCCCCAGATCATCTGCGTGTACTGGAAGGGCGCCACCACCACGGCGGGCGCTTCGCGGGTCGCGAGCACGAGCCCGGCCTGGCCGCAGCCCATGAGCAGGCCCGCCAGCGCCAAGAGGCCGAGCTCGCGCCAGGTCGGGAGCACGAAGGTCGCCGGCACCATGGGCGCGGTCACGAGCACGAGGGAGAGGAAGACGACGAGCAGGATCGAGGCGCTGGTCTCGCTGGTGCCGATCTTCCGCAGCGTGATGAGACCGAGAGCACCGGTGAGCGCTGCCAGCGCCGCGAGCAGGTGGCCGAGGCCCAGCGTCGCGAAGTCCGGACGGATCATGACCAGCACGCCCACGAAGCCGACGAGGGCGGCAGCCCAGCGGCGCCAGCCCACCTCCTCGCCCAGGAGCAATGCCGAAAGGCCCGTCACCAGCATCGGGGCCGCGAACAGGATGCCGTAGCCGTCGGCGAGCGGCAGGAGCCCGAAGGCGCGCCAGGCCAGGAGCGAGCCCGTGGCGGTGAGGGCACCACGTAGGATGACCAGCCCCCAGCGACGCGGCAGGAAGGCACGGATGCCGCCCTGCCCCGCCGTCAGCCCGACGACCGGGATCAGCGCGAACAGCGCCAGAGTGAACGCGATCTGGAACACGGAGAACCTGGTGCTGGCCAGCTTGATCACCGCGTCGCCGGTCGAGAAGCAGGCGTAGCAAAGGACGGCGAAGCCTATCCCGCGCACGACGGAGGCGGCGCGGGCGGAGGCGGCAGCGGCGATGGTCATCGGGTCGGGGATCCCGTTCGTGGCTCATCCGACCCGTAGCACTTTTATGGCACCGCAGCGTAAGAAGAATCGCCGCAGCAGCCATGCAGGACGCACCGATCAGAGCTCGGAGAACAGCTCCGTCGAGAGATAGCGCTCCGCCGCGGAGGCCAGGATGACGACGATGCGCTTGCCGGCCATCTCGGGTCTGGACCCGATCTCGAGCGCAGCCGCGACGGTAGCACCCGAAGAGATTCCGGCCGGAATGCCCTCGAGTGCTGCGAGTTGGCGGGCGGTCGAAAACGCGGTCTCGTTGCCGATCCGGATCACCTCGTCGACGAGGCTCAGATCGAGGTTGGCCGGGACGAAGCCGGCACCGATGCCCTGGATCTTGTGCGGGCCGGGCTTGCCGCCCGAGAGCACGGCGCTGTCCTCAGGCTCGACCGCGACGAAGCGGATGGCGGGTGCTCTTTCCTTCAACGCCTGGGCGCAGCCGGTGATGGTGCCGCCCGTGCCCACACCGGCGACGAACACATCGAGCCTGCCGCCGGTGTCGCGCCAGATCTCCTCGGCGGTGGTGCGGCGATGGACGGCGGGGTTCGCCGGATTCTCGAACTGCTGCAGCATGATGGCACCCGGCCGCTCGTCGAGGATGCGTTTGGCGGCGGCGAGCGCGCCGCGCATGCCGAGCGAGGACGGGGTGAGCTCGAGCTCGGCGCCCAGGAGCTTCAGCATCCTGCGCCGCTCGAGCGACATGCTCTCGGGCATGGTAAGGACGAGCCGATAGCCCTTGGCGGCACAGACGTAAGCGAGCGCTATGCCGGTGTTGCCGGAGGTCGGCTCGACGATGGTGCCGCCGGGCTCGAGCTTGCCCGCCCGTTCCGCGGCCTCGACCATGGCGAGCGCGATCCGGTCCTTGACCGAGGACAACGGGTTCAGGAACTCGAGCTTGCACAGGATCTCGGCCTCGCATCCGGCTTCTGCCGGCAGGCGGCCCAGCCGGACGAGCGGCGTGTCGCCGATGGCCTCGCAGATCGAGCCCAGGATGCGCTCCTGCCCGCTCGATTCCCCGCCCGTTTTGTGTGAATGGCGCTCCATGCCGGTTCCCCTTCTGCCGTGCCGTCATCTAAGCACAGCGAACGATAGGGAAAAGCGGGCGGGCCTGCTGTCGGCAGGGCGACGCCGGCCTCAGATGACGAAATCGAAGCTGCGGCGGCCTTCGCTCTCGATCGCCTGCTTCTCGGCCTCGCGGCAGAGGTCCTCGATGCTGACCGCATCGAGCCGGCGCATCAGATCGCGCTCCAGCTCCTCCCAGAAGGGGGCGATCACCTTGGTGCCGAGCGCCGACTCCGAGACGGGACCCTCCTCGCCCACCGGCTCCTCGAGCCCCTGCACGACGCGCACAACCTCGCCCACGCTGATCCGGCGGCGCTCCCGCGCCAGGCGATAGCCGCCCTTGGGCCCGCGCACACCCTTCAGCACGCCCGAGCGGACGAGCTGCTGCAGGACCTGCTCGAGATAGCGGCGAGGCAATCCCAGGCGACGGGCGATGTCCTGGCTCTGCACGGGCTCCGCCCCGCCGTGAAACGCGATGTCCACGACGGCCTCGAGCGCCAGAGCCAGCTTCTTCGACGGCCTGAGCATCGGCCTTGACCTCCTGTCAACGCAACAAGGCGGGGGGCCCGAGCCCGGTCGAGCCGAACCCGCCGACACCACGCGCCGTGCCCTCGTTCTCGAGCGCCCCCTCGTCCCAACCCACACGGACGATCGGGGCCACGACGAGCTGGGCGATGCGCATGGCACGTGTCACCACGAACGATACGTCGCCATGATTGACGAGGATCACCCCGACCTCGCCGCGGTAATCGGGGTCGATCGTGCCGGGGCTGTTGAGGACCGTGACCCCGTACCGGATCGCCAGCCCCGAGCGCGGCCGGACCTGCGCCTCGAAGCCCGGCGGCAGCGCGATGCGTATCCCGGTCGGGACCAGCGCGCGGCGGCCGGGCTCCAGCACGAGCGGCGCCGCCTCGGGCACGGCCGCGAGCAGGTCGAGCCCGGCTGCCTCCTCGGTCGCATAGGCCGGCAGCGGCAGGTCCCGCCCGTGCGGCAGGCGCTCGATCCGGACCCGCAGCGTCTCAGCCATGGTCGGCCTCCCGCGCGAGGTGATCGGCGATGCGGCGAACGAGGCGGCGCGCCACCTCGCGCTTGTCGAGCTCGGGCCAGGCCTCGCTCTCCCCCTCCGCCGTCAGCAGGAGGATGCGGTTGCTCTCCCCGCCGAAGATCCCGCTGCCCGGCGAGACGTCGTTGGCGAGGATCCAGTCGCAGCCCTTGCGCGCGAGCTTGGCTCTAGCCAGAGCCTCGAGATCGCCCGTCTCGGCGGCGAAGCCCACGACGAGCCTGGGCCTTCGCGGATGGCGGGCGAGCGTGCGGAGGATGTCCGGGTTCTCGACCAGCTCGATCACGGGTGCGGCAGCGCCTTCCTCCTTCTTGATCTTGCGTGCAGGTGCGAGCGCCGGCCGCCAGTCGGCCACGGCAGCGGCGCAGACCGCGATGTCGACCGGTAGCGCCGCCTCGACCGCGGCCAGCATCTCCCGTGCCGATTCGATATGAACCGTCGTGACACCTTCGGGATCCGGCTCCTGCACGGGACCGCTCACGAGCGTCACTCGGGCCCCGGCCTCGGCGAGCGCGCGCGCGATGGCGTGCCCCTGCCGGCCGGAGGAGTGGTTCGAGATGTAGCGCACGGGATCGATCGCTTCCCGCGTCGGCCCGCTGGTGACGACGGCGCGCTGGCCCTCGAGCGGCCGCTCCATCGGGTTCAGGATCGCCTCGATCGCGGCCAGGATCTCGTGCGCCTCGGCCATCCGACCCGAGCCGACCTCGCCGCACGCCATGTCGCCGGGGTTGGGACCCACCACCCGGATCCCGTCCTCCCGCAGCCGCGCCATGTTCCGCACCGTGGCCGGATGCGCCCACATCATCGGGTTCATGGCCGGTGCGATCAGGACCGGCTTGTCGGTGGCGAGGAGCAGGGTGGTGGCGAGATCGTCGCCGATGCCCGCCGCCATCTTGGCGATCAGGTTCGCCGTGGCCGGCGCCACGACGACGAGGTCGGCCTCGCGCGACAGCCGGATGTGCCCGATCTCGGCCTCGTCGGTGAGCGAGAACAGCTCCTGGTAGACCTTCTCGCCCGAGAGGCTCGCAAGCGAGAGCGGTGTCACGAACTCCTTGCCGCCTGCGGTCAGAACGCAGCGGAAGGCAAGCCCGCGCTCGCGCCCGCGCCGGACCAGCTCGAGGCACTTGTAAGCGGCGATGCCGCCGCCGACGATCAGCAATATCCTCTTGGGCGACACGACGCTCACCGGAACCGGGGATGGGCTCGCACCCGCCAAGCGCGACCGAGCCGCGCAATGTGTTTCCGCTTAAAATACGATCATTACATGGAATTCAAGCGGCGACGAGCAAGGATTCTCCACATCGCAAGGGCGTGAGGCGAACGCACATCACCCCAGAGTACGTTCCATCGGATCTCCTGCTGGGGATCGATCGGTGGACAGACATGGGCAGTGTCTGTGGACGATGGTGGAAAAGCCGTGGGACACGCGTAGCTGCGCCGCTTCGGCGGCCAGGGTATTTCATGAACCCTTTCAAGGAATTATTATGTTTTCCTAAAAGAATGATTCATCCAACGAGACGGCTCAGCAGGACTCCGAGCGCCACGCCGGTGAGCAGGTAAGCGGGCCAGGACCAAGCCCGGGCGTGGAGCACGACACGGCGCGGACGTCGTGCATCGTCGCCGAGAACGAGGGCCAGGCGTTCGGCTCGTGCGACCAGGGACGGCAGGCGCTGCAGCATGTCGAGCCCGTCGACGACGGCCTGCTGCAGCCGTGCCTCCGGACCGAGATGGTCGCGGATCCAGTTTTCAACCATAGGCTGCGCAAGTTGCCATATGTTGACATTGGGATTGAGCGCCCGGCCGACGCCTTCGGCCACCACCATGGTCTTCTGCAAAAGCACGAGCTCGGGCTGCTGTTCCATCTCGAACTGCTCGGCCACGGCGAGGAGCTGGCCCAGAAGCTTGCCCAGCGAGATCTCGTCGAGCGGCAGGCCCAGAATCGGCTCGCCGACCGCCCGGCAGGCCTGCTGGAAGGCCTGCGGGTCCTGGTGCGCCGGCACGTAGCCTGCACGGAAGAACACCTCGGCGACCCTGGAATAGTCGCGGGTCAGAAAGCCCACGAGGATCTCGGCGAGGTTGCGGCGCGTGGCGAGATCGAGCCGGCCCATGATGCCGAAGTCGAGCGCTACGATGTCGCCGTGCGCATCCACCAGCATGTTGCCGGGATGCATGTCGGCATGGAACAGGCCGTCGCGGAACACCTGGTTGAAGAACACGGCCGCGGCCTTCGCCATGATGCGGTCGGGATCGTGGCCGGCCGCGAGCAGCACCGCACGCTCGTCGATGGGGAGGCCGTGCACGCGCTCGAAGGTGACCACACGCCGGGACGTGCGGCGCCAGTCCACCCTCGGCACGCGAAAGCCCTCGTCGAGGGCGCAGTTGGCCGCGAACTCGGCGGCGGCCGCGGCCTCGAGCCTGAGATCCATCTCGCGCCGCGTGGTGACGGCGAGGGTCAGGACGGTCTCGACGGGACGGTAGCGGCGCAGGCCCGGACGCAGCCGCTCGACCCACTGGGCGAGCCAGAGCAAGAAGTCGAGATCGCGCTCGACCGCGAGCTCGATCCCCGGCCGCAGGATCTTGACCGCAACCTCCTCGCCCTCGGTGGTGACGGCGAAATGGACCTGCGCGATCGAGGCCGCCGCCACGGGCTCGTCGTCGAACGAAGAGAAGAGCGCGGGCAGAGGGCGCTCGAGCTCGGCCTCGATCACGGCTCGCGCCTTCGCGGCCGGGAAGGACGGCAGGCGATCCTGCAGCTCGGAGAGGTCGCGGGCGATCGTCTCGCCCAAAAGATCGCTTCGGACCGCGAGCGACTGGCCGAGCTTGATGAAGGTGGGCCCCAGCTCCTGCAGCGCCCGTGCGAGGCGCTCGCCGGGACGGCCCGGTGCCGCCTTGTTGCCGATGAGCTCGGCGAGACGCAGGACCGGCCGCGGCAGGGGCAGAAGGGCGAGCGGGAAGAGCGCGTTGTGACGGACGAGACAGCGCACGGTCTCGACGAGCCGTACGCCGTTCCTGAGCTCGCGCAGCATCGCGGCTCAAAGACGCCAGCCGGAGTGGATCGCGGCGATCCCGCCCGAGAGGTTGCGCCAGCGCACCTGCTCGAGCCCGGCGTCCTTCAGGAGAGCCGCAAAGGCCGGCTGGTCGGGGAAGCGACGGATGCTCTCGACGAGGTAGCGGTAGCTCGCCTCGTCGCGCGCGACGAGCCTGCCCAGGAGCGGCACGACGTTGAACGAGTAGGCGTCGTAGAGGCGGTCGAGGAGCGGCAGCACGACCCGCGAGAATTCGAGGCACAAGAAGCGCCCCCCCGGTCTCAGCACACGCCGCGCCTCGGCCAGAGCCTTGTCGAGATGGGTCACGTTGCGGATGCCGAACGCGATCGTGTAGGCATCGAACGATCGGTCCGGGAACGGCAGCGCCATGGCGTCGCCCGTCACCCAGTCGATCTCGCCGAGCCAGCCGGCATCGAGCGCCCGGTCGCGGCCCACGGCCAGCATGGCGTCGTTGATGTCGCACAACGTGACCCTGGCCTCGCCGTCGACGCGCGCAAGAAAGCGCATGGCGATGTCGCCCGTGCCGCCCGCGACGTCGACGAGATGCATGCCGCGCCGGGGCGCCAGCCAGTCGAGCAGGGCCTCCTTCCACAGGCGGTGAATGCCGCCGCTCATGAGGTCGTTCATGAGGTCGTAGCGCGAGGCGACGCGGCGGAACACCTCGCGGACCTTCGCGGACTTTTCCTCGGGCTCGACCTCCTCGTAGCCGAAGGACCGCGCCAGCCGGAGGGCGGCGGCCTTGGCGGGATCGGTGTCGGTGCCGGAGGGCGATGCCGGGCTTGCGGCTTGGGGCTCGCTCATGCAGATAGCGGCGCTCGTCTTGGCTGGTATCGGTGCGGTGTTGTAGGTGCTCGCGTGCCCCCCGGCAACCGCCCCGGTCGATCTGGGAACCCCGCTCATGCCCGAGCTGCCGGAAGTCGAGACCACGATGCGCGCCCTCGGTGCGCGCCTCGTCGGACGCCGGATCGAGCGCCTCGTCCAGCGCCGACCCGACCTTCGCTTTCCCCTGCCCGAGCATCTGGAGGCGCGGCTCGTCGGCCGCACGGTCGAGGGCTTCTCCCGGCGTGCCAAGTACATCCAGTGCTTCCTCGAGGGTGGCCTCGCCCTGCTGCTCCATCTCGGCATGTCGGGCCGGCTCCTGTTCGACGGCGAGCCGCGCGGGGCGCACGAGCACCTCACCTTCGGCTTCGACGACGGCACCACCTTGCGCTTCGTCGACCCGCGCCGCTTCGGCATGCTGGATCTGGTCCCGGCGGCGGATCTCGCCGCGCACCGGTGGCTCGTGCATCTCGGCCTCGAGCCGCTCGATCCGGGCTTCGACGGCGCGGCCCTGGGCCGGGCGCTCGCCGGCCGGCGGACCGCGCTCAAGCCGGCACTCATGGACCAGCGGCGCGTCGTCGGGGTCGGCAATATCTACGCGAGCGAGAGCCTGTTCCGGGCGGGCCTGAGCCCGTCCCGCCCGGCCGGCAGCCTCGAGGAGGCCGAGGCGGAGCGCCTCGCCGGCGCGATCCGAGAGGTGCTGCTCGAGGCGATCGAGGCAGGAGGCTCTTCTTTACGCGACTACGTTCAGGCCGACGGCGAACTCGGCAACTTCCAGCGCAACTTCCGAGTCTACGATCGCGCCGGCGCGCCCTGCCCGCGCTGCGGCCGTGCCATCGAGCGGATCGTGCAGGGTGCACGCGCCACCTTCTGGTGCCGGGACTGCCAGCGCTGAAGAGGGCGGCTCCGGCGATCCTCGCCCGCGATTGCCTCTGGACGGCTGCCCGCTCCCTGGTGTTTAACCCCGCGCGCCGCGGTGGTGCGCTTGGTGCAGTGCAGCGCGGCTCACTCAAGAACCGGAAGCCGGCTCGTGGACGATACCGGCTCTGGGGAGTTGCATGCATGGCTTACGAGACCATTCTCGTCGAGCGCCGCGGACGGGTCGGCCTCGTCACCCTGAACCGCCCGAAGGCGCTGAATGCGCTGAACGCCCAGCTCATCCGGGAGCTCGAGGAAGCGCTCTCGGACTTCGACCGTGATTCCGAGATCGCTGCCATGGTGATCACGGGCTCGGAAAAGGCGTTCGCCGCCGGTGCCGACATCAAAGAGATGATGGAGAAGGACTTCGCGCAGGCCTTCTCGAGCGACTTCATCGCCCCGTGGGCCAAGATCGCCCAGCACAGGAAGCCCGTCATCGCCGCGGTCGCAGGCTATGCCTTGGGTGGCGGCTGCGAGCTTGCCATGATGTGCGACATCATCCTCGCTGCGGACAACGCGAAGTTCGGCCAGCCAGAAATCAACCTCGGCACGATTCCGGGAGCCGGCGGCACGCAACGGCTGACCCGCGCCATCGGCAAGTCCAAGGCCATGGAAATGGTGCTCACCGGCCGGATGATGGATGCTGCAGAGGCCGAGCGCTCGGGCCTCGTCGCCCGCGTGGTGCCTTTGGCCGATCTCGTCGACGAGGCGGTTCGGCTCGGAGAGACGATCGCGAGCAAGTCGCAGCCGATCGTCGCGATGGCGAAGGACATGGTGAATGCCGCCTACGAGATGACGCTGGCCGAAGGCCTCAAGCTCGAGCGGCGCGTGTTCTATTCCACCTTCGCAACTGCAGACCGGCGCGAGGGCATGACCGCGTTCGCCGAGAAGCGCAGCCCGAACTTCACCCATCGCTGAAGCCGAAAGCCGCCCCAACCACGGCCCAGCGCGCCACGTTGACGGCGCCGAGAACCGGCGCTATACGGCGCGCTCGCACTTTTTGATGAGAGGTTTGCCTTGGCGCATCATCGTTCCGCGAAGAAGCGCATCCGTCAGACGGCCAAGCGGACGGCCATCAACCGTAGCCGGATGAGCCGGATCAAGACCTTCGTCCGCAAGGTCGAGGATGCCCTCGCGAAGGGTGACCACGAGGCTGCGCGCACCGCGTTCGCCGCCGCCGAGCCGGAGATCCGTCGGGGTGTCACCAAGGGCGTGCTGCACCTCAACACTGCTTCGCGCAAGATCTCGCGCCTGTCCCGCCGGGTGAAGGCGCTCGCGACGGCAGCACCTGCCGCCCAGGTCTGAGCAGGCCGCGCCGCTGGGAGGCGGCGCTTCTCCCTGTCGTGCGTCGATGATCGCGCTGGTCGTGCGAACGGCCGGCGCTTTTCTCGTGCGACCGGCGGCCGCAGCAAGAAAGCCGCGCAACCTCTCTCAACCATAAAGCAACATGACGCGTTCTCCGTTCGATCCCCTTGCCAGCGGCTGAGCCTCGCATTACTCTCCGCACCTGCGCTGCCGCCTGCGGCGGTCTGCTTCCATTAGATCCAGCGACTTGCCGCTGCCAGTAAGATGCACCTATGTATTCTCGAATACATACGTACATCGCCGTTCGTTCTTGTCGTGCAAAAGTTGTGCTGGAAAGTTGCAGTGGTGTGACGGGCAAGTGATCATGCGATGGCTCGGTAGGTAGATGGAAACAAGTCTATCGCGGCCCTGGGTCGGCGCGGGTCACGGTCGGTCACGGGGCGTGAGGGTGTCGCCGCAAGAAAAGGCGGAGTCCGAGGTGCGAATGGTCCTCCCGCAGTCGAGCGAGATCGAGCAGCAATGGAGCCAGGTCCGCGGCCTTCTGCGTGCGGAAGTGGGCGACACTGCCTACTCGACCTGGCTGAAGCCGCTCGATCTGGCCTGCGTGGACGGTGACCGCGTCGTGATCGCCGTGCCCACCCAGTTCATGCGCGACTGGGTGGTGGCCCATTATGCGGACCGCATCCGGGGCTTGTGGACTTCGATCAACCCGAACGTCCGCTCGATCGCGCTGAACGTCCGCCCGGCGGCCGCGGCCAACAGCGCGCAGGCCAATCCGGCCGCCATGCCGGCGGCGCCGGCGGTGATCCGCCCGGCCGAGCAGGCGGAAGCCGCGCCTGCGAGCGATGCCGCAGCGCTCGAGGAGCTGGGTGCGCGTCTCGACCCGCGCTTCACCTTCGAGACCTTCGTCGTCGGCAAACCCAACGAGTTCGCGGTGGCGGCAGCCGAGCGGGTCGCCTCCTCGCCGAAGCCCCCCTTCAATCCTCTTTTCCTCTACGGCGGCGTGGGCCTGGGCAAAACCCATCTCATGCACGCCATCGCCCATCGGGTGAAGCAGCTCGATCCCAACCGACGGGTGGTCTATCTCTCCGCCGAGAAGTTCATGTACCAGTTCGTGCGGGCGCTCCGCTCGAAGGACACCATGAGCTTCAAAGAGCTGTTCCGTTCGGTCGACCTCCTCATGGTCGATGACGTGCAGTTCATCAGCGGCAAGGACAGCACACAGGAGGAGTTCTTCCACACCTTCAACACGCTCGTGGATCGTGGCCGGCAGATCGTGATCTCGGCCGACCGCAGCCCGTCCGACCTCTCGGGCCTGGAAGAGCGCATCCGCTCGCGTCTGGGCTGGGGTCTGGTCGCGGATATCCACCCCACGACCTACGAGCTGCGCCTCGGGATTCTCCAGGCCAAGGCCGAGCAGCTCCGGGTCGAGATCCCGCTGCGCGTGCTCGAGTTCCTCGCGAGCCGCATCACGAGCAACGTGCGCGAGCTCGAGGGCGCCTTGAACCGCATCGTGCACCAGGCGAGCCTGGTGCAGAAGCCGATCTCGATCGACATGGCGCAGGAGGTCTTGAAAGACCTCCTGCGCGCGAACGACCGCCGGGTCACTATCGAGGAGATCCAGAAGGCAGTCGTGGAACATTACAATATACGTATGGCCGACATGACCTCGGCCCGCCGCAGCCGTGCGGTGGCGCGGCCGCGACAGGTGGCGATGTATCTCGCCAAGCAGCTCACGCCGCGCTCGCTGCCCGAGATCGGCAAGAAGTTCGGCGGCCGCGACCACACCACGGTGATGCACGCCGTACGGCAGATCGAGCGCCTCGCGGCCGAGGACCGCTCGATCGCCGACGATCTGGAAGCGCTCAAGCGCAAGCTACAGGGCTGATCGCAAGCATGGGCCGGGCGGCGCCCCGAGAGGCGCGCCGCGCGCACGAAAACTGTCGCTGTGCCGGCATTTTTGCTAGCGTGCGCGTCCCAACTTCGCCGGGGGTGGCGTGGCGCCGCCGGCGGCTGACGGATCGATATTGCCCATGAAGCTAACGATCGAGCGCGCGGCTCTCTTGCGGTCGCTTACGCACGTTCAGAACGTCGTCGAGCGCCGGACGACCATCCCCATCCTGTCGAACGTCAAGCTCGTCGCCGAGAAGGGACGGCTCGGGCTCACCGCCACCGACATGGACCTCTCGCTCGTGGCGCACGAGCCGGCGCAGGTCGGCAAGGGCGGCACCACCACCGTGGCGGCGCATACGCTGTTCGACATCGTGCGCAAGCTCCCAGAGGGCAGCGAGGTCGGGATCGAGCAGAACGGATCGGGCGGCGAGGTCACGATCCGGGCCGCGCGCTCGGTGTTCAACCTGCCGACCCTTCCGGCCGACGAGTTCCCGGCGATCGGCGAGGAGCAGCTCGGCGTGCGCTTCACCATGCCGGCGAGCGATCTCGCGAAGCTGATCGACAAGACCCGTTTTGCGATCTCGACCGAGGAGACGCGCTATTATCTGAATGGCATCCATGTCCACGCCACCAAGGCGGGGGCCACGAGCATGCTGCGCGGGGTCGCGACCGACGGCCATCGCTTGGCCAGGGTCGAGGTGCCGCTGCCGCAAGGGGCGGAGCAGATCCCGCCCATCATCGTCCCGCGCAAGACCGTGGGCGAGATCAGGAAGCTCATCGACAGCATCGGCGGCGAGGTCGAGGTCAGCGTGTCGCCGACCCGCATCCAGTTCACTCTCGAACGCGCCGTCCTGGTCTCGCGCCTCATCGACGGCACCTTCCCGGACTACGAGCGGGTGATCCCGACCGGCAACGAGAAGGTGGCGCTGTTCGACACCAAGCAGTTCAGCGAGGCCGTGGACCGTGTCGCCACCATCTCGACCGAGAAGGCGCGGGCGGTGAAGCTCAGCTTCGATCGCAGCACGGTCACGATCAGCGCCGTCAGCGCCGAGACCGGCCGCGCCATCGAGGAGATCGATGCGGAATATTCGGGCGACGCCCTCGAAATCGGCTTCAACGCTCGCTATATCCTGGACATGCTTCAGGAAATCGACGGCGAGAAGGTGCGCTTCGAGATGGCGAGCGCAGCCGCTCCTACCGTGGTGCGCGATCCGGGCGACAGCAGCACGCTCTACGTGCTGATGCCCATGCGGGTATGACGCTCTCTGCTCTGTCCCGCCGAGAGGCGGGGGCCAGCGCCCAGCCGGCCCGAGCGCTCGCGATCAGGCGCCTCGAGCTCGAGAACTTTCGCAACTACCGCCAGCTCCGGCTCGAGCTGGGGGCGAGTCCGGTCATCCTCCATGGCGAGAACGGTGCCGGCAAGACCAACCTGCTCGAGGCGGTATCGCTCCTGACGCCGGGGCGCGGCCTGCGGCGCGCCAGGCTGGCCGATCTCGACCGCGAGGGCGGCAGCGGCTCCTGGCACATCGACAGCCTCGTCGACGGCCATGCCGGCCCGGCGGAGATCGCGACCGCGCGCGATCCCGAAGCCGAGCGTCGTACCGTCGAGGTCGACGGCCAGGCGCTGCGCAGCCAGACGGGGCTGGGCGAGTTCTTGAGCCTGGTCTGGCTCACGCCCGCCATGGACCGGCTGTTCAGCGAGGGCGCGAGCGGCCGCCGCCGCTTCCTCGACCGGCTCGTGCTCGCGATCGATCCAGAGCACGCGACGAGGGTGGCGGCGTTCGAGCGTGCCCTGCGCGAGCGCTCGCATCTGTTGCGCGCCGGCCGGCGCGATCCGGCCTGGCTCGCTGCGATCGAGCAGCGCATGGCCGAGTCGGCCGTTGCCGTCGCCGCTGCCCGCCGCGAGCTCGTCCACGACCTCGATGCGGCGCTCCGCGATGCCCCTTACCCTTTCCCCCGCCCGCGTCTGGCGCTGGAGGGCGAGGTCGAAAGCTGGCTCGGCACCATGCCGGCCCTCGAGGCCGAGCAGCGTCTCGTGAACGCGCTCGCGAGCAGCCGCGCGCAGGATGCCGAGACCGGCGGTGCTGCCGTGGGCCCGCACCGGAGCGACCTCGTGGCCAGCGATGCGTTCCGCGGCGAGCCCGCCCAGCGCTCCTCGACCGGCCGGCAGAAGGCCTTCCTGATCAGCATCGTCCTGGCCGAGGCCCGGCTGCGGCAGGCACGTCACGGCGATCTGCCGATCCTTCTCCTCGACGAGGTCACCGCCCATCTCGACCCGCGGCGCCGTGCCGAGCTGCTCGCGGCCCTCGTCGATCTCGGTGCCCAGGCCTGGCTCACCGGCACCGACGCCCATCTGTTCGCGCCGCTCGCGAAGGCGGCGCAGATGTTTCATGTCGTCAACGGAGCGCTGACGCCCCATGAGTGAACCCTTGATGCAGAGCGAGCCCGTCTACGACGCGCGTTCGATCCAGGTGCTCGAAGGCCTCGAGGCCGTGCGGATGCGCCCCGGCATGTATATCGGCGATACCGACGACGGCTCCGGCCTGCACCACATGGTGTTCGAGGTGGTGGACAACGCCATCGACGAGGCGCTGGCCGGCTACGCCGACACGGTCGAGGTCACGATCAATCCCGACGGCTCGGTGACGGTCGCCGACAACGGCCGCGGCATCCCGGTCGACATCCACGAGGGCGAGGGTGTCTCGGCGGCGCAGGTGATCATGACCGTGCTGCACGCCGGCGGCAAGTTCAACCAGAACTCCTACAAGGTCTCGGGCGGGCTGCACGGCGTCGGCGTCTCGGTCGTGAACGCGCTCTCGGACTGGCTCGATCTCCGTATCTGGCGCGACGGCCACGAGCACTTCATGCGCTTCGAGAACGGCGGCGAGCCCGTGGCACCGCTCGCCGTGGTGGGAGCGCAGAACGGCAGGCGCGGCACCGAGATCACCTTCATGCCCTCGATCAAGGTGTTCTCGCAGACCGAGTTCAGCTATCAGACGCTCGAGCATCGCCTGCGCGAGCTCGCCTTCCTCAATTCCGGCGTGCGCATCACCCTCACCGACCGCCGCGTCGAGCCCACGAAGCAGGAGGTGATGCATTACGAGGGCGGGGTCGAAGCCTTCGTCCGCTATCTCGACCGCGCGAAGCAGCCTTTGCATGCGCCGATCGTGATCGGGGCCGAGCGCGACCGGATCGCGGTCGATGTGGCCTTGCAGTGGAACGACGGCTACCACGAGACCACGCTCTGCTTCACGAACAACATCCCGCAACGCGACGGCGGCACCCACCTCATGGGCTTTCGCGCCGCGCTGACGCGCGCTCTCAACAAGTACGCCGAGGACAGTGGTATCCTGAAGCGGGACAAGGTGGCGCTCACCGGCGAGGACATGCGCGAAGGCCTTACCTGCGTGCTCTCGGTCAAGATGCCGGACCCCAAGTTCTCCTCGCAGACCAAGGACAAGCTGGTGAGCTCGGAGGTCACCCCGGTCGTCTCGAGCGTGGTCGGCGATGCCCTCGCCCGCTGGTTCGAGACTCATCCGGCCGAAGCCAAGCTCATCGTCGGCAAAGTGGTCGAGGCCGCGACCGCGCGCGAGGCCGCGCGCCGGGCGCGCGAGCTCACCCGCAGGAAGGGCGCCCTCGACGTCGCCAATCTCCCGGGCAAGCTCGCCGACTGCCAGGAGCGGGACGCCGCGAAGGCCGAACTGTTCATCGTCGAGGGCGACAGCGCCGGCGGCTCGGCCAAGCAGGGCCGCGACCGCAGCTTCCAGGCGATCCTGCCCTTGCGCGGCAAGATCCTGAACGTCGAGCGTGCCCGGCTCGACAAGGTCCTGGGCAGCCAGGAGATCGGCACGCTGATCACCGCGCTCGGCACGGGCGTCCGCGACGACTTCGACATCTCGAAGCTGCGCTACCACCGCATCGTCATCATGACCGATGCCGACGTGGACGGCTCGCACATCAGGACCCTGCTCCTGACCTTCTTCTACCGTCACCTGCCGCAGATCATCGAGCACGGCCATCTCTACATCGCCCAGCCGCCGCTCTATCGGGTCAAGCGCGGCCAGAAGGAGCGCTACCTCAAGGACGACGCAGCGCTCGAGGCCTTCCTCATCGCCGAGAGCCTCGAGGAATGCACGCTCGTCACCGCCGGTGGCGAGACCATCGCCGGGGAACGGCTGCAGGCCCTGGTCGAGCAGGCCCGCACCTGCCGCACGCTGCTCTCGCATCTTGCGCGGCGACTGCCGATCGAGCTGGTCGAGGCCGTCGCCATGGCCGGTGGCTTCGCCGAGCACGCACTCGACGATCCGGCGGCAGCGCTCGAGCTCGCCCAGCGCACGGCCCGGATGCTGAGCAGCGCCGGTAAGGGGAGCTGGCAGGCGCACCGTGCCGAGACGGGCGAGCTGGTCTTCATCCAGGTGAAGGGCGAGCGCCGCGAGCGGCACCGCCTCGATCCCAGCCTCGCCCGCAGCCCCGATGCGCGTCGTGCTGCCCAGATCCTGGCCGAGATCGGCACCATGCTCACGGCCGGCGCCGTGCTCGCGCGCAAGGAGCAGACGCTCCCGATCACGGGTCCCGTGGGCCTCGTCGAGGCTCTGTTCCAGCTCGGCCGCAAAGGGCTCGCGATCCAGCGCTACAAGGGCCTGGGCGAGATGAACCCGGAGCAGCTCTGGGAGACCACTCTCGATCCCGAGAAGCGCACGCTCCTTCAGGTCAAGATCAACCAGGCGGATCAGGCCAACGAGATCTTCGAGACGCTCATGGGCGACGTGGTCGACCCCCGACGCGAGTTCATCCAGGAGAACGCGCTCAAGGTGGTCAATCTCGACGTGTGACGAGCACGGAACCTCGGGGCCCGCGGAAAGTCGTAGGCGCTGCGGTCTCCTTGATGGTTGGCAGATGATGAAGGGCAGCGTATCTAGGGCAGAATGACGAGCCCGAGGTGCGGGACCATGCCTGCAGCGCGAATCGGCATGGTCCGAGCCCCTACCATCGCGACGCACGCTGCCCGTCTCTCCGGTCCCTCGGCGACGAAGGGATGGTCGGCCGAGATTCCGGCAGAGCATCGCGCGTCTGGAGTCCCATCATCGTGACTGTCGCTCCCACCCGATCCCGGCGATCCGGCTCCGGTGAGCCTGCGGGGACCACCGGGCCGACCCTCGCTCCTGCGGATACCAGTGCAGGGACGGTGAGCGCACCGAACCGGCCGGTCTGGTCGTCCGAGCGTCTTCTGCTCGGGGTGGCGCTCGTGCTCCTGCTGCTGTGCATCGGGGCCGGCCTCGGCTACCGGCAGCAGATGCGGGGTGTCCTCGCCTCCACCGCGCAGATGCGCATCGCCGATCAGCGGGCCGAGGCGCTGGAGCAGGTGCTCGCGAGCCTGCGGGATGCGGAGACCGGGCAGCGCGGCTTCCTGCTCACCGGCCGGGCGGACTATCTCGACCCCTACCATCAGGCCGTGCAGCAGCTCGAGGGGCGGCTGACCGTCCTGCGGCAGCTCTACGCCGACGAACCCGCCCGCCGGCAGGAGCTCCGGGCCATCGAGGAGGACGTCCACGCCAAGCTCGCCGAGCTCGCCGAGAGCATCCGCCTGCGCCAGACGGGCGGCCTCGCCGCGGTCCAGGCGACCATGCTCGAGGATCGCGGCAGGGCGATCATGGACCGGCTGCGCACGGGCATCGGCGAGCTGCTCGCGTACGAACGCGCGCGCACGCAAGCCGAGCTGCGGACGACCCGCGAGCGTGCCGAGCGCACCATGACCATCTGGATGCTCGGCACGCCCCTGGCCGGCACGGTTCTCTCCGCCTGTCTCGCCCTCGTGGTCCGCGACATGCGACGCCGTGCTGCCCTGAACGCGGAGCTCGCCCGCGCTGCCGCCGAGGAGCGCGACTTCACGGCCTCTCTGTTCCAGGCGCAAGGTGCCCTCGTTCTGGTGCTGGACGCCGATGGCACGATCGTGCGCTGGAACGCGGCCTGCGAGCGGCTCACCGGCTATACCGCCGAGGAAGCGCTCGGGCGCAAGCTCCGGGATCTCCTGGTCCCGCCGGAAGCGATCGAAGCCGAGCGGCTCGACTTCGTCCGCTCGCCCGGTACGGATTCCGCGAACGCCGGGACGTCCGAACTGATCGCGCGCGACGGCTCGCGCCGCATCGTCGAATGGTCGACCACCGCCGTCCGCTCGCCCCGCGGCGAGGTACGCTACGTGATCGCGACCGGGATCGACGTGACCGAGCGCCAGCACGCCCAGGCGGCGCTGGCGGCGAGCGAGGGGCGGTTCCGCGAGCTCGCCGAGGCCATGCCCCATATCGTGTTCATCGCCGATGCCGAGGGCCGGATCGCCTTCGTCAACCGCCGCTGGCACGAGTTCTCGGGCCCGGACACGGCTCGCGTCTTCAGCGAGGGCCTGATGGCGCTGGTCCATCCCGAGGACCGCGCGATGATGGACCAGCGATGGGCGGATGCGCTCGCTCGCGGCGAGCGCTGGCATGCCACCTGCCGCCTCAGGGCCGAGGACGGCTCCTACCGTCGGTTCATGTTCCGCGCGCAGCCCATGCGCGATCCGGCGGACGAGAGCACGGTGCGCTGGTTCGGCACCGCGACCGACGTCGAGAACCTGATCCGCACCCAGACGGCGCTGCACGAGGCCGAGCAGGCTTCCGAGCAGAAGACCCGCTTCCTCGCCACCATGAGCCACGAGATCAGGACGCCCATGACCGCGGTCCTGGGCACGGCCGATCTTCTGGCCGGCACGCCGCTCGATGCGCGGCAGCAGCAATATCTCGACAATATCCGCCGCTCTGGCCAGCTCCTGCTCGCGATCATCGATGACATTCTCGACTTCATGCGGTTCGGCTCGACCAATTTCCAGCTCGAGCGGGTCGATTTCAGCCTGGGCCAGGTACTCGAGCAGGTCCGCTCCAGCATGCAGGTGAAGGCCAGCGAGAAAGAGATCGGGCTCACCTTCCACGTGCCCGAGGGCTCGCCGCCGGTGCTGCGCGGCGACCCGCGCCGGCTCGAGCAGATCCTGTTCAACCTCGTCGGCAATGCGATCAAGTTCACCGAACGTGGCGGGGTCACGCTCGACGTCACGACCCAGCCGACGGATGACGGCCGGATCCGGCTGCGCTGCGAGGTGCGCGATACCGGAATCGGCATCAGCAAGGAGGAGCAGACCCGCCTGTTCAAGGCCTTCTCCCAGGCCAACGAGGCCACCACGCGCCGCTTCGGCGGCACAGGACTCGGGCTCGCCATCTGCAAGCAGCTCGTGGAGGCCATGGGCGGCACGATCGGCGTCGAGAGCCAGCCGGGCGAAGGCAGCACGTTCTGGTTCGAGGTCATTCTCGAGCGCGGCGATGCCGTCGTCGCCAGAGCGATGACCACAGGCCTCGACGAGCTTCCGTCGCTCCGCATCCTGGTGGCGGAGGATGCGCCTTTGAACCGGGAGCTGATCGGCGACATGCTCCGGCGCCACGGCCACGAGGTGGTGCTGACCGAGAACGGCCGCGAGTGCCTCGAGCGAGCCGCAGCCGAGCGGTTCGACCTTCTGCTGCTCGACATCCAGATGCCGGTCATGGACGGCGAGCAGGCGATCCGGCAGCTTCGCGCCACGCCCGGCCCGAACCAGGCGACCCCGGCGATAGCGCTCACCGCCAACGTGGTCGAGGCGGACCGGCGGCGCTATCTCGCGGCCGGCATGAATCTCTGCCTGAGCAAGCCGATCGCATGGGCCAAGCTCTCCGCCGCGATGTCGGAGCTGGCCGACGCGGGCGGGCAGCCGGCCGCCGAGGTGCTGCGAGCCACCGGCAGCGCCGTCGATTGGGGGTTCGTCGCCGAGGTGTTCGCCGGCATGCCGGAGCAGATAGCCTCCTATCTCGGCCGGGCCCTTCTGGATGCCCGCGGGGTCGCAGCGGAGCTGCGCGAGGCGCGGCACGATCTGCCGAGGGCCGCCCGTCTCGCGCACCGGCTGAAGGGCACGGCGCGCAGCTTCGGCCTGGTCGCGATCGCGGATCGGGCAGAGGAGATCGAGAAGGCCGCCAAGACGGAACAGGATCTCGGGAAGCCTCTGCAAGCGCTCGACGAGGCTCTCGACACGACGGCCCGGGCTCTCGAGATGGCTCCGGGCGCTTCCGCTTGAAGCATCCGGCCGGCGCGCGCGAAAAAATGGCGCATCCTCTTGGGCGTGCCCAGGCTCCGGCTCAGGTGCTAGGCTGTTAGCCTTGGAGTGGGAAGGAGGGCGTTCCGTCTCCTCGATGGGCAGAACGCATCGGCGCTCCGAGGTCAGGCAGGGTCCGGGATCTGCTGGCGATGGCCGCTGCCGGCAGGCCGGGATAGGAGAGCATGGATCGGATGACCACCTCACCGCGCGTGGCAGACCGTCCGGTCGCGCGGCCGGACAGGCGGGAGCAGCGGTGGAGCCTGTCCGCGCGCCTCTTGGTCCTGCTCGCCGCCGCGCTGGTGCCGGTCGTGGCGATCGCGGTCTACAGCCAAGTCGAGCTGCGTCGGGAGTATCGGGCCGAGGTTCATCGGCAGGCACTCCAGCTTCTGGGCGGCCTCGAGAGCGAGCAGGAGCAGCTGCTCGAGGAGATCCGGCATCTCCTGGCCACCGTCCGGCAAACCCGGATCGTCCGCGAGCAGGACATGGCCGAGTGCGCCCGCTTCATGGACCGCCTGCGGCCGGACTATCCCGCTTATCTCGACCTCTACGTCACCGACCGGAACGGGGTGATCCGGTGCAGCACGGATGCCGCCTCGCTCGGGATCACCATCGGCGACCGCGTCCATGTCCGCCGTGCCATCGAGACCGACGGGCTCGCATCGAGCGGCTACATCCTCAAGCGCTCGAACGGACGCCCTGCCCTGCCGTTCGCGATTCCCTACCATGACGACGCCGACCGGGTCGCGGGTGTGGTCACGGTTCTTCTGGATACGCGCTGGCTCGAGGATTATGCCTCGCGGCGCTCCCTGCCCGAGAACGCGACCTTCGTCCTCGCCGACGAGAACGGCACGGTGCTGGCACGGGCCCCGGCGAGACCCGACCTCGTCGGCGTCGGGCTGCCCGCGCCGTGGCATTCCCTCCTGCACGCCTCCGGGTCCGGCGTTGAGGAGCTGCCGGGCCTGGACGGGGTGGATCGTATCGTCGCTTACAGTCCGCCCGTGCCCGGCACGGGCGGGCTCCTGGTCGCCGTCACGCTGGACCGGGAGAAAGCGCTGGCTCCCATCGACAGAACCTCCTACCGCATGGTGGGCCTGCTTGCCTTGATCCTCGCCCTGGTGGCAACGATCCTGTGGTGGGGCACCTCGCGCCTGGTCCGGGCACCGGTGGCCGCCCTGGTCGCCGCGACGGAGCGCTGGCGTCGGGGCGATCTCGCTGTCCGGGCCGGACTCACCGGCGTGCCACGCGAGATCGCGGCGCTGGGCGATGCGTTCGATGCCATGCTGGAGGATCTGGAGGCGCAACAGGCCCGGCTCCGCCGGGCCGAAGCACGCTACCGCTCGATCGTCGATACGGCGGTGGACGCCATGGCGGTGATCGACGAGCACGGCATCGTGCAATCCTTCAATCCCGCCGCCGAGCGGACCTTCGGCTACCAAGCCGACGAGGTGATCGGGCGCAACGTCTCCATGCTGATGCCCGAGCCGCATCGCTCGAACCACGACGGCTATCTCGCCCACTACCGCCGGACCGGCGAACGCAAGGTCATCGGGATCGGCCGCGAGGTGGAAGGCAGGCGCAAGGACGGCTCGATCTTCCCGCTGGAGCTCGCGATTGCCGAGTGGCGGGTCGACGGTGAGCGCTTCTTCACCGGCATCATGCGCGACATCACCGAGCGCCGCGAGACGCAGCGCCGCCTGGAAGAGAGCAACCGGCTCCTTACCACCATCATCGAGAGCATCCCCGAGCCCGTATTCGTGCGCGACCGCGAGGGGCGGTTCATCCTCGTGAACTCCAGCACCTGCGCGCTGCTCGGCCGCGATGCCGCCGCGGTGCTGGGCACGCGCGATCGGGATTACTGCCCGCCCGCGATCGCCGACCGGATCGAGGCCAGCGACCGCGAGGTGCTGGAGACCGGCAGGGCGATCGTGCTGGAGCAGGAGCTCCAGGACAGCACCGGGCAGCGCCGTACCTGCCTCAGCACGAAAGCCCCTTTGCGCGATGCGTCGGGTGCGGTGGTCGGCGTGATCGGCATCGCCTTCGACATCAGCGAACGCAAGCGCAGCGAGGAGCATCTGCACGCCGCCAAGGCCGAGGCCGAGCGGGCCAATCTCGCGAAGTCCAAGTTCCTCGCCGCCGCCAGCCACGATCTGCGCCAGCCCGTCCAGTCGCTCACCCTGTTCCTCGATCTTCTGAAGGTCCGGCTGCGCGACCATCCGGCCGCTGTCGTGCTCGGTAACATGGAGCAGGCGCTCGAAGCGTTGGGCGCGCTGCTCGACAGCCTGCTCGACGTCTCCAAGCTCGATGCCGGCCTCGTCGTGGCCCAGCCGGCACCCATACCGCTGGCGCCTCTGCTCGAACGTCTGGCTGCCGAATACGCGCCGCGTGCGGAAGCCGCGGGCCTGCGCCTGCGCGTGGTCTCCCCGCGCGTCGTCGTCCGCAGCGATCCCGTGCTCCTCGAGCGCATGCTGCGCAACCTGATCGAGAACGCGCTCCGCTACACCAAGCGTGGCGGCGTCCTCGTCGGCTGCCGGCGCAGGGGCGAGCATGTGCGGATCGAGGTGGTCGATACGGGGATCGGGATCGCGTCCGATCAGTTCCAGGACGTATTCGAGGAGTTCTATCAGGTAGGAAATCCCGAGCGCGATCGCCGCAAGGGCCTGGGGCTCGGCCTCGCCGTGGTCCGCCGCCTGTCGCGGCTGCTCGACCACCCTGTCGAGCTGCATTCCCGGCCGGGACGCGGCTCGACATTCGCCATCCTGGTCCCGCGTGCGACCGTCGTCGAGCTGCCACAGCCACCGGCGCGTTTCTCGGGAGGAGACGGAGGCTTCTCCCCAGGCGTTGTGATGGTGATCGAGGACGACGCGCTGATCCGCATCGGCCTCGAGGCCATGATCGAGGATTGGGGGCACACGGTGCTGGCAGCGGCATCGGTGGACGAGGCGATCGTCATGACCGATCGCGAGCCGCTGCCGGACGCCGTCGTCACCGATTACCGCCTGCAGGGAGGCAGGACCGGGCTGGATGCGGTGCTCTCCCTTCAGGCCAAGCTCGGGCGGCCGATCCCGGCCACGATCGTCACCGGCGACACCGCCCCGGAGCGTCTGGCCGAGGCCAAGCGCGGCGGCTTCCGCCTGCTCCACAAGCCCGTCGGCCCGCTCGAGCTCAAGGAGGCCGTGACGGCGATGCTGCGCGAGAGCCGCAAGATGGGGTGAAGAGCAGAGGCAGGCGACTTGCAGGAGGGTTCGCATGGGAGCACCATGCGCTCCTGAGATGCAGCTCGGAAGCGTGGCCATGCCCGAGCATCGCCCCGAAGAGGACTCTGCCTCCGCCGTCGCGCCCATCGTTCGGGACCCCGCCATCCTGGGCGGACGCCCGGTCTTTCGCGGCACCCGTGTTCCGGTCGAGGTGCTGTTTGATAATCTCGCCGATGGCCTCGGCCTCGACGAGATCCCGGCGAGCTATCCGACAATCGAGCGGGGTGATGCGCTCGCGGTGCTGGAGATGGCGCGTCATCGACTTCTCGATGCCGCATGACGCCACGGGTGCTGGTCGATGTGTGCCTGCCTGTCCAGCTACACCGCCGGCTGGCACCTTTGGAGGTGCGCAGGTTCAGTTCATGGGTTGGAAAAGTTTGGGAGACTCCGAACTGCTGGTCCAGGCCGCCGGCAAATTCGACGAGCTCCTCACGAGCGATGGTCTTCTGGCCGAGCAGAACGACCTGAAAAGCTTGGGTCTTGGCGTCATCGTTCCGACGACGAATCGCGTTCGCGAGGCGGGGCGTCCGGTGCCTGCGCTCCGGGCAGCCATCGCCCGCGTAGCTCCGGGCCAGAAGCTCGTGATTTCCCCCGCTTGACGCAACCTGCCCGGACGGATCACCCTGGTCGTTCCACGTTCGGGGAGGTGCGCCATGGCGCTGGCACAGGTCAGTCTCGACGATCGCTACGCTCTCGAGCGCGGCCGCGTGCTGATGACCGGCATCCAGGCCCTGGTCCGACTGCCGATGCTGCAACACCAGCGCGATGTCGCCGCACAGCTGAACACGGCGGGCTTCATCTCGGGCTACCGCGGCTCGCCCCTGGGCGGACTCGACCAGGCGCTGTGGCGGGCGCAGAAGTTCCTCGAGAAGCATCGGATCGTGTTCACGCCCGGGCTCAACGAGGACCTCGCCGCCACCGCGGTCTGGGGCAGCCAGCAGGTGGGGCTGTTTCCTGGCGCCAAGCACGACGGCGTGTTCGCGATGTGGTACGGCAAGGGTCCGGGTGTCGACCGCTCGCTGGATGTGCTCAAGCACGCGAACCATGCCGGCACCGCCCGGTACGGCGGCGTGCTGGTCGTGGCCGGCGACGATCACGCCGCCAAGTCCTCGACCCTGCCGCACCAGTCGGACCATGTCTTCGCCGCCGCCGTGATCCCGGTCCTGAACCCGGCAGGTGTCCAGGATTATCTCGATCTCGGCATCCACGGCTGGGCGATGTCGCGCTATTCCGGCTGCTGGGTGGCACTGAAGGCGGTGGCCGACACGGTCGAGAGCACGGCCGTGGTCGACGTCGACCCGCATCGGGTCGAGGTGCGCACACCGGAGGACTTCGTCATGCCACCGGGCGGGCTCTCGATCCGCTGGCCGGACCCGCCCTTGGTGCAGGAGGCGCGGATGCAGCAGCACAAGGCCTACGCGGCCTTGGCCTATGCCCGTGCCAACGGCCTGAATCCCGTCGTCATCGACAGCCCGCGGGCACGGCTCGGCATCATCACCGCCGGCAAGTCCTATCTCGACGTGCGCCAGGCTCTGGACGATCTCGGCATCGACGCGAAGCTCGCCGCCGAGATCGGTATCCGGCTGATGAAGGTCGGCATGACCTGGCCGCTCGAGCCCGAAGGTACCCGGCATTTCGCGGAAGGGCTCGAAGAGATCCTGGTCGTCGAGGAGAAGCGGCAGCACATCGAGTACCAGCTCAAGGAGGAGCTCTACAACTGGCGCCACGACGTGCGCCCGCGCGTGATCGGCAAGTTCGACGAGAAGGGGGAATGGTCGCTGCCGCAGGGCGGCTGGCTCCTGCCCGCCGCCTCGGAACTGACACCGGCCATGATCGCGCGGGTCATCGCCGCCCGGATCGCACGCTTTCATTCGAGCCGGCGGATCGAGGAGCGGCTCGCTTTCATCGCCAGCAAGGAGGCGGCCCTCGCCCGCCAGCGGCTCGCGATCCAGCGGGTACCGCACTACTGCTCGGGCTGCCCGCACAACACCAGCACGCGCGTGCCGGAGGGCAGCCGGGCGCTGGCCGGCATCGGTTGCCACTACATGGCGACCTGGATCTATCCCACTTCGACCCAGACCTTCAGCCAGATGGGCGGCGAGGGTGCGGCCTGGATCGGCCAAGCGCCGTTCACCGAGACCAGACACGTCTTCGCCAACCTCGGCGACGGCACCTACTACCATTCCGGCATCCTCGCGATCCGGGCCGCGGTCGCCGCGCACGTCAACATCACCTACAAGATCCTCTACAACGACGCCGTCGCCATGACCGGCGGTCAGCCGGTCGAGGGCTCGCTCACCGTGGCCCAGCTCGTGGCCCAGCTCGCGGCCGAGGGGCTCGAGCGGATCGAGGTCGTGGCCGACGAGGCCGAGCGTGCCGCAATCGGTGCCCTGCCCGCCGGCGTGCGCATCCATCCGCGCGGCGAGCTCGAGGCGATCCAGAAATCCTTGCGCGAGACGCCCGGAGTGACGGCTCTCGTCTATGTCCAGACCTGCGCCGCCGAGAAGCGGCGGCGCCGGAAGCGCGGCCGCCTGCCCGACCCGCCCCGCCGGGTCGTCATCAACGAGATGGTGTGCGAGGGCTGCGGCGACTGCTCCAACAAGTCGAACTGCGTCTCCGTGCTCCCGGTCGAGACCGAATGGGGCAGGAAGCGCGAGATCGACCAGTCGAACTGCAACAAGGACTATAGCTGCATCAACGGCTTCTGCCCGAGCTTCGTCACGGTCGAGGGCGGCAGGCTCAAGAAGGGCGTGGCCCTTGCCGAGGGGACCGAGACGCCGTCCGTTCCCGCCCCCATGCTGCCGAGCTTGCGCGAGCCCTGGGGCATCCTGATCACGGGCGTAGGCGGTACGGGGGTCGTCACCATCGGCGCCGTCCTCGCCATGGCAGCACACCTCGAGGGCAAGGGGGTGACGGCGCTCGACATGGCGGGCCTCGCCCAGAAAGGAGGTGCGGTCTGGTCGCATGTCCGCATCGCCGCCGAGCCCGGCCATCTCTGGGCGCCGCGCATCGCCGCCGGCGAGGCCGATGCGGTGATCGGCTGCGACATCGTCGTGACGGTGAGCGACGAGTCGCTCGCCAAGATGCAAGACGGCCGCACGCACGCCGTGGTCAACAGCGACGCTTCGGTGACCAGCGAGTTCGTCCGCACCGTGGCCGAGCAGGCGCGCACGGGCGACCTCAGCCGCTTCCGCGATCCCGAGTTCCCGAGCCAGGCCATGGAGGACCAGATCGTGGACGCGGTCGGGCGCGACCGGGTCTGGTTCGTGGACGCGACCGATCTCGCCACGGCCCTTCTGGGCGACGCCATCGGCACCAACATGTTCATGCTGGGCTATGCCTGGCAGAAGGGGCTCGTTCCGCTGTCGGAAGAAGCGATCTTGCGCGCGATCGAGCTCAACGGCGCCGCCGTGCCGCTCAACGTCGCCGCCTTCGCATGGGGCCGCCGCGCCGCACACGACCTCGCTACGGTCCAGCGGCTCGCCGCCCCGCAGGATGCGCTCCCCGATCATCGCCGGCTCTCGACGAGCCTCGACGAGGTGATCGAGCGGCGGGTCGCCTTCCTCACCGACTACCAGGACGCGGCCTATGCCGGGCGTTACCGTGCGCTCGTCGAGCGGGTCCGCAAGGTCGAGGCGGAGCGCGTGCCCGGCAGCACGGGGCTCGCCGAGGCCGTGGCCAGAAACTACCACAAGCTCCTGGCCTACAAGGACGAGTACGAGGTCGCCCGGCTCTATTCGAGCCCGTGGTTCGAGCGTCGGATCGCCCAGATGTTCGAGGGCGACTACAAGCTCGTCTTCCATCTCGCCCCGCCGCTCATCGCCCATCCGGATCCTGTGACGGGCGAGCCCGAGAAGCGCGCTTACGGGCCCTGGATGCTCAGGGCCTTTCGCCTCCTCGCCCGCCTCAAGGGCCTGCGCGGCACGGCGTTCGATCCGTTCGGCCGCAGCTCGGAGCGCCGGCTGGAGCGCCAGCTCATCAAGGACTACGAGGTGCTGATGGAGGAGGTCCTCCAAGGGCTCACGGCCGAGACCCATGCCACGGCGGTCGAGCTCGCCGCGATCCCCGACCGCATCCGCGGCTTCGGTCCGGTCAAGGGGCGCTTCCTGCGCCATGCCAAGAAGCGCGAGGCCGAGCTGCTCGAAGCCTTCCGCAAGCGCACGCCGCCTCCGACCCAGCCACCCACGCGCCCGTCGGGCGTGGCGGTCATGGCCGGCTGAAACGGACCGTCGGGCACTCGATCGAGGACATCGCGTTTTTGCGCCGAACCGGCAGAGCCGCCGCTATCCAGCGGCGCGTCGCCGCCGGCACATCGTGCCCCCTGCGGGACATCGTTCTCCTCGGCGTCGCGCTTGAAGGCCGAGGAGCGGCGAGGTACGGGCATACGGAATGGTAGCATGGCTCCTTTCCCGGTGCTTTCGCGATCGCGAGGATCGACGATCGATGGGCTGTTCCGTGGCGTTCCCGTTCCTCACCCCCGGCCCGATGCGGGACAGAGAGCTCGCCCTGGTCCTGGCCGGCCGATCGCCGTCCGATCCGGCACATGGTCTCTCCCCTGCCTATCATTTCCGCCTCGTCGTCCAGCGGCAGAAGGCCGGCTCCTTGAGCCTGCGCATCGGCCGCACTCCCTCGCTCGAGCTCTATGCCGGGCATATCGGCTACGAAGTCGTGCCCCGCTTTCGCGGCCGGCACTATGCGGAGCGCGCCTGCCGGCTCGTCCTGCCGCTCGCCCGTCTGCACGGGCTCGACCCTCTGTGGATCACCTGTGATCCCGATAACCTGCCGTCCCGGCGCACCTGCGAGCGTCTGGGGGCGCGGCTGGTCGAGATCGTGCCGGTTCCGCCGGACAGCGAGCTGTACCGGCAGGGCGAGCGCCGGAAGTGCCGCTACCGGCTCGACCTCGGCTGATCTCGCTGGCCTTTCCGCTCCGACAGGAATCGACCCGATGCGGCATGCGCTCCTCGCCCTTGGCCTTGCCTGCCTCCTGCTCGCCGACTGCGTCGGCGAGCTCGAGCCGGGCTCGGTTTCGCCGGCAGGAATCCCCGATCCCATCACGGTGGCGCGCACCGGCCGGCCCAACGACTGGCTGATCTGCCGGTCCGGTACCTGCAAGGCGGAGCCCTCGGAGGCCGCCCAGATCTATCCCGTGCCCGCGGACGCGTTGTGGGCCGCCTGGCGCACCGTGCTGGCGGAGCAGCCGGACGTCACCGTGATAGCCGCCGACGCGTCCAGACGGCTCATCATGGTCCAAGACCGCACGCCCGTGTTCCGGTTCGTCGACACGATCACGATCCGCGTCTTGCCCCTCGAGCAGGGAGCCTCCACCTTCGCCGCCTACAGCCGGAGCGAGATCGGCCATGCGGATGCCGGCACGAACCGGCACCGTCTTCGCGCCTGGGTCGCCGTGCTCGAGCAGCGCCTCGACAGCCGCTGAGCGCCGGTCCGTCCCGCCTTGACACCCGACCGGCGCGCGGGAACGGTGGCCCGGCTGAACGGGCCGGCATGCGGCCGCAAGAAGCAGGAGAGACGAGGGATGAGGAAGCTGTTCGGCTGCGCTCTGGGCGCTGCCGCCGTGGTGGCCCTCATGGCAGGGATCGGCCGGGTCGAGGCCGCGACACCCAAGGACGGGCTGGTCATCGCCGACTTCATCGACGACATGATCAGCCTCGATCCGGCCGAGGTGTTCGAGTTCTCGGCGGCCGAAGCCCAGGCCCAGATCTACGACCGGCTCGTGACCTACCCGGTCGAGGACGTGACCGAGCTCCAGGGTCTCGTCGCCGAGAGCTGGACCGTCTCCGACGACGGCATGCTCGTGACCTTCAAGATCCGTCCCGGGATCAAGTTCCACTCCGGCAACCCGCTGACGGCGAAGGACGTCGAGTTCTCCTTGCGCCGGGTGGTGAAGCTCAACCTGTCGCCGGGCTTCATCCTGACCCAGTTCGGCTTCACCCCGGAGAACATGCAGGACACGATCAAGGCCGTGAGCGACGACACGCTCGTCCTCAAGCTCGACCGGCCTTACGCGCCCACCTTCCTGCTCTACTGTCTCACCGCCGGTGTCGGTTCCGTGGTCGACAGCAAGCTCGCCATGCAGCACGAGAAGAACGGCGACATGGGCCACGAGTGGCTGAAGACCAACTCGGCGGGCTCGGGCCCGTTCAAGCTGCGCGCCTGGAAGCCCAACGAGAGCATCGCCTATGATGCCAACCCCGACTACTGGCGGGGTGCGCCCAAGTTCAAGCGGGTGATCACCCGTCACGTGCCCGAGCCTGCAACGCAGCGCCTCCTGCTCGAGAAGGGCGACATCGACATCGCAAGGAAGCTGACGCCTGAGGATCTGGCCGCGGTCGGCGGCAACAAGGACATCGACATCGTCAAGGCACCCAAGGGTGCGATCTGGTATCTCGGTCTCAACCAGAAGAATCCGTATCTCGCCAAGCCCGAGGTCCGCGAGGCGATGAAGTGGCTCGTCGACTACGACAGCCTCGTGAGCACGATCCTCAAGGGCAAGGCCGAGGTGCACCAGACCTTCCTGCCGCGCGGCTTCCTCGGCGCCATCGACGACAAGCCCTACCGGCTCGACGTGGCGAAGGCGAAGGAGCTTCTGAAGCAGGCGAGGCTCGAGAACGGCTTCAAGGTGACGATGGACACCCGCAACAACTCGCCGACCAAGGATCTCGCCCAGGCGATCCAGGCGAGCATGGCGAAGGCGGGCATCCAGATCGAGATCATCCCGGCCGACAACAAGCAGACGCTCACGAAGTACCGAGCACGCCAGCACGACATCTATATCGGCCAGTGGGGTCCGGACTATCAGGATCCGCACACCAATGCCGACACCTTCGCCGCCAATCCGGACAACTCGGACGATGCGAAGGCGAAGCCGCTCGCCTGGCGTAACGCCTGGGACATCCCGGAAATGACCAAGATCACGCAGGCCGCCGTGCTCGAGCGCGACGCGCAAAAGCGTGCGAAGATCTACGAGGACCTGCAGCGCGACCATCTCAAGATGTCGCCCTTCGTGATCTTCGCCCAGGAGATCGAGAACATCGCCCAGCGCTCGAACGTGAAGGGCATGATCTGGGGCCCGAGCTTCGACGACAACAGGTATTGGCAGGGCTACAAGGAGTAGTAGACCCGAAACCGATGCACCCTTTCCGCCTTCGCACGCCGAGGCGGAAAGGGGCGAGCTCCTGCCCGCCAGTCGAGACCGATGCTCCGTTTCTCAAGCACCGTCCTCCGTTTCGCCCTGACGCTCGCCGTCACCTTCCTGGGCCTCCTGCTCGTCACCTTCCTGATCGGGCGGGTCGTGCCGATCGACCCGGTGCTGGCGGCGGTGGGCGACCGGGCGCCGCCCGAGGTCTACGAGCGCGTGCGGATCGAACTCGGCCTCGACCTGCCGCTCTGGCAGCAGTTCCTGCTCTACATCGAGGCCGTGCTCCAGGGTGACTTCGGCACCAGCGTGCTCACCTCGCGGCCCGTGCTCGAGGACATCGGCCGGGTCTTCCCGGCCACGCTCGAGCTTGCGACCGTGGCGACGCTCATCGGCGTCGTGCTCGGTATCCCGATGGGCGTTGCGGGTGCCGTCTGGCAGGGCCGCTGGCCCGACCATCTCGTCCGCGTGCTCGGGCTCGTCGGCTACTCCGTGCCGGTGTTCTGGCTCGGCCTCATGGGCCTCCTCCTGTTCTATGCCAAGCTCGGCTGGGTCGAGGGGCCGGGCCGGCTCGACGTGTTCTATGAGGATCTCGTCACACCGGTGACGGGCGTCATCCTGCTCGATTCCGCCATGGCCGGAGAGTGGGACGTGTTCTGGAACGCGTTCGGCCACGTCATCCTGCCGGCTGCGATCCTGGGCTACTTCTCGCTCGCCTACATCGCCCGGATGACCCGCTCCTTGATGCTGGAGCAGCTCCGCCAGGAATACATCACGACGGCCCGGGTGAAGGGCGTTCCCGAATGGCGCATCGTCTGGCGCCATGCGCTCGGCAACTGCGCCGTGCCGCTGATCACGGTCGTGGCCCTGAGCTATGGCGGCCTGCTCGAGGGCTCGGTCCTGACCGAGACCGTGTTCGCCTGGCCGGGGCTCGGCGCCTATCTCACCAGCTCGCTGCTCAACGCCGACATGAATGCCGTGCTCGGCGCCACGATCTGCGTCGGCACCGTCTTCATCGGCCTCAACTTCCTCTCCGACCTGCTCTACCGCCTCCTCGACCCGCGAGCCCGCGCATGACCCTGGCCGCCCACGACCCGAGCCCGAGAGCACCCCTCGACCGGCGTGCCTGGCTTTTGAGCGACACGCCACGCTCCGCGCTCCAGGCCCGCCTCGGGCAGGCCTACGCCTCCTGGATCGCGTTCCGCCGCAATCCGCTCGCCCTCGTCGGACTCGCCATCGTCCTTCTCCTCGTTCTCGTGGCGGTGCTCGCCCCCTACCTGGCGCCGCAGTCGCCGACGGCGCAGGATCTCGCCGCCCGTCTGCAGCCGCCTTCGGCCACGCACTGGTTCGGCACGGACGAGCTCGGCCGCGACATCTACGCCCGGATCGTCTGGGGCTCGCGCATCACGCTCACGATCGTGGTTCTCGTCGTCGTCATCGTGGGCCCGGTCGGCCTCCTGGTCGGCACGGTGGCGGGCTATGCCGGCGGCTGGCTGGATACGCTCCTCATGCGCCTGACCGACATCTTCCTGGCCTTCCCGCGCCTGATCCTGGCGCTCGCCTTCGTCTCGGCGCTGGGCCCCGGCATCGAGAACGCGATCATCGCGATCGCGATCACCGCCTGGCCGCCTTACGCCCGGCTCGCGCGCGCCGAGACCCTCACCATCCGCCACAGCGACTTCATCGCCGCCGCGAAGATGCAGGGCGCTTCCGCGGCGCGCATCGTGCTGGGCCACATCGCCCCTCTGTGCACCTCGTCGCTCATCGTCCGGCTCACGCTCGACATGGCGGGCATCATCCTGACCGCAGCGGGCCTCGGCTTTCTCGGTCTCGGCGCCCAGCCGCCCGCGCCGGAATGGGGGGCCATGATCTCGACCGGACGTCAGTACGTGCTCGATTACTGGTGGGTCGCGGCGATGCCGGGCCTCGCGATCGTCGTGGTGAGCCTCGGCTTCAACCTTCTGGGTGACGGCCTGCGCGACGTGCTCGATCCGAAGCAGCGCTGAGCGCCGCTCGACCTAGCTGCCGATGCACTCTGTCCTGCTGCGCGTTCGCTGCCGCTGCCGGATCGATGCCGCCGGCGAGCAGCGCCACCGCAGCCGCCCATGCCAGGATCGCGGTGCGCATGGTCGTTCCTCCCCCGTGTGGACGGACGAAATACGAGGGTATCATGCGATCCACGCTGCGGCTGAGCCTCACCGCAGCATGCGGCATATCTGAGGTGCAACCCCGATCGGCCTCGACGGTTAAGCGTCACCGGCGTGCAGCTTACCGTGCCGGAGGCTTGGGAAAATCGACAGAGATCGGGGAAAAGGCGTCATGAATGCGACCGGCCAGCGCACCGTCGCCGCCGTCACACGGCATCTCATGCCCCCTTTGGGGCCGATGTACCTGATCGCCTACATCGACCGGCAGAACGTCTCCTATACGCCAAGCTGCAGATGGTCGGCGATCTCGGCCTGAGCGAGACGGCTTACGGGCTCAGTTACTGGCTGCCGACCGTGGTCAAGGGCTTCGGCGTCTTCAACACCGTGAACGGCCTGCTCAACATCATCCCGTGGATCTGCGTCGCCTTCGCCTTGTGGTGGAACCCGTGCCATGCCGAGCTCCATAGAGGCAACAGGACGCTTCACATCGTCGCCCCGATGCTCATCGGCGCCGCCGGCCTGACGCTCAGCGTGCTGGTTCCCGGCCATGCGCTCAAGTTCGCTTTCTCGTGCATCGCCGCTGCGGGTATCTTCGCGGGCCAACCCGTATTCTGGACCCTGCCCCCGACCTTCCTCAAGGGGGCCACTGCCGCTGCCGGCATCGCCGCCATCAACTCGGTCGGCAATCTCGGCGGCATCGCCGCCCAGAACGTGGTACCCATGATCAAGGACGCGACCGGCAGCGATCTGGCACCCATGCTCTTCCTCGCTGCCTGCCTCGTCGCCGGTGCCGCCCTGGTCTTCGTCGTTCAGGCAGTGCTCCGCAGCTACGGGCGCCAGCCGGATACCGTGATCGAGAGCGCCGGCTCGGCGGCACCGGGTTGAGCACGGCCGATATCGGAAGGAGCGAAGCCCATGGCAACGAACGAGCCGGCCGAGCAGGCTCCGAAGCCGGAGCGGCCTCCGGTCGAGCGCGAGCCCTACATCCCGCGTCCGCCGAGCCGCGAGGAGCTCGAGCAGATCAGCCGCGAGCAGGCGCTGATCACCGACGAGTGGACCGGGGAGGAGGAGCCGGAAGGCGGCCGTCAGCCGCCCTCCGGCGGGTAGGGGTGCAGCCTGCCCTCGTAGTCGAGGATACGGCAGGTTCCCCCGCCATCGCCCTCGACATAAACCGGACCGACCGGCGACTTGCCGTGCCCGCCCGGAATGTCGAGGACGTAGGTAGGCTGGCACAGGCCCGAATAGCGGCCGCGCAAGGTGCGCATCAGCGCCTGGCCTTCGGCGAGGCTGGTACGGAAATGCGCCGTGCCGGGAGCGAGGTCGGCATGGTGCAGGTAATAGGGCTTGATGCGGGCCTCGACGAAGGCGCGCATGAGCTGGCCCAGCACCATGGGGTCGTCGTTGACGCCTTTGAGCAGCACGGATTGGCTCAGCATCGGGATCCCGGCGTCGATCAGCCGGGCGGCAGCCGCCCGGGCCGCAGCCGTCAGTTCGCGCGGATGGTTGGCGTGCAGGACGACGTAGGTCGCGATGGCCTCGGCGCGCAGCGAGCGGGCGAGCTCGACCGTCACCGTCTCCGGCGCCACGACCGGAACGCGGGTGTGGAAGCGGACGACCTTCACGTGGTCGATCGCGGCGAGCGAGCCGACGAGTTCGCGCAGCCGGCGGGGACTCAGGATCAACGGATCGCCGCCGGTGACGATCACCTCCCAGATCTCGGGCCGACGCGCGATGTAATCCAATGCCGCCGCCAGCGCCTCGGGCGGGAGCGTGCCCTCGCCGTTCGGCCCCACCATCTCGCGGCGGAAGCAGAAGCGGCAATAGACCGGGCAGACATGGACCGGCTTCAGGAGAACCCGGTCGGGATAACGGTGCACGATGCCCGGCACCGGACTGTGGATGGCATCGCCGATCGGATCGGCCCGCTCCTCGGGGTGCCCTGCGAGCTCCGCCGCGGACGGCACGAACTGGCGGGCGATGGGATCGTTCGGGTCGCCCGTGTCGATCAGCTCCACGACGGCTGGGGTGATCGCCACGGCGTAGCGGGCCGCCACGCGCTCGAGCGCTGCGACATCATGCGCGGATGCCAGACCGGCCGCCGCGAGCTCGGCCGGCGTGCGCAGGCTCCTCGCCTTGGGCGGCACCGACATTCTCCGTAAGCTTGCCTCGGACACGGCGGGTACCTAGTGGGAGCGCCCGCCCCGCGCAAGGCCGCGGCCGTCGGATTGCCGGAGTCCTCGAGCGGCTCTTCTCTCACTCGGCGGGCACAGGGGCCTGCCCCGGCGAGGAAAACGGCTCGCGCACGGGCTTTGTCGGGACGGCAGCATTGCGCAGCGCCAGGCTACCCAAGAGGCTCTCGATGGTGATCTCGAGCGCCATGAGGTCGCGATAGCCGACGGAACGCGGTGCGTGACCGCCGATCCAGTCGCTGACCGCGAACGACTGCGCGAATGCCGGATCGTGGTGCAGCACCGGACCGACCGGAGCGCCGAGCTGGGCGAGCTCCATCGGCAGCCGCGCCCGGCCGACCATGGGCTTGCGCACGAGCGTGGGCACGATCAGGAGACGTGGCGGCCGCTGCGGCCGTTCGCTCACGGCGGCCTTGGCATGGCGCAGCGTGCGGCGGGTCGCCGCGAGGTCGATCGGCGAGGTCGTCGTGGGGATGAGGATGAGGTCGGCGGCGAGGAAGGCGGCGGCCAGAGCCGGCGACAGCACGGCCGGCAGGTCGATGATGACGCGCTGGAAATTCTGGCGCGCCCGATCGAGCGCGTTCAGCCAGTCGCCGACGGCGGCGAAATCGCGGATCGGTAAGGGCTCGATCGCGCATGGCAGGCGGCGGCCGCGGGTCCAGAGCATGGCTGTCTGCTGCGGATCGGTGTCGAGCACCACCGTGCGCAGGTTGCGCACGGCCATGGCACAGGCGAGATTGACGGCGACCGTGCTCTTTCCCGTGCCGCCCTTGAGATTACCTACGGCAATAACGATCCCTGTTTTGTTCATCTATAAGTTCCTGCCCGCTCTCGAGAGGCACCCAAAAGGCGCAGATCGGTCATGCAGCAGTAGCTTGGTGCGTGCTTGCGAGCGATGAGTAAAAAGGACCCAGAGATCGCGATCGTCGTCCACCATGTCGGATGCGCAACCCGCTGCGGCTTCCATTTCGGGGCCCGGAGGGACCAATAGCCGCATCGAGAAGAAAGGGCGCAGCTCACGCCGCGCCCGTGCAGGAGACGAAGGGAGGAAGGCTCAGTTCGTGGCCGCGGCCGCGAAGCTGATGACATTGCCGAGGTTGGTGCCGGAGAGAGTCGCGTTGGCGACGGCACCGCTGGCATCGATCCGGTTCGAGATCGTCTGCGTGATGTCCCTGGTCTTCTGGTCGAGCTCGATGTCGGCCTTGCCACTCTGATCCTTGAGGTCGAAGCTCGCGATGTTGACGCCGTTGAGGGCGCTCATCGTGATGCCGCCCACCCCGCCGGAGCGGACGACGTTCTCGGCCTTCTGCACCGAATCCCGCGCCATCTGGTCGAGGCGGACGATGTTGCCGTACTCGCCCCCGCCGTACTGGTCGACGACGCTCGCGACGTTGGCGAGGTTGGTGATCTCGGCCTTGCTGCCGCTCAGCACCTCGTTGTCGGCGGTGATGCGGTTGGTCGCGGTCTGCAGCGTATCCTCGAGCTTCTGGTCGATGAGGATGTGGTCGCCTACCTCCTCGGAGCCGCCCAGCTTGTCCTCGAGATTGAGGACGTTCTGCAGGTTGGTGGCCGAGAGCTCGGCGCCGACCGCGCCGTACTTCGACGACACCTCGTTGAGAATCCGCTGCTCCTCGTCGGTGTACTGGTCGAACTGGTAGATGTCGCCGTAGTCGGCGCCCATGTCGGGCGAGACGTCGCGCCACTGCAGCACGTTCTGGATGTTGGTGCCGTCGAGCTTGCTGCCGGTGACGCTGCGGGTCGCCTCGAGCTTGTTGGTGACCTTCTGGTCGATCCGGTCGAGATCGAAGTTCTGCTTGATCTTCACCTCGTCGGCCAGGGCCGTGCCCATGCCGACGAGGAGAGCGAGCGCGCTGGTCGCGATGAGCTTCTTCATCGTTGCACCTATCGTTTCCGGTTCGAGGTGATGGGCCGTTCGGGCCCGGTCAGCGGCCCTGCACGGGCAGGACCGTCCCGTCCGGCAGGCGCACGCCGCGCGCTGCCGGGGGTTCCTTGCCGTCGAGCGTCGCGGCGCTGCCGCGCAGGCTCGACGGTGTGGCAGGTGGCGAGGACGACGGCTCCGCCTCGGCTGGCGGGTTGGCGATGGTGGCGGCAGGCGGGAACGGCGCCGCATGGACTAGGGCCACGGGCGAAGGCGTGCTGCGGCTGCCCTCGGGTACCAGGCGGTCGCAGCGGTCGCCGATGCCAGCGAGGTCGCGCACGATCTCGTAGGCCGCCTGCTCGACGACCCAGCGCACGCTCTGGTGGATGGGCTCGTTTTGCTGCCTGCCGAGGCGGATGTCGAACAGCTCGGTGCCGAACTGGCCGATCTTGTCGCCGCCATTGCCGATGTCCCAGAAGCGGAACAGGTTGGCCTCGACCTCCTGGCCCCAGATCTGCTTCCGGTAGGAGCGGGCGAGGACGACCTCGGTCGTCCGGGTGTCGGCGACCACGACGTCGAGCCCGACACCGATATAGTAGCCGCGCGCCTTGGCACCGATCCCGGCAATGTTCGCTTCGACGCCGCCCGACTGCAGGTCGAAGTCGAGCTCGGTGATACCGCCATAGACGGTATGGGTCGAGCCCAGGAGCGCCCCTGCCGGCACCGGGCGGAAAGGCACCGCGGTCGCGCCGACCTGGACCTTGCCGCCGTCGCCGAGCCGCTTCTCCATCGCCTGCTGCAGCTCCCATTCGGCGATGTTGGTGGCCGTGCGGTTGACCTGGCGCACGCCGGAGCGGGCGAGCGCCGAGACCATCATCAGCTCCGCACCCTGGGTCACGTAGGAGCCGGGGCCGTTGTAGTCGACGACACCGGTGCGGTCGGGGATGCTCTGCACGGCGAGGCGCAGGTCGAGACCGCGCGGCAACGCATCGCGCAGGCAGGTCAGTGCCGGCGTCATCGGGGTGAAGGCCCGGCTCGGCAGCGGCCCACGGGCGACCTCGACTGGCCGGTCGCCGGGCGGGACGGCAGCACATCCGGCGGTGGCCAGGAGCGCTGCGAGCACGGCAGCACGCTTGCCGCTCACTGGCCCTTATCCTTCTGCTGCGCGACCGAGGCGCTCTGGCCTTCGCTCTGCTGCGACGCATTGAGGTTCAGGTAGCCGTCGATGGTGACACTGTTGCCGCTGCCGTTGAGATTGACCGTGTAGCTCGTGGCACCGTTGGTCTGGTTGCCGACCGTGGTTCCGGCGACCTCGGGCACGCCGAGGCCGATGGCCGTGGCGCCACCCTGGACCTGCCTGCCGTTGAGCTGTGTGCGCAGCGTCTCGCGATTGAGCTCGGTCTGAAGCTCGGCCGGACCGCGGAACTGCCAGCTCATCTGCTCGCGAAAGCCGGCCTCGGCAGGCGAGGTGATCGCGAGCGCCGCGGCCGATCCGATGGCTAGGGGCAAGACGCGATACATGAATCGGCTCCTCAGGTCGACCTCGAGCAGAACACGACGATGTTTCTCTTGGCGATCTTCATATATTATCAACTTTTGAATGTCTTGGTTAAGAATGTATGAATCTCTTCTTCGCGCACTAGAATACAATTTTTATTTATGTTTTTTATTTATGTTAATCCTCGGCATGTTCTTCTCCGGTTGATCCGGAGCGAGCCACGTCGGCCGATCCGCGCCCGCCGACCAGTGGAAACGAGCTCCACGCGGCCCGATGACGAGGCCGGCGCGATCGTCCAAGATGGCGCCGCTTGCGAACCCCGAGGGAGCCGGACTGCCATGGCAGGTGCGACGGCCGATCGTCGCGTCGCCCGTTACCGCGAGGCGCGTGCCGATCCCTGTCTGGCGGTGCTCGAAGGGCTGCACGCCCTCAAGCACGCGCTGCGCTTCGGGGCCGTGGTCGAGCAGGCGGCCACACCCGACCGTGCGACCGCGCTGGCGCTGGCGGAGCGGCTGGCACCCGACCTCGTGGAGCGGCTGGAGGAGCTGCTGGAGGAGGTTCCGGCCGAGCTGTTCGCAAGGCTAGCGCCGCGGCCGCCTGCGACCGGCGTCCTCGCGATCGCCCGGCGTCCGCCGCTCGCCCTCGAGGCTCTGCTCGACCGTCCCACCAGAGCCCCCCTGGTCCTGCTCGAGAATCCGGGCGATCTCGGCAATGTCGGCGCCGTGGTACGGGTCGCTGCCGCCGCGGGTGCCGCTGGCGTGCTCGCGACGGGACGGCACGATCCCTGGCATCCTGCCGCCCTGCGCGGCTCGGCCGGGCTGCACTTCGCCTTGCCCGTGATGCGGATCGAAGCACTGCCGCTCTCGCCTCGCCCGCTCGTGGCGCTCCACCCGGAAGGCGAGCCCCTGACCGGCCCGGCGCTGCCGGAAGATGCCGTTCTCGCCTTCGGCACCGAGCGGGGCGGGCTCAGCCGGGAGCTTCTCGTACGGGCCTCCAGGCGAATCGCGATCCCGATGGCGCCCGGCGTGTCGAGCCTCAATCTCGCCACGGCGGTGGCGGTGACGCTCTATGCCTGGCGGCTCGGCGGAGCCAGGACCGAACGGGTGGGCTTGCCAGCCACACCGGGAACCCGCTAGGCGTGGCGCCGCTCCGTTCGGCGAGGTGGACCGCTTCGATGCGCAAGGCAGCCCTTCTTTCGACCCTGACCGTCCTTCTCTTCGCCGGCGCTGCCGGTGCCAAGGCACAGCAGGAGCCGTCCGCCCCCTACCGGATCGGCGACAAGCTCGCCGGCACGCGCTGGCAGGCGCAGAGCCTGCGCGGCGGCGCGGTGACCGATCCGGCGAGCGCCACCATCGACTTCCTTCCCGACGACCAGGTGCGCGGGCAGGCCGGCTGCAAGCGGTTCGTAGGTCCCTACGCCACGCGCGACGATAAGATCACCATCGGGCCGATTCGCATGAGCCTCGGCGATTGCCGCGGGTCCGAGGCGGCGCTGGAGGAGCGCATGATCGAGGCGCTGGAGAAGGCCGAGCGGGTCGAGCTCGGCGGGGACAGGCTGATCCTCCACGACCGACAGGGAGAACCGAGCCGCTTCGCGCCTCGCAGGCCATAGCGGCAGCCGACGGCAAAGATCGACCGCATGCCGAAGGTCAGCGCCGGCCTCCTGCTGTTCCGCCGGGGCGCCGGGGGAATCGAGGTGCTGCTCGGCCACATGGGCGGCCCGTTCTGGGCCGGAAAGGAGGCAGGCGCCTGGACGATCCCGAAGGGGCTCCCTGCTCCGGGCGAGGATCTGCTCGTGGCCGCACGCCGCGAGGTGCGCGAGGAGACCGGGCTCGCGCCGGAAGGACCGTTCCTGCCGCTACCGCCCGTCCGCCAGGCGGGCGGCAAGGAGGTCCATGCCTGGGCGGTCGAGACGGACCGTGATCCGACCATGCTGCGGAGCAACACTTTCCGGGTGGAGTGGCCGCCGCGGTCGGGGCAGTGGCGCAGCTACCCGGAGATCGACCGGACCGCTTGGTTCACGCTGCCCGAAGCCCGTGCCCGGATCGTGCGCGGGCAGATCGCGCTCATCGACGAGCTGGAGACCATCGTAGGGAAGAGCCGCCGAGAGGAGAGCCGATCGCTTCACGACCGACATGGGGCCGCGCGTTGAACCACGGCAGGCGATCGGCTAGGCCCGTCTGGTCGGGACGACACGCTGACGGGGAGGCGGGCCTTGGAGCTTGGGGCGACCGTTGTGGCGGCGGCATGCCGGGTACTGGCCGCGTTCTGCGTGGCCGTCACGGCCTTGCCGCTCCTGCCACTCAAGGCCTGGTGGGTGCGCTGCTGGGACTTCCCGCGCCAGCAGATCGCCGTCCTGGGCGCGATCGCCACGGTCGGGCTCCTCCTGCTGCACGACACGCCCTGGAACCTCGATCTGCCGCTTCTGCTCGCGCTTCTCGGGGCACTCGCCTACCAGCTCATCCTGATCCTCCCCTACACGCCCTTGTGGCCGTACCAGGGGCTCGCGACGGAAGGCTCGGTCGACGAGCGCAGCCTCAGGCTCGTGATCGTCAACGTGCTCATGAGCAACCGCGAGAGCGATGGCCTCGACCGCACGCTCGAGGAGACCGACCCCGACCTCGTCCTGGCGATCGAGGCGGACGGCTGGTGGGTCGAGCGCCTGGGCGACAGGCTACCGGGCCATCCCTACCGCGTGCTGCATCCGCTGGACAACACCTACGGCATCGCCCTGTTCTCGCGCCTCGAGCTCCTCCATCCGGAGGTGCGATTCCTGCTCGATCCCGAGATCCCGTCCATCCGCACGCGCGTACGGCTGCCATCGGGTGAGGACGTGCTCCTGATCGGCGTGCATCCGGAGCCGCCGAGCCCGACCGAGAGCGAGACCTCCCTGCCGCGCGATGCCGAGCTCGTCCTGGTCGGCCGCGAGGTCGCGAAGGAGCCGAAGCCGGTGATCGTGGCGGGCGACCTCAACGACGTCGCCTGGTCGCACACCAGCCGGCTGTTTCGTCGCCTGAGCCGACTGATCGACCCGCGCATCGGCCGCGGCTTCTGCAACAGCTTTCATGCCCGCTGGTGGTGGCTGCGCTGGCCGCTCGACCACGTGTTCTACAGCCCGGACTTCCTCCTGCGCGACCTGCGGCGCCTGCCGGCGTTCGGCTCGGACCACTTTCCGATCCTGATCGAACTCGAGTACTACCCGCGTGCTGCCGATATCCAGAACGTGGCGGATGCCGACCACGTGGACCAGCGAGAGGCGAGTACCACCGTGGCCGAAGCCTTGTCCGAGCGCACGGACTGAGCGCATCGGCGGCTTTCGAGGCTTGCCATCGCTCCGGCGGCTCTGCATCGTGATAGTGCCGGCCGGTGACGCGCAAGGCCGGCTTCGGGGAGGATCGAATGGCAAGGCAACTGCGGATGGCCGTCCTGCTCGCCGGCTGCCTGGCACCGTTGCCGTCGGCGCAGGCCGCCTGCACGGTCGAGCAGATCGAGCATCTCCTCGGCCTCGGCTTCAGCCACGAGCAGGTGCTGCAGCTCTGCGCGCCGTCCGAGCCGCCATCCGGGCAGGCGGCTTCTCCCGCTGATGCCGGGCGGTTCGTCTCCGATCTGCTCGTGCCCGAGATCGGCGACGACGGCACCTGGAAGAAGGAGGTGCACGGCGACATCTACATCCTGCAGAACAAGACCGACCTCGGCTCGCACGTCTTCGTCATGTCGAAGGAGCCGGATCCGGCATGGCAGTCGTTCGAGGTCGAGGCCCGCTTCACGCACGAGACGGCCGACGAGGGCATCGTCGGCGTGGCGCTCGTCTACGGCTCCGAGGGGCAGCCCGACCGCCGGTTCCTCTACAATATCGAGCAGGACGGGACCCTGAAGGCGATCGGGATCGACGGCGACAACTACGTCCTGATCGATTCCAAGCAAGACCCGGCCTTCGCCGGCGGCGACGAGCGCTTCATCCGGATCGGGGTGGCAAAGGACGAGCAGGGGACCGAGCTCGTCCTCGACGGCACCAGGACCGGGCTCAAGATCCCCTACCCCGTCGCCGCCAAAGGCAGCGTCGGTATCGCCGCCTTCGGCATCGGCTATTTCGAGTTCCGGAATCTCACCCACCGGGAAGGCTGACCGCGCACGTTCTCGTGCAGAGCCGGGTTCCCGGCAGAAGAGCAGCTTCTGTTCTCTCGCCGGCCGGTTCGTGGTAAATTCCCTGGTCGAAGATCCCGACATCGGGCCAGGCAGAGCAAAGGACAAGGTTCGTCCCGGGACATCCGTGCCGGACACGGATGTCAGAGGAGGAGACGCCCGGATGTTCTTGCTGCTCGTGAGGCGCGGCTCTCTCGGCAGCGCCGCGATGCTCGTGCTGGGCATCGCCGTCGCGTGCCCGTCGTCGGCGGCCAGGCCCGTGCCATCGCCCGCCGACAAGCTCGAGCCGGCTCTTGCCCGCGAGCTGGCCCTGCGACCGGAGGCGATCAGCCGGGTCGTCTACGTGCCGAGCGAGCCGGCTGTCGGTCCGAGCCGCAGCGAGGGCAGAACGACGACCGGGCCAACGCGACCGCTCGCCGACGTGCAAGCCGAGCTCGCCCCGCTTCTCGACGGGATCGCGGCTCTCCTGCGCCGGACCGGGCAGACGGTCGTCTATGCCTCGCCCTACACGGGCATCGTCGTCGCTGCCGGCGATCCGACCGCGATCGTGGCGGCGACCCAGGATCCGCGCATCGCCGCCGTCTATCGGGAGCGCATCCGCGAGCCGCGCCTCGACATCGCGAAGGTGGTGACGCAGGCGATCATCGTGCAGCGACGCGGCGTCCTCGGTAGCGGTGCCAAGGTGAAGGTGGGGATCGTCGAGGCAGGGCGGATCGGCTCCCACCCCGACCTGCCGGCAGCACGGCGGATCTTGTGCCGGCCCGGAGCCTCACGCGAGATCAGCGGCCACAAGACCGAGGTCGCCGGGGTGATCCAGAGCAATCATCCCCGCTACACGGGCATCGCACCCGACGTGACGCTGATCGACGGGATCGGCGCCGACTTCAGCGACGCCGAGATGATGGCGGCAACCGACTGCGTGATCGCGCGCGGCGCGGTCGCCGTCAACATGAGCTTCGGCACCAACACGGACGGCGCTTTCGACGGCTTCGCGGAATATGTCGACCGGCTCGTCTATCGCACCGGCGTTCCGGTGGTGACGGCGGTATCGGACGACTGCACGCTGCGCATGGGCAGCCCCGAGATCGCGTTCAACGACATCTCCGTGGGCGGCTTCTCGGATCGCAATACGGTCCGCCTCGACGACGACCGGCACGGCTGCGATCCGGTGATCACCCCGAGCTTCAGCGCCTATCGCGACCCGCCCTCTCTTCACGGCGATCGCCAGCAGCCCGACGTCGTGGCCCCCGGCCATTTCATCCGCACGACCGAGCCGTTCCCCACCCCGTTCCCCTTCGAGGACGTGAGCGGCACCAGCGTCGCTGCCCCCATGGTCACGGGCGAGATCGCGCTCCTGCAGGGGCGCGCGCCCTTCCCGCTGGCCCGGCAGGCGGAGCGGGTGCGCGCCATCGTCATGGCGAGCGCTCGCCACAACATCGAAGGTGTGAGCCGCCTCAGCGACCGCGACGGAGCCGGCGGCATCCGTATCGCTGCCGCCGACAGCGTGCTTCGCAACCGCCTGTCCTGGTGGTTCGCGACCCCTGGCGGGCTCAGGGGCTTCCCGCACGTCCAGGCGTTCACGGCCGCAGCCGGTCGAGTCGTTCGGGTCGCCCTCGCCTGGGCGCACAAGCCCGCCGCCGGAAACGCCACGGTGAGCACAAACCTCGACCTGCGGGTGCTCGGTCCTGCGGGCGCCGTGATCGCCTCCTCGACCTCCTTCGACAACAATGCCGAGATCGTCGCCTTCACGGCCCGCGTCGGCGGGACCTACCGCATCCGGATCGACAATGTCCGCCCCAGCCCCGGCCCCGAGCATGTCGGGCTCGCGGTGAGCCTGACCGAGAACTGACGACGGGAGCGCTCGCCCATCGCGCGCACCTCCCACGGAGCATCGCCATGACAGCACGCTTGAGCGCTACGGAACCGGAGGGTCGCAAGCTCGGCCGCCGCGAGGCCGGCACCCTGCTACTGGGCGCGTTCGCTGCCGCTACCGTCGGCGGACGCGCGGCACCCGCCCGGAGCTTCGCTTTCGCTGGGGCCGTGCCGGGCAAGGTCGCTGCGGTCACACCCGAGAGCGCCAGCTCGCTCTTTGCCGAGGCGATGGCCGAGATAGCGCCGGAGCAGGGCTTTCAGAGCCGGATCGCACTCGGGGACAGCATCGTGCGGCTGGTGGCCGAGGGTGTCGTCGAGCCGGCAAAGCTCCTCGCTCTCGACGAGCACCGCCGCCGTGGCGCGCCGCTGCCGCCCGACGACGTACTGAGCCTCGTCCGGGGCCGGACATCCGCCCGTGCGCAGGCCGGAATGCCGGGCGAGCTGCGCGCAGCGCTCTCCTGGCGCTCGCCGAAGCCGATCCGCCTGACCCGCGAGAACGTCGGCTACTATCTGCAGCTCCTCTGGCCGATCGGGCTTGCCAACGCCCTCGAGAGCAATCGGGACAGCCCGCTGAACGGCGATCTCCTGTTCCGGTTCGCCTCGACCGCGGGCTGGACGCTGGGCAGGGAGGAGAACGGCGGTGCGTACTTCAACCGATTCCGGGTCGTCGAGCTGACGCCGGAGCAGGAAGCGCTCGCGGTCCGGGTGGCGCAGAGCACCTACCGGCCCTGCTGCGACAACAGCACGTTCTTCCAGGACTGCAACCACGGCTCGGCGCTGTTCGGGCTCCTGCAGCTCGGCGCCGCGCAAGGCCTCGGCGAGGACGAGCTCTACCGCGAGGCGCTCGCCTTCAACGCATTCTGGTTCCCCGACAACTATGCGCAGACGGCGCTCTATTTCCGCCTGTTCGAGGGCAGACGCTGGGCCGATGTCGTCCCCGAGGTGGTGATGAGCTATCCCTTCTCGGCGCTCCGTCCCTGGCAGGACAACGTGCACGCCCGGCTCGCGCGCGTCCCGAACCTCCTGCCGCAGCGGCGCGGCTGGGCCAATTGCGGACTCTGAGGCGGCTTCCGCCGCCTCGATCCATCGAACGGCAATGCGCAGCGGAACGATCTGTCCCGCTGCGCACGGCTCTTCGCGATCCGGTCTACCGGATCGATCTACGCTTCACGATCGGGTCGGTAGATCGGCTGTGACGATCGACCCGCCCTTCTGGGTCGATCCTGCAGCCTCAATTGCAGCACAGGAACGGGCTGCTGTCCGAGCGCGACTGCAGCGCGCCACTGCAGCCGGCGCCGCGCTCGGTCGGCGTGTCGCCCACGGACCGGATCGAGCCCGCGAACACCGGCCAGTCGCCGCCGCAGGTGAAGCAGATGTTGCAGCTGACAGCCGCCTGGTTGTTGATCGCGCGATGCGACCTGTCAGACGAGGTGGGCTTCCCGCCTACAGTTTGAGCGGCCGCCGGGAACGCCAACGCAAGTGCCAGAACGGATGCCACGGCAAACGTCTTCATGGATATTCCCTCAGCAAAAGACATACCTGCCGGCATGACTGCCGGTCGATCCTACTCTCTAGCTCGTTTGGCAAAGCTTTACGGCGCTCAAGCTCTTTTCATGTCGCCACCCTCCAACGCACGGCTCATCCTGACTCTATCGAAGCCGGATGCACCATGGTAGGTTGAATTCGGATGCTGCGAGGGCCAGCCGGTGCGATTATTCGTTATACATATCACAATCATACGGCTGATGTCAATGCAACCTTTTACTTCTACAATCTCGCTGAATAATGTCTTCTGGCGAGACGATAGGGTGAATGTTCCCTCTTCTTCTCCACCTTCGAGTATAAACTTTTCAGTATTCCATATCTTCATTCCAGACAACCATTTCGGGATTTCCAGCATGAGCATGCGAGCAGTAAGACGCGGGATACGGACGGCCGGTCCCGACTCGCGTCTCCGGGGGGTGAGCCGTGCCAAGCTCGGCCACGCTCCCGGAGACTTCGGGCCAGGGCCCGCCCCCGCTGCCCATCAGGGGAGCGAGCGCGCTCGCCGCCCGGACCGGCCGGGCGCTTCTCGACCGGTGGCGAGCCGACAGCATCGTCAGCGGAATCGAGAGCCGACAGAAGGAACGACAGGAGCGCGATGCGATGACGTCGCCCCGGCCTTCCGCAGCTTTACCTGCAGCACAGGAACGGGCTGCCGTCCGAGCGCGACTGCAGCGCGCCACTGCAGCCGGCGCCGCGCTCGGTCGGCGTGTCGCCCACGGACCGGATCGAGCCCGCGAACACCGGCCAGTCGCCGCCACAGGTGAAGCAGAGGTTGCAGCTAACAGCCGCCTGGTTGTTGATCGCGCGATGCGACCTGTCAGACGAGGTGGGCTTCCCGCCTACAGTTTGAGCGGCCGCCGGGAACGCCAACGCGAGCGCCAGAACCGATGTCAAGGCGAAGATCTTCATGAATATTTCCTCAGCAAATGACAGTCCAGCTGACAGATTCGCCAGCGAGATCAAGCTCAACGCTGATTTCGCGATCTACCTCGGCGTTCAGTCGCCTTTCATATCGTCGCCCTCCAGCATGCAGCTCATTCCTGCCCGATGAGGGCAGCTTTCCTGCGATGCATCACTGCTGGTTGGGCCGAGGATCAACGATCTTTTTATTTTTTCTGAACGTTAACATGGACAGTCGATATCCGTCAATGCAGACATCTGCTGCATCACACCCGAGCAACTTTGAGTACAGGCGCCACAGCATCTCGAAGATCGGCGACCCGTCGGATATGCAGGCAGCCGATATGCACGACGGCTTGCGATGCCCCGATCAGTACGCCATGCCGGAACAGCGAGCCGAAAGGCTCCGGCTCCTGCACGTCGGTCACGCGATCTCGCGGCGCTCCATCTGCGGCAGAAGACGGGCGAGATAGCGGCCGGTGTAGCTCGCTTCTGTCGCCGCCACCGTCTCGGGCGCGCCCTCGGCGACGATGCACCCGCCGCCCGAACCACCCTCGGGGCCGAGATCGACCAGCCAGTCCGCGGTCTTGATGACCTCGAGATTGTGCTCGATCACGATCACGGTATTGCCGGCATCGACCAGCGCGTGCAGCACCTCGAGGAGCTTGCGCACGTCCTCGAAGTGAAGGCCGGTCGTGGGCTCGTCCAGGATGTAGACGGTCTGGCCGGTGGCGCGGCGGCTGAGTTCCTTCGCGAGCTTCACCCGCTGCGCCTCGCCGCCCGAGAGCGTCGTCGCCTGCTGACCGAGATGGATGTAGCCGAGGCCCACCTGCTGCAGGGTGACGAGCTTGTTCCGCACCGGCGGCACCGCCTCGAAGAACTCGACCGCCTGGTCCACGGTCATGTCGAGCACATCCGCGATCGACCTGCCGCGGTAGGTGACCTCGAGCGTCTCGCGATTGAAGCGCTTGCCCTGGCAGACGTCGCAGGTGACGAACACGTCCGGCAGAAAGTGCATCTCGATCTTGATCACACCGTCGCCCTGGCAGGCCTCGCAGCGCCCGCCCTTGACGTTGAACGAGAACCGGCCGGGTCCGTAGCCGCGCGCCTTGGCCTCGGGGAGTCCTGCGAACCAGTCGCGGATCGGCGTGAAGGCGCCGGTGTAGGTCGCGGGGTTCGAGCGCGGCGTGCGGCCGATCGGCGACTGGTCGATATCGACCACCTTGTCGAGATGCTCGACGCCCAAAAGCGCGGCGTGCTCGCCCGGCAGGCCGCGTGCACCCATGAGCCGGCGCGCCAGCGCCGGGTAGAGCGTGTCGACGACGAGGCTCGACTTGCCGGAGCCCGACACGCCCGTGACGGCGACGAAGCAGCCCAAGGGAAAGCGCGCCGTGACGTTCCGCAGATTGTTGGCGCGGGCACCCTCGAGCACGAGCCATTTGCCCTTCTTGGGCTTGCGGCGGACGGCGGGCACGGCGATGCCGCGCATGCCGGCGAGGTACTGGCCGGTGAGCGAGGCCGGCTCCTTCATCACCTCCTCGGGCGTGCCCTCGGCGACGACCACGCCGCCGTGCACACCGGCACCCGGCCCCATGTCGATCAGGTGATCGGCGCTCCGGATCGCATCCTCGTCGTGCTCGACCACGATCACCGTGTTGCCGAGGTCGCGCAAGCTCTTGAGGGTCTCGAGCAGCCGGTCGTTGTCGCGCTGGTGCAGGCCGATCGAGGGCTCGTCCAGTACGTAGAGCACGCCGGTGAGCCCCGAGCCGATCTGAGACGCGAGCCGGATGCGCTGGCTCTCGCCGCCCGAGAGCGTGCCGCTGTCGCGCGCGAGCGTGAGGTAGGAGAGGCCCACGTTGTTGAGGAAGCCCAGCCGCTCGCGGATCTCTTTCAGGATCCGTGCCGCGATCTCCTGCTGCTTCGGGGTGAGGGTCGCGGGCAGCGCCTCGAACCAGGCGGCCGCGTCGCCGATCGAGAGGTCGGTGATCTCGCCGATGTGCTTTCCTGCGATCTTGACGCACAAGGCTTCGGGCTTGAGGCGGTAGCCCTTGCAGGCCTCGCAGGTGGAGGAGCTCATGTAGCGCGAGAGCTCTTCCCGCATCCAGGCGCTGTCGGTCTCGCGCCAGCGGCGCTGCAGGTTGTTGACCACACCCTCGAAAGGCTTCCGGCTCTCGAACCTTCGCAGCCCGTCCTCGAGCTCGATCCGGATCGGCTCCGAGCCCGAGCCCCATAAGATCACCTCGCGCACCTTCGCCGGCAGCTTCTTCCAGGGCGTGTCGGGGCTGACGCCGAAATGCTTGCAGATCGAGACCAGCGCCTGCGGGTACCAGGTCATGGTCTGCGACGACCACGGCTCGACCGCACCCTGCGCGATCGACTTCTCGGGATCGGGAACGATGAGTTCGGGGTCCATCAGCATCTTTCTGCCCAGGCCGTCGCAGGCCGGACAGGCGCCGTAGGGATTGTTGAACGAGAACAGCCGCGGCTCGATTTCGGGCAGCGTGAAGCCCGAGACCGGGCAGGCGAACTTCGCCGACATGGTGATGCGCTCGGCCGTGTCGGCGTTCTCGGCGATCACGAGCCCGTCGGCGAGGTTCAAGGCGGTCTCGATCGATTCGGCGAGGCGCTGGGCGAGGTCGGGAGCGATCACCACGCGATCCACCACGACCTCGATCTCATGCTTCTTCTTCTTGTCGAGCGCCGGCACCTCGTCGAGCTCATGGAGCTCGCCGTCGACCTTCACCCGCTGGAAGCCCTGGCGCAGCAGCTCCTGGAACTCCTTGCGGTACTCGCCCTTCCGCCCGCGGACGATCGGGGCGAGAAGGTAGAGCCGCGTGCCCTCGGACAGAGCCAGGAGCCGGTCCACCATCTGCGAGACGGTCTGCGCCTCGATGGGCAGGCCCGTCGCCGGCGAGTAGGGCACGCCGACCCGCGCCCACAGAAGCCGCATATAGTCGTAGATCTCGGTCACCGTCGCCACGGTCGAGCGCGGGTTCTTCGAGGTCGTCTTCTGCTCGATCGAGATCGCGGGCGAGAGACCCGTGATCAGGTCGACGTCGGGCTTCTGCATGAGCTCGAGGAACTGACGCGCATAGGCCGAGAGGCTCTCGACGTAGCGGCGCTGGCCCTCCGCATAGATCGTGTCGAAGGCGAGGCTCGACTTGCCCGAGCCCGAGAGCCCGGTGATCACGACCAGCTTGTGGCGCGGAATATCGACGTCGATGCCCTTGAGATTGTGCTCGCGCGCGCCGCGGATCCGAATGAAGTCGTCCATGCTGATGCAGCTCGATGTCTTGAGAGGGTGCCGGGCCGTGCGCCGCGCGGGGCTGGCTCGCCGGGGCGATGTACGCTTAAATGCGCCCAGCAGTCCTCTCGAGCAAGGTATCAAGGCGTCATGGCCGGCAGCGTGAACAAGGTGATCCTCGTGGGCAAGCTCGGGCGCGATCCCGAGGTGCGCATGACGCAGAACAACCAGAAGGTCGTGAATCTGCGCATCGCCACGAACGAGCGCTGGCGCGACCGTCAGAGCGGCGAGATGCGCGAGCGCACCGAATGGCACACGGTCGTCATCTTCAACGAGAATCTGGCCGATGTCGCCGAGCGCTATCTCAGGAAAGGCAGCTCGGTCTATGTCGAGGGCCAGCTCCAGACCAGGAAGTGGCAGGACCAGAGCGGCCAGGACCGCTACAGCACCGAGATCGTGCTGCAGCGCTACCGGGGCGAGCTGACGCTCCTGGATAGCCGGGGCGAGAGCGGTGGTGGGGGCGGGCCCGGCGACGATTTCGGCGACGAGCCGGTCTATGGCTCTCCTGCCCCGCGCTCCTCGGCACCGGCGGGCCGCGCTCCGTCCGGCCCGGGTGCCGGCAGCGGGCGCGGCGGCCCGAAGATCGCGGACGAGCTCGACGACGACATCCCGTTCTGAACGCCGCTGCGCGCACACCGGGATTGCTCCTGCACGGCTTGCCTACAGGGCGCGGGTGGTGGTTGATCGCGGCTCGCGCCGCGCCAAGTGAGCCGTCAGACAGGGCAGCCGATCGACCTGCCCGCCCGCGAGGTCCTTCATGCGTTCCGGAATCCCAGCGCCGCCGGCAGCGGCATCGCTCGACCATGCCGCGATCCGCTCGATCATGCTCGGGATCATGCTCGCCATGTTCCTGGGTGCCTTGGACCAGACGATCGTGGCGACGGCGCTGCCGACGATCGGGCGGGAGCTCGGCGACGTCGAGCACCTGCCCTGGGTCGTGACCGCCTATCTCCTGAGCTCGACCGCGGTGACGCCGCTCTACGGCAAGCTCAGCGACATCCACGGCCGGCGACGGATGATGCTCGTGAGCGTGGCCACGTTCGTCGTGGGCTCGATCGCCTGCGCCGTGGCTCCTTCGATGCTGATTCTGATCGTGGCGCGCGGGCTCCAGGGTCTCGGCGGCGGCGGGCTGATCTCGCTCGCCCAGACCATCATCGCCGACATCCTCGCTCCCAAGGAGCGCGCCCGCTACCAGGCCTACATCGCCGCCGTGTTCGTGACCTCGAGCGTCGCCGGCCCCGTCATGGGCGGGTTCTTCGCCGAGCATCTTCACTGGTCGATGATCTTCTGGATCAACCTGCCGCTCGGGCTCGGAGCCTACTGGATGACCGACCGCACGCTGCGCCGGCTGCCCAGGCACGAGCGCCCGCACCGGCTGGACCTCGCCGGGGCCGTCCTGATCGTGCTGGCCACGGTGGCGTTCATGCTCGCCCTCAACTGGGGCGGCGTGCGCTTCTCGTGGAACTCGGCGCCGATCCTGGGCCTCCTTGCTGCCACAGCGATCCTCGCCGTCCTGTTCGCGCTGCGCCTCCTCACCGCTGCCGAGCCGTTCCTGCCGCTCTCGGTGCTGTTCAACCCGGTCGTCGCGCGCGGCACGGCCGCGGCCTGCTTCGGCATGGGCACCTTCATCGGCCTTTCGATCTTCGTCCCGGTCTATTTCGAGCTCCTGCTCGGGCTCGAGGCCAGCCGTTCCGGCCTCGCCCTGATCCCGCTCATGGGCGGAGTCGTCACCGGCGCCACCCTCTCGGGCCGGCTGATGACGTCGCTCCGTCACTACAAGCGTCCCGCCATGGCAGGCCTCGCCTTGGCCGTGCTCTGCCTCGCCTTCCTTGCCTGGCGCCCCGATGGGCTGCGGCTCGCCCTCGTCGAGCTCCTGCTCGGGATCATCGGTGTCGGCATCGGCACGCTGCTCCCGGTCACCACCGTATCGATCCAGAACGCCGTGCCCATGCACCAGCTCGGCACCGCCACAGGCGCCATGAACTTCTTCCGCTCGCTCGGCAGTGCGGTTGCCGTCGCGGCCTTCGGTGCCATCGTGCTGGGCGGCATCGTGGCACCGGGCGCGAGCCTCGAGAGCCTGCAGCAGAGCGCGCTCCCGGCCGGCATGGATCTCGGCCATGTCTTCCGTCTGCTGTTCGCGGCCGCCGCTCTGGGGCTCGGCACGAGCCTGCTCTGGCTGATCACGATGGAGGAGCGGCCGCTACGCGGACGGCTGCCGGAGACGGTCCGGCCCACCGAGGTTCACTGAGCGGCGCTTCGACGTGCGTCCTGCGCCGGCCTGCCAGTGATTCGGCATCAAGACGCCGTAGCCTCGCAACGAAAGAGCCTGTAGCTAGGATGGGGCAAGAAAGCAGGGGGGAGCCCTATCCGATGGACTCGATCTCGACATGGCCGCGAGCGGCGTGGATCGCCCTCGGTGTGCTGCTGCTCGCAGCGCTCGTCGGCTGGGGGGTGGTGGTCGAGCGCAACAGCCGCCTCGGCGAGATGCAAAGGACGCTGGCCGCGACCCAGGACCAGCTCAAGGCGCGCGAGCAGCGCATCGCCGAGCTCGAGGCCACGCTCACGGCGGAGCGCCAGGCCGCGGGCGATCTCGCCGCGATCACCCGACGCCTCGATACCGCGCGCAACGAGCTGAGCCAGAGCGAGAGCCGCGCCCGCGAGCTGCAGGATGCGCAAAAAGCCGCCGAGCAGCAGGTCTCGGGCCTGAGGCAGGCGGCAGCCGACGCCGAGCAGCGGCTGGACGCGCTGAAGGCACAGCTCGACCAGGCGCAGCAGGATCTCGCGGCCCGGCAGCAGGAGATCAAGGCGGCCGAGACCGCGAGCGCCCGCGCCAAGGAGCTCGAGGCAAGGGCGACCGAGCTCGCCGCGAGCGTGGCGGCGGCCGAGCAGCGCCTGCAGTCGCTCACGAGCGACATCGGCACGGCCGAGGGCGAGCTCGCCAAGCGCCGCTCCGCGCTCGAGGAGGCGACCGCCAGGCTGGAGCAGGCCGACAAGGCGGCCGAGGAGACGGCGGGCCGGACCCGTGGCCTCGAGAGCCGGGCGACCGAGCTCACGGCCGCCGTGTCGGGCACCGAGGCGCGCCTCGCCCAGCTCACCCAGGAAGCGGCCGCGGCCGAGGCCGAGCTGCAGAAGCGGCGCTCGGCCCTGGATCAGGCCAAGAGCGAGCTCGAGCAGGCGACCGCGAATCGCGACCGGATCAACGCCGAGCTGCAGGCGCTGCAGCAGCGCATGACCGAGCTCACGAGCGCCGCGGGCGAGGCGGAGGCGCGTCTCAACAAGCTGCACGCCGACGCCGGCACCGCCGAGGCGGAGCTCGCGGCACGGCAGACCGCGCTGCAGGAGGCGCAGAGCCGGCTCGACCAGCTCGGGCGCGCCGCCGAGCAGGCCCAGGCCAGGGTCTCGGGCCTCGAGGCGCAGGCTGCGAAGCTCGAGCAGAGCGTCAGGGACGCGCAGCAGCAGCTCCGAGAGACCGCCACGAATCCGCCGGTAGCCGCGCCCGAATCGTCCACCCCACAACAGGGGGCGCCCGCCCCGCAATAGACGCGGGCGGCGAGCCATGGAATGCTGCCGATCGCGAGCGGCGACGGCGGCATCCGCTCTACATCGTCCTGCGGGCAGTCCGGGTTCGGTCGGCACGGGCCGGGTCACGAGCGGCCCGCGCCCGCCCCGCATCGTCCGATCGCCCTTGCCGTCCGCGATCCGCTCCGGCATGGAGCTGGATCGGACTGCCCGTGGGGCAGACCGTCACCGAAGGAAGCTTGCATGATCGTCACCACCACGGGCGAGATCCAGGGCCGGCCCGTCGTCGAGTATTACGGCCTCGTCAGCGGCGAGGCGATCCTGGGTGCCAACGTGTTCCGCGACTTCTTCGCCTCCATTCGCGACGTGGTCGGCGGCCGCTCCGGGGCGTACGAGCGCGTGCTGAAGAGCGCCCGCGACCGTGCGGTCGAGGACATGGTCGAGGAGGCCAAGGCGCTCGGCGCCAATGCCGTGATCGGAGTCGATCTCGATTACGAGGTCGTCGGCAAGGAGGGCAGCATGCTGATGGTCTCGGCCAGCGGTACGGCGGTAAAACTCGGCTGAGCCCGGCGCGCTCTGCGCCTCGCGCATGGCAGGGCTGCGGCACGATGTCCGCCCCGAAGCTGGTGTTTCCCGAATGAGCGCCCCTACATCTCGGACTTGAGCTCCCTCTTCGCTCGGGCCCGCTATGGCAACCGTCGTTCCCAGCTTCCGGCACGATGCCCGGATCATCGGCGTCGTGGGCGTCGCCCATGGCGGCAGCCATTTCTTCCAGCTCGTCCTGCCGCCCTTGTTCCCGCTGCTCAAGGCGAGCTTCGGCGTGAGCTACGTCGAGCTCGGCCTCTTGATGTCGGTGTTCTACGCGACCTCGGGCTTGTGCCAGACGCCGGCCGGATTCGTGGTCGACCGGATCGGTGCCGCGCGCGTGCTCGCCGGCGGCCTCGCCTTTCTCGGCGCCGGCGCCATCCTCGCGAGCCTCGCCCCGAGCTGGGCCATGCTCCTACCCGCCGCCGTCCTCATGGGGCTCGGCAACAGCGTGTTCCATCCGGCCGACTACGCGATCCTCGGTCATCACGTGGCCCAGAACCGGATGGCGCGCGCGTTCAGCATCCATACGGTGGGCGGCACGGTGGGATGGGCGCTCGCCCCCGTCCTCGTCGCCTCCCTCGCCGCCGCCACATCGTGGCGGGCGGCTCTGCTCGCGAGTGGTGCCATCGGCCTGGTACTCACGGCCCTCGTCCTCTCCCACCGCAGCCTGCTCGAGACCCCGGCGCACCGCACGCCGGAAGGTGTCGGCGCCGGCGCCGCGCTCGTGGGCCATCTCAGAGTGTTCACCGCCCTGCCGATCGTCTTGTGCTTCGCCTTCTTCGCCCTGCAGTCGACCGCGCTCGTGGCGCTCCAGAGCTTCATGCCGCTCTCGCTGACGAAGCTCTACGGCCTGCCCATGGTGGTGGCGACCGCCTCCGTGACCGCCTTCATGGCCGGCAGTGCGGCCGGCACCATGGCAGGCGGGGTCCTTGCCGACCGGAGCGGCCGGCATCAACGCATCATCCTGGGTGGCCTGGCGCTGGCCGCGCTCGTCCTGCTCCTCGTCGGCCGGGTGGCCATGCCACCGCTCGTGCTCCTCGTCATGGTGACGCTCGCCGGCGCTCTCAGCGGCCTCACCACGCCGTCGCGCGACATGCTGGTGCGCTCGGCAGCCCCCAAGGGCGCTTCGGGCAAGGTGTTCGGCTTCGTCTATTCCGGGCTCGATCTCGGCGCCACCTTGAGCCCGGCCCTGATCGGCACGCTGCTCGACGCCGGCCGACCGGCTGCCGTGTTCGCGACCGCCGCTGCCGTGATGACCTTGAGCATTCTCACTGCCGTCTCGATCTCGCCGCGTCGCCCGCAGCCGGCGGCAGCAGGCGGCTGAGCCCGCCTCGAGGCCCATGACCGGGGTTTGTGCGTCCGGTCACAGATTGCTCCGCCCAAAGCTGGGATAGTCTGCAGGACTATCGGCCATTCGAAGATGGAAGCGGGACATGGCGATATGTGACGGGGCTCGGCTCGGCTACGTCCGTCCAGGCGATCACCTTGCCGCTTGGCTGGTTGTAGCCGGGCTGTTCCTTCTGCTGCTGCTCTCCTGAGGCAGGCGGAACCGGACCGGCGGACGCGGAGCGATGGCCCCGGCCTGCGGTCCGGCCCTCCGGCACGGTTTGCACTTTTTCCGGGAAGACGAGGCGCGCGCGCTGCGCTAAGCGGCCCCTGTCACGGTGGGAGCAGCGCCTTGTCGTTCTTTCAGATTCTCCTCCTGTTCGTCGCCGGGTTCGCTGGTGGCACGGTCAACGCCATCGCCGGCGGAGCCACCTTCTTCACCTTCCCTGCCATGCTGGCCGTAGGCATTCCGCCCGTCACGGCCAACGCCTCCAACACCACGGCCCTCGTCCCGGCGAGCCTGGTCGCGGCCTGGGCGCAGCGCCGCGATCTCGCCGACATCGAGCGCATGCTGCCGATCCTCGGCCTGTTCGGCCTCGCCGGCGGAGCTGCGGGTGCTGTGCTCCTGCTCGTGACCAGTGATCGCGCCTTCATGGTGCTGGTGCCGTTCCTGCTGCTCGTGGCGACCCTCCTGTTCGCCTTCAGCCCGCGCATCCTGACGGCCGTGCGCGCACGCCACGCGACTCACCAGGGCGGCCTGCGCCTCTCGCCGGGCGTGGTCCTGCTGCTCCTGGCCGTCATGATCTATGGCGGCTATTTCGGCGCCGGGCTCGGCATCATGCTGCTGGCCGGGCTCGCCATCGCCGGACTCGAGGAGCTGAGGGTCGCGAACGCGGTCAAGAACGGCGTCTCGGCGCTGGTGAACGGCGTGGCGGTGGCGATCTTCATTTTCCAGGGCGTGGTGGTCTGGCCCGCAGCGCTCACCATGATGGCGGGTGCCGCGCTCGGCGGCTTCGCCGGGGCGCGGATCGCACGCCGCCTGCCGCAGCGCATCTTCCGGATCATCGTCATCGGGGTGGGTGCGCTGCTCACGGTCTGGTATTTCCTGAAGCTGTGATCTGCCAGGAAGCGCCCATGACCGTCCCGTTCGCCAGCGGCACACCCGCGGCTGCCTGCGATGTCCTCGCCCCCGACGGCTCGGAGATCCGCCTCCTGCCCCAGGTGAGGGGCGGCAGCATGGTCCATTGCACGCTGCCGCCCGGGGGCGTCTCGCTCGCCGTCACCCACCGCACCGTCGACGAGCTCTGGTACGTGCTCGAGGGCGAGGGCGAGCTCTGGCGCCGCCAGGGCGAGCACGAGGCGGTGGTGCCGCTCCTGCCCGGCACGGCGCACTCGATCCCCCTGGGTACCCGCTTCCAGTTCCGCAACGTCGGCACCGAGCCGCTGCGGCTCGTCATCGTCACCATGCCGCCCTGGCCCGGCATGGACGAAGCGGTGCGGGTCGAGGACCATTGGCCCACGGACAGCGCCTGAAGCTCTGGCGATTCCGCCGAACGCTCGCTATGTCAGGCCCTCCGATAGCCGAGGAGGGAGCGACTCGTCATGGTGGCAGCGGTCCACGTGATCGGCGGCGGGCTCGCCGGAAGCGAGGCCGCCTGGCAACTGGCCCGTCGCGGCGTGCCGGTGATCCTGCACGAGATGCGGCCGGTGCGGGCCACGGATGCGCATAAAACCGACCGGCTCGCCGAGCTCGTCTGCTCGAACTCGTTCCGCTCGGACGACGCCATGGGCAACGCCGTCGGCCTTCTGCACGAGGAGATGCGCCGGCTGGGCTCGCTCGTGATGGCGATGGGCGACCGGCACAAGCTGCCGGCGGGCGGTGCGCTCGCCGTCGATCGCGAGGCGTTCGCCACCGCGGTGACCCGGACCCTCGAGGACGAGCCGCTCGTCACCATCCGGCGCGAGGAGGTGACGGCACTCCCGCCCGCCGATTGGGGCCTTGCCATCGTCGCGACCGGCCCCCTCACCTCGCCGGCGCTGGCCGAGGACATCCGCAGGAAGGGCGGCGAGGAGCATCTCGCCTTCTTCGACGCCATCGCCCCCATCGTCCATCGCGAGACCATCGACATGGAGGTGGCCTGGTTCCAGTCGCGCTACGACAAGGCGGGTCCGGGCGGCGGCGGGGCCGACTACATCAACTGTCCTTTGGATCGCGAGCAGTACGAGGCCTTTGTCGACGCTCTCCTTTCGGCCGAGAAGGCCGAGTTCAAGGACTGGGAGAAGTCGACCCCCTACTTCGAAGGCTGCCTGCCGATCGAGGTCATGGCCGAGCGCGGCCGCGACACGCTGCGCTTCGGACCGATGAAGCCCGTGGGCCTCACCGACCCGCGCACCGGCCGCCGGCCTTGGGCCGTGGTCCAGCTCCGCCAGGACAACGCGCTCGGCACGCTGTTCAACATGGTGGGCTTCCAGACCAAGCTGCGCCACGGCGAGCAGGTGCGGGTGTTCCGGATGATCCCCGGCCTCGAGCATGCCCAGTTCGCGCGCCTCGGCGGCCTGCACCGCAACACCTTCATCAACAGCCCGCGCCTTCTGGACGGCACCTTGCGCCTCAAAGCCGCACCCCACATCCGCTTCGCGGGCCAGGTCACGGGCTGCGAGGGCTATGTCGAGAGCGCCGCCGTGGGTCTCCTGGCAGGGCTGTTCACGGCGGCGCAAGCGCGCGGCGAGCGGCCGATGCCGCCGCCGCCCGAGACCGCGCACGGCGCGCTGCTCGCACACATCACCGGTGGCGCGGATGCCGCCACCTTCCAGCCCATGAACGTCAATTTCGGCCTGTTCCCGCCGCCTCCGGAGGGCACGCCCAGGCACGAGCGCAAGCCGGCACTCGCGCGCCGGGCGCTCGCGGCGCTGGATGCCTGGTCTCTTGCCTGTGGAAATCCCAGGATGGCTGCTTGCCAATCGGCTGAAAATGACTAGTAATGCGCGAACTACCGAATGCATGATCCGGCTCGCGCCGAGCTACAAGATCTTGTGGACACAATCGATGACGAACAAGCGCGCGCCGGTCGCGGGGCAGCGCGCGCAGGACGAGGTGGTCAGGTGGGAACAGTGGCCGTGACCAGGGCGTCAGGCGAGGTGCGCCAGCTTCCGTTTCAAGTGCGAGGCTCGCTGCAGACCATGCTTGCGCTTCGTCTGCTCGCACCGGACAGTCCCGACTTCTTTCCACTTCTGGTCGACAAGGTGGCGCACTCGCCGGACTTCTTCCGCCATGCGCCGGTGGTGCTCGATGTCGGCCCGCTCGCGGCTTCTTCACCCATTGACCTCGCTGCCTTCGTCGAGCGGCTGCGGGAGCATCGGCTCACACCGGTCGGTATCCAGAACGGCTCGCCGGCCTGGAACGAGGCGGCGCTGGCGGCAGGGCTCGCCGTCTTCGGTGCGGGCAGCCAGCCCAGGGAGGCAGCACCTCCCGAAGGACCGCCGGCGGCTCCCCGGCGGCCGGCGGCGACGGCAGCCGTGCCTCGCCGCGCGCCGGCGCTCGTCGTGCGCGAGCCCGTGCGCGGCGGTCAGCAGATCACGACCGAGGGTGATCTCGTGGTTTTGGCCTCGGTCAGCCCCGGCGCGGAACTCGCCGCAACCGGGCACATCCATGTCTACGGCACGCTGCGCGGGCGCGCTTTCGCCGGGATCGAGGGCGACGAGAGTGCTCTGATCTTCTGCGACCAGCTCGAGGCCGAACTGATCTCGATCGCAGGTGTGCATCTCGTCAACGAGGAGATCGAGCCGAGGCTCCTGCGCAAGCGCGCACGCGTGGCGCTGGAGCACGAGCGGCTGGTCATCCATGCCGCATCGTGAGCGGACAAGAGCAGCGGGATCCAGGGGCCGGTTCGAGGAGGGTGATTTGGCAAAGGTTATCGTGGTCACGTCGGGCAAAGGCGGGGTCGGCAAGACCACTTCGGCTGCCGCCATCGGCACGGGCCTGGCGCTCCAGGGCAAGAAGACGGTCGTCATCGACTTCGACGTGGGGCTGCGCAACCTCGATCTCGTCATGGGCTGCGAGCGGCGCGTCGTGTTCGACTTCATCAACGTCATCAACGACGGCATCCGCCTGCACCAGGCCTTGATCAAGGACAAGCGGGTCGAGAATCTCTACATCCTCCCGACCTCGCAGACCCGCGACAAGGACGCGCTCCACCGCGAGGGCGTCGAGAAGGCACTCGAGGAGCTGCGACAGGACTTCGACTATATCATCTGCGACAGCCCGGCCGGGATCGAGAAGGGCGCGCAGATGGCGCTCTACTTCGCCGACGAGGCCATCGTCGTCACCAACCCGGAAGTCTCCTCGGTCCGCGACAGCGACCGGATCATCGGCATCCTCAACAGCAAGTCGCGCCGCGCCGAGCTGGGCCAGGAGCCGATTAGGCAGCACCTCCTGCTCACCCGTTACGATGTCGAGCGGGTGCAGAAGGGCGAGATGCTGAAGCTCGAGGACGTGCTCGAAATCCTGGCGATCCCGCTCCTGGGCGTGATCCCGCAGGACGAGGCCGTGCTCCAGGCCTCCAACATCGGCATGCCGGTCGTGCTCGACGAGCGCTCGACCGCCGGGCAGGCCTACATGGATGCGGTTCGCCGCCTCATGGGCGAGCAGCTCGAGCTGCGCTTCGTCGCCCCGCCCAAGCGCGGCTTCATGCAATGGCTCCTGCGGAGAAGCGCGTGAGACTGCTGGAATTCCTGAAGCTCAGCCGTCGCCCGCCGTCGGCGGAGACGGCGAAGCAGCGGCTGCAGGTGATCATCGCCCACGAGCGCACGGCGGGGCCGGCCTACGATTTCCTGCCGCTGCTGCAGCGCGAGCTGCTCGAGGTCATCCGCAAATATGTCGAGGTCGACCCGAACAAGGTGAAGGTCGACATCGACAAGGGCGAGAGCATCTCGGTGCTCGAGGTCAACATCGAGCTGCCGCCGGGTCTGCCGCGCAGCCAGCTCGTCTGACGAGGCTGCAGGAAGCCTGCGGGCGAGCCGCGTCAGGCCGCGATCGTCGCCCGAACCAGCCGGCGCAGGAAGCGGTCGCAGCTTGCTAGCTGCTCGAGCTCGATGAACTCGTCCGGCTTGTGCGCGACCCCGATGTCGCCGGGGCCGCAGACGACGGTCGGGATGCCGCGCGCGGCGAAGCAGCCGCCTTCCGTGCCGAAGGCGACCCTGACCGGCTCCGCCGTGCCGGTGAGCTCGCGGCAGAGTCGCGCGAACGGACTGTCGCCGGCCGGGACGAGCCCGGGATAGGACAGCACCTCCTCGAACGCGATCCCGGCCTCGGGTGCCCGCTCGCGCAAGCCGGGCAGCACCTCCCTTGCCGCGAAGGCCTCGACCGCCCGCACGAAGCGCAGCGGATCCTCGTCCGGCAGGGTCCGGAACTCGAACTCGAAGCTGCAGCGCTCGGGCACGATGTTGAGCTGCGAGCCGCCTTCGATCCGCCCCACGCCTGCCGTGTGATGCGGCGGGTCGAACCCTGCCATGAACGGCCCCTCCTGTGCGAAGCGCTCGCCCATGGCAGCGATCTCGCCGACGAGGCGCGCGGCGGCGATCACGGCGTTCGCCCCGAGCTGCGGCAGCGCCGAGTGCGCCGCCCGACCCGTGACGGTGCAGCGATAGCCGGCCTTCCCCTTGTGCCCGTCGACGAGGCGCATCATCGTCGGCTCGCCGACGAGGCAGGCTCGTGGCCGCGGCAGCGCCTCCAGCATGGCATCGATCAGCCGCGGCACGCCCTTGCACCCTACCTCCTCGTCGTAGGAGAAAGCGAGGATGACGGGCTTTGCGAGCCTCGCGCGGGCGAGCTCGGGCACGAGCGCCAGCACGCAGGCGAGAAAGCCCTTCATGTCGGCGGCACCCCGCCCGTAGACGCGCCCGTCCCTGACCACGGCATCGAACGGATCGTGGCTCCAGGCCTGCCCTGCTACCGGCACCACGTCGGTATGGCCCGAGAGCACGATGCCGGGCCGATCCTGCGGCCCGATCACCGCCCACAAATTCGCCTTCTCGCCGCTGTCGTTCGGCACCAGCCGGCTCTCGATCCCACAAGCGGCCAAATGCTCGCGCACGAAGCCGACGAGCTCCAGGTTCGAGCGGAAGCTCTGGGTATCGAACGCGATCAGACGGCGCAGGAGATCGGCGCTGGACGTGGTCGGCATCGGCTGGGTGGTCCCTTGCTGCCGGGGAACATAGGTCGCAGCCCCCTGCCTGTCACCCGCGCCGGAAGCGGAAGGAGGGTGCGCACTCCTTCCCGGGCCTGCTTCCCGGGGACACCCTCACCATCCCTCGTCTTCCCTCGGATCGTGACGAGCGTGACCCGCGTCTCCGCCAGCGGAAGGCGCGGGACACCGCACACCCGTCGGCTTCGGAGGCTCAGCCCGCCTTCCCGCCGGTGAGCGCTCGGATCTCGTCCTCGGTCATGCCCAGCCGCTCCTGCAGCACCTCCACCGTATGCTGCCCGAGGAGCGGCGGGGCCAGCTCGTAGCGGGGCGGAGTGCGCGAGAGGCGGATCGGGCAGGCGGTGCCGGGAGCCGTGCCCCCGCTCGCGTGCGGCAGCTCCACCTTCAGGCCGCGCGCCACCGCCTGCGGGTCGGCGAAGGCGCGATCCAGCGTGTTGATCGGGCCGCAAGGCACGCCCGCCGCGTCGAGGGCCGCGAGCCACCAGTCGAGCGGCCGCTGCGCGATCAGCTCGGCCACGCGCGGGGTCAGCAGCGCGCGGTGGCGCACCCGGCCGGCGTTGGTGGAAAAGCGCGGGTCGTCGGCGAGCCCGGGAGCGCCCGCGATCTCGCAGAACCTGCGGAACTGGCCGTCGTTGCCGACGGCGAGGATCATCCAACCGTCGGCCGTCCTGAACGCCTCGTAGGGGACGATGTTGGGGTGCGCGTTGCCGAGGCGGCCGGGTGCCCGGCCGCCGACGAGGTAGTTCGCGGCCTGGTTGGCGAGCGCTGCCAGGGTGACGTCGAACAGCGCCATGTCGACGTGCTGGCCCTCGCCGGTCCGGTCGCGGTGCGCCAGAGCGGCCAAGATGCCGATCACGGCGTAGAGCCCGGTCATGATGTCGGAGACCGCCACCCCGACCTTGACCGGGCCGCCGCCCGGCACGTCGTCGGGCAGGCCGGTGATGCTCATGAGCCCGGCCATGCCCTGGATCATGAAGTCGTAGCCGGCCTGGGTCGCGCGCGGGCCCTCCTGGCCGAAGCCGGTGATCGAGCAGTAGACGAGATCGGGCTTGACCACGCGTAAAGAGTCGTAGTCGAGGCCGTATTTCCTGAGACCATCGACCTTGAAGTTCTCGATGACCACATCGGACTGCGCCGCGAGCTTGCGGACGATCTCGGCTCCCTTCGGGTCGGCGATGTCGAGCGCCACCGAGCGCTTGTTGCGATTGGTGGAGAGGAAGTAGGCGGCATCACCCGTCTCCCGCCCCTCCCCGTCCTTGAGGAACGGCGGGCCCCAGCCGCGCGTGTCATCGCCGCGGACGGGGTGCTCGACCTTGATCACGTCGGCCCCGAGATCGCCCAGGATCTGTCCGGCCCAGGGGCCGGCGAGCACCCGGCTGAGGTCGAGGACCTTGAGATGTGCGAGCGGTCCCGCCATGGCTCCTGCCTTCAGAAGAACGCCTGCAGCCCGGTCTGGGCGCGGCCGAGAATCAGGGTGTGGATGTCGTAGGTGCCCTCGTAGGTGTTGACGGTCTCGAGGTTCGCCATGTGGCGGAAGACCTGGAACTCCTCCGAAATGCCGTTGCCGCCGTGCATGTCGCGCGCCGCTCGTGCGATCGCGAGCGCCTTGCCGCAATTGTTGCGCTTGATGAACGAGATCATCTCGGGTGCTGCCCGGCCCTCGTCCATGAGCCGGCCGACCCGCAAGGCCGCCTGGAGCCCGAGCCCGATCTCGGTCTGCATGTCGGCGAGCTTCTTCTGGAAGAGCTGGGTCTGTGCCAGCGGCCGGCCGAACTGCTTCCTGTCGAGCCCATACTGGCGGGCGGCGTGCCAGCAGAACTCGGCGGCCCCCATCACCCCCCAGGCGATGCCGTAGCGCGCCTTGTTGAGGCAGCCGAAGGGGCCTTTCAGGCCCTCGGCGCCGGGCAGCAGGTTCTCCTCGGGCACGAACACCCGGTCCATGACGATCTCGCCCGTGATCGAGGCCCGTAAGCTGAGCTTGCCTTCGATCCTGGGCGTCGTGAACCCCTCCATGCCGCGCTCCAGGACGAAGCCGCGGATGGCACCGTCGTGGGCCGCCGACTTCGCCCAGACCACGGCGATGTCGGCGATCGGGCTGTTCGTGATCCACATCTTCGTGCCGGTGAGGCAGTAGCCGCCGTCGACCTTCTCCGCCCGGGTGCGCATTCCGGCCGGATCGGAACCGGCGTCGGGCTCGGTGAGGCCGAAGCAGCCGACGAGCTCGCCTTTGGCGAGCTTCGGGAGATATTTCCGGCGCTGCGCTTCCGAGCCGTAGGCGAAGATGGGGTGCATGACGAGCGAGGACTGCACGCTCATGGCCGAGCGGTAGCCGGAATCGACCCGCTCGACCTCGCGCGCGATCAGGCCGTAGGCCACGTGGCTCAAGCCCGCGCAGCCGTACTGCTCGGGGAGCGTGCAGCCCAAGAGCCCGAGCTCGCCCATCTCGGTCAGGATCGCGCGGTCGAAGCGCTCCTCGCGGAAGGCGGCGATCACCCTGGGCTGGAGCTTTTCCTGGCAGTAGGCCCGCGCGGTGTCGCGGACCATGCGCTCCTCCTCGGTGAGCTGGTCTTCGAGGAGCAGCGGGTCGTCCCAGACGAAGTCGGGCTTGCTCATGGGATCGCTCGTCTCAGGCGGCGGCGTGGAGCTTGGCGATCGAGGCCTCGAGCGCGGCCTCGAGGATGGCGAGGCCTTCGTCGACCTGCTCCCAGGGCGTGGTCAGCGGAGCCAGGATGCGGATGACGTTGGCGCGCGTGCCACAGGAGAGGAGGACGAGGCCGCGCTCTTGCGCTTCCGCGACCAGGGCCGCGGTCAGGGTCGGGTCGGGCGCCTTGCTGGCCCGGTCCTGCACGAGCTCCATCGCCACCATCGCACCCAGCCCGCGCACGTCGCCGATGCACTCGAAGCCCTGCCGGCGTGCCAGCTCCTCGAGGCGCCCGGTCATGCGCGCGCCCATCTCGAGCGCACGGGCGCACAAATTCTCCTCCTCGATCACGTCGAGGACGGCGTTGGCGGCGGCGACGGCCAGAGGATTGCCGCCATAGGTACCGCCCAAGCCGCCGGGCTGGGCCGCGTCCATGAGATCGGCGCGGCCGGTGACGGCGGCGAGCGGGAAGCCGCCGGCGAGGCCCTTCGCCATGGTGATCAGGTCGGGGACCACGCCTGCGTGCTGAATCGCGAACATCTTGCCGGTGCGCGCCATGCCGGCCTGGATCTCGTCGGAGATCAGCAGGATGCCGTGCTGGTCGGCGATGCGGCGCAGAGCCTGGAGGAACTCGGGCGGGGCCACGTTGAAGCCGCCCTCGCCCTGGACGGGCTCGACGATGAGCGCCGCCACTCGCGCCGGGTCGACGTCGGCCGCGAGCAGTCGCTCGAGGCCGGCAAGGGCGTCCTCGACCGAGATGCCGTGATAGGGGTGTGGAAACGGCGCGTGGTAGACCTCGGCCGGGAACGGGCCGAAGCCCTTCTTGTAGGGCACCACCTTGCCGGTGAGCGCCATCCCCATCATGGTCCGGCCGTGGAAGGCGCCCGAGAATGCTATGACGGCCGAGCGGCCGGTGGCGGCGCGCGCGATCTTGACGGCGTTCTCGACGGCTTCCGCACCCGTGGTGACCAGCATGGTCTTCTTGGGGGCATCGCCCGGAGCGAGCGCGTTCAGACGTTCGGCGAGGCGGATATAACCCTCGAACGGACCGACATGGAAGCAGGTGTGGGTGAAGGCCTCTGCCTGCTCGGCCACCGCCGCCATGACCTTCGGGTGGCGGTGGCCGGTGTTGAGCACGGCGATGCCGGCCGCGAAGTCGATGTAGCGGCGTCCGTCCACGTCCCAGAGCAGGGCGTTCTCGGCCCGGGCGACGTAGAGCGACTTCGTGGCGACGCCCGCCGCCACCGCACGGCCCTGACGCTCGCGGAGAGCGGCGGACTGGCTCATGGGATGTCTCCAGAGTTTGCTCAAAATTCTGAGCGAAAGCGATAGCATTGCTCGAAATTCTGGTCAAGCCCGTGCGCGATCTGCTAGAACCATGGTCGGGCCAGCGTGGGGACGGCGGATGTGAGCGACCTGAGTGAAGCGGAGTTCGATGTCGGTGCGCGGCTGCGCGAGGTGCGGCTGGCGGCCGGGCTGACGCAGCGGCAGCTCGCCGAGCGCGCGGGCGTGCCGCACGGCCAGATCTCGATGATCGAGCAGAACAAGAGCAGTCCTTCGGTAGCGTCCTTGCGCAAGATCCTGAGCGGGGTGCCGATGACGATGGGCGAGTTCTTCGAACCGGAGCGGCGCCATCCCGACAAGGTGTTCTTCACACCCGCAGAGCTGCTCGATCTCACCTCGCGGCTCTACAAGGCGGAAGGAATCGAGCCCAGGGGGCGGATGACGCTGCGTCAGGTGGGCGATGCGCGGGCACACAACCTGCAGATCCTGCACGAGCACTACGAGCCGGGGGCCGACACCGGCGAGACCATGCTCGAGCACGTGGCGCACGAGGGCGGGATCGTGATCGCGGGCGAGATCGAGATCACGGTGGGGGACCGGCGCCAGATCCTTAAGGCCGGCGACGCCTATCTGTTCGACAGCCGCCTCCCCCACCGCTTCCGCAACGTGAGCGACCGCCCGGCCGAGGTGATCTCGGCCTGTTCGCCGCCCTATCTTTGAGGCTTACGCCGTCTCGCTGCCGAGCCGGACGTGCCGGGGCGACATCGCCGTCCCGGCACGTCCGGCTTGACCGGCTTTCCGTCAGCTCCTATCCGGCCTCGTCCGGTCGCGACACCTTTCGTGGAGCCCGATGCGCGTCGACCTGTTCGACTTCGACCTCCCACCCGAGCGGATCGCCCAGGAGCCCGTGGAGCCGCGCGATGCCGCGCGCCTGCTCCTCGTGGACGAGGGCCCCTTGCGCGAGGCCGTGGTCCGCGACCTGCCGGGCCTGCTGCGTCCGGGCGACCTCCTCGTCCTCAACGACACCCGCGTCCTGCCGACCCGCTTCTTCGGCCGGCGCGGCGCGGTGCCGGTCGAGGTCACGCTCGTCGAGCGCATCGACGATGACGCCTGGTGGGCCTTGGCCCGTCCCGGCAAGCGGCTCCGCCCCGGCGACCGGGTCGATCTCGCCCCGGAGCTTACGGCCGAGGTCGTCGCCAAGGACGAGGAAGGCAGGGTGCATCTGCGCTTCCCGCTTCTTCGGGGCGAGGCTCTGCTCGCCGCCATGCGCGCGCACGGCGCCATGCCGCTCCCGCCCTATATCCGCCGCCCCAGAGGGGGCGACCCCCGCGACCGCGCCCTCTATCAGACCGTCTTCGCCCGCCGCGACGGTGCCGTCGCGGCACCCACGGCCTCGCTCCACCTCACCGAGGAACTCCTGGCCCGCCTCGCGGCCGCCGGCATCGAGCGCACCTTCGTCACCCTGCACGTGGGCGCGGGCACCTTCGCTCCGGTCAAGGCCGAGGACACCGAGAGCCACAGGATGCACGCCGAATGGTGCGAGGTACCCGAGGCTGCGGCGGCCGCCATCGCCGCGGCCCGTGCCCGCGGCGGCCGCATCGTCTCGGTCGGCACCACCGTCCTGCGCACGCTCGAGAGCCTGGCCGCGCCGGACGGCACGGTGCGTCCCGGCAGCGGCGAGACGCGTCTGTTCATCACCCCCGGCTATCGTTTCCGCGTGGTCGACCTTCTCCTCACCAACTTCCACCTGCCGCGCAGCACGCTGTTCATGCTGGTCTGCGCCTTCTCCGGCCTCGAGCGCATGCGCGCCGCTTATGCCCATGCGATCGCCGAGGGCTTCCGTTTCTTCAGCTACGGCGATGCCTGCCTTCTGACCCGAGCGCACGATCCCGCATGACCGACTTCCGCTTCGAGCTCCTCGCCGAGGACGGCCCCGCCCGCCGCGGCCGGATCTTCACCGCGTTCGGCACCATCGAGACCCCGGCCTTCATGCCGGTCGGCACCGCCGCTACCGTCAAGGCCATGACCAACGAGATGGTCGAGGCCACCGGTGCCGAGATCATCCTCGGCAACACCTACCACCTCATGCTCCGCCCCGGTGCGGAACGCATCGGCCGTCTCGGCGGGCTGCACCGCTTCATGGGCTGGCAGAAGCCGATCCTGACCGATTCCGGCGGCTTTCAGGTCATGTCGCTGGCCGAGCGCCGCAAGCTCACCGAGCGCGGCGTGGTGTTCAGCTCGCATCTCGACGGCAGCCGCCACGAGCTGACTCCCGAGCGCTCGGTCGAGATCCAGCACCTCCTCGATGCCACCGTCACCATGGTACTCGACGAGTGCATCGCCCTACCGGCGCCGCCACGGGAGGTCGCCCGCGCCATGGAGCTCTCCTTGCGCTGGGCCGAGCGCTCCAAGCGCGCCTTCGTCCGGCGCGCGGGCTATGGCCTGTTCGGCATCGTCCAGGGCGGCACCGATCCCGAGCTGCGCCGACGCTCGGCCGAGGGCCTGGTCGAGATCGGCTTCGACGGCTACGCCGTGGGCGGGCTCGCGGTCGGCGAGCCACAAGAGCTCATGTTCGCGACGCTCGAAGCCACCTGCCCGCTACTGCCGGCCGGCCGGCCACGCTACCTCATGGGGGTGGGCAAGCCCGCCGACATCGTGGGTGCCGTCGCCCGCGGCATCGACATGTTCGATTGCGTGCTTCCCACCCGCTCCGGCCGCACCGGCCAGGCCTTCACCCGCCGCGGTCCCGTCAACCTCAAGAACGCCCGCCACGCCGACGATCCGCGGCCTTTGGACGAGACCTCCGACTGCCCGGCCGCGCGCGACTATTCCCGCGCTTATCTCCATCACCTCGTCAGGTCGGGCGAGATCCTGGGTGCCGTGCTGCTCACCTGGAACAATCTCTGGTACTACCAGGATCTCATGCGGAACCTGCGCACGGCGATCGCGGCAGGCCGGCTCGCCGAGTTCGTCGCCCGGTTCGAGGCGGAGCAAGCCATGGGGGACCTCGAGCCCTGGTCCGGCTGAGGCCTCGTGCGCTCGGCAGACCGGCACGACCTCGGTCGGCGCGCCAGCGCACGGCATGCGCCGGCACCTGGGAAACGGTCGGGTGGATGGCGGTGGGGAGCTCCGAAGCGGGCACGGCCGGCAGGTGGCGAAGGGACGCGGTGCGCCGGATCGCGCCCGGCTGCGCCACGGACACGCCCGAGCCCGTCCGTCCGATCGTCCTGCCATCCAACGTCTCGGCGCTTGACGTCCGCATCAGCGGGGTCATTATGCCGCCCGTCGCGAGCGGGCGCTTAGCTCAATTGGCAGAGCAGCTGACTTTTAATCAGCGGGTTCAGGGTTCGAGTCCCTGAGCGCCCACCAGACAAATCAACGGCTTATATAGGCGCAAATTTTCGGGATCGGCGATCGGGTAAGCACCGGGCAAGCAAGGCGAGGCGCTTTCGGTTTTGCCCGCCTGCCGCAAGCCGTTGTAGAGGGACAAATCACCGCCCTGCGGGACCAGGCCGGATCAACCGGGATCTCCTGGGATAAGCCTTTGCCATATCAGCAAAAATTGGTGCGGGCCGCCGGACGGCCGATGCCAATCTATTTCGGACTTCTGCAGTCGGCAAGCCGAACTCCGAATCGTGAGCCAGCAATCATCGCGTTCCTATTTCGGAGCTGATTCGGAGTTCGTGGGCGATTCGGACTTCCGGAAAACCCAGCATCCGCGCGGCTTTCGGCCTCTATTTCACAGCCGGAAATGTGGCTATGCCATTTCGCTTCTAAGGCGAGCGCAAACGCCGCTCCAAGCGCTTTTGGCGCATCGCCCGCCGAAATCTAGGATTGTGGTCTTGCGCCGCCCGGTGGCCCGCGGCCGCCCCGGCGCTCAGTCGAACAGGCCGGGCTGGCCGTCGTCCTCGCCGGTGCGGCGAAGCGCGGCACGGGCGCGATGCACGCTGCGGATGTGGTAGCCCGTGCGGGCGGCGATCTGGTTCGCCGAGCCACCTTCCAGGACCGCCCGCGCCAAAGCGATGGCCCGCTGGCGCACGCCCGCCAGCGGGCCCAAGGGAATCTCGACGTGGCCCGGGCCCAAGAGCCGGACCACTGCCTCGGCGAGCTCGCGGCCGAGCTCGCGCTCGAGGGCGTGGCCCGGCGGCAGGCTGAGCGGCACGAACAGCTTGCGGCCGCCATAGGCGGCGGCCAGGCGCAGCGCCTCGGCGTCGCCGAGCGCGTCGGCGATGAGCTGCAGGGTCGCAGGCCAGCTCACCCGGCTCACGCCAGCGCGATCCCCTCGCGCACGCGCCAGCCTTTGAGCGCCTCGACCACCTGCGCCGCCTGGTTGGAGGCGAGCCATTGCACGGCGTCCACCCCGGTCTGGCGCTTGACGAAGCGGTCGAGCGCCCGGTCGGAGCGGTCGCGGAGCACGCCGGCTTTGCCCAGCTCGGCCCACAGCACCACGATCTTGCGCTGCAGGGGATTGAGCTTGCGTTTGGGCCGTACGCCGAATCCGAGCCGGCGCAGCGCGTCCACGACCAGGTCGAGCTGCTCGAGGTCGAGCTCGGCCGAGCTGCCCTTGCCAGTGACCCGGCGCAGCAGCAGGCGGTACTCGCCATCGCCCAGCCCGAGCCGGCGCTTGCCGGCGTGGATCAGCGCGATCCGCCGCGATCTCGGGTCGACTTTGCCTCGACTTGCGCTCGACTTGCGCACGGGCGCGCCGGCCCTGGTCGCGGCGTCAGCCATGGCCGGCCGCCCCCGCGAGCAGCGTCCGGCGCATCTCGGCCATGCGCTCGACCTGGCCAGGAAGGTCGCGCACGAGCTCGGCTACGAACCGGGCCCGCTCGCGCGCGGGCTCGATTGCGGCGAGCCCCGCCACCACCGCCCCCATCACCAGCGCGAACGCCTCCTGGCCGCGGCCGCCGGCCTCGGCCTGCTCGAGGATGGCGCCGAGCCGGTCGGCGAGCTCCCGGCACTCGGCGCTCTCGTACCAGCCACCCGTCGTCATCGCCGGACCTCGATCCGGATCTCGCGGCAGCCGAGCGCCCGGCGGATGTCGCCGAGCCAGCGGCTGCGCACATGATCGGCCTGGAAGCGGGACGGGGCGGTGACCGTGGCCCTCCCGGCCTCGATCGCCACCTCGAGCGGGGCGATGAAGTGGCGGTACTCGGCCTCGGCGAGGTGCCGGAAGGCCTCCTTGAGCGTAGCGGAATGCGGGTTGAGCGGCATGGCGGGCTCGGGCTCCGGGAGCGGCAAAGGCTGAGGGATGGCGAGGTAGTCCTCGTAGCGGCGCTGGTAGAGCCAGGTGCGGGCGTGCGGCACGAACGCGGCCGCGATGCCCTTGCAGGCGCACTCGGCGGCGAAGGTTTCGGCCGCCGCCACCAGCCGCTCCGGCTCGGCGCCGCCGGCGACGAGCCGGGCGAAGACCTGCCGGGCTTGGGCCTTGGGGTTGGGGCTCCGGGCGGGGTAGGCCTGCCAGAAGCGCTCGAAGGCGGCCGCCACCACGGGCGGCACAGCCTCGGCCTCGAGTGGGCGCAGCGTCATGGCGCGCCCCCGAGCGGGCTGCGGCAGGGAGCCGGGCGGCGACGCTGGCGCGAGCCGCGGCCTGCGCCAGCAAGGAAAGCCGCCGCCGCCGCGAGCGCCTCGCCTGCGGTGGGCTCGGTCGCGGTGCGGAGCAGACCGGTGCTGGCGAGGTAGGCGCACCACTGGCAGCCGTGTCGGCCGACGGCGACCCACGCCAGGAAGGAGACACCATCGATCGTCGTGGCGGAGGTCGTCATGGCACCCACCGAGCCTCCCAGGCGCGCCTTGATGGCCTCGGCCTCGAGCCGGCGCACGAGCTTGCGCACGCCGGCCTCGGGCACGCCGCAGACGGCGCCCCAGGCGACGAGGAAGGTCAAGCTGTGCTCGCGCACGGCGGCGAGCGTGTCCTTGATATCGGCCTGACGCATGGCCTCGGCGCCGTCGCTCGCCCGCCAGCGCGGGTAGAGGCGGTCCCAGGCGCTCTCGACGAAGCCGACCACGGCTCGGGCCTGCTCGACGAAAAGGAGACGCGGCTCGGTCATGACACCCACCACAGGATCAGGGTGATCAGCAGTGCCCAGAGGGCGGCCGAGGCCAGCAGCATGCCCCACACCGCCAGCGGCAGGGGCAGCCTGCGGTCGGAGGGGGCGCTCATGGCCGTGCCTCCGGCAGGACGGCGCCGATCGCGCGGGCCTTGGCGACCATCTCGGCCGCCGCCACCCCTCACCACCGCGAGCGAGGCCACGAGAGCCCATGCTGACCCCCTGGGACATCGACGTCATGGCGCGCACGCTCTACGGCGAGGCGCGCGGCGAGCCCGACGAGGGCAAGGTGGCGGTCGCGCACGTGATCCGCACCCGCTGGCTCAAGGGGCCGCTGCGCACCGCGCTCGCCGCGGTCTGCCTCAAGCCCCGGCAGTTCTCCTGTTGGGACGACGGCAACCGCGCGGCGATGGCCGTGGTCGATCTCGAGAGCCCGCAGTTCCTGCGTTGCATGGCGATCGCCTGGGGTGTGATCGCCGGCATCATCCCGGACAACACCGGCGGCGCCGACCACTACCTCAACCCCAAGGCCCTCGAGCGCCTGCCCGCCTGGTACGACCCCAAGAAGGTCACCGCCCGACACGGCGCCCACGAGTTCCTGAGGCTGGCATGAGCTACGCCAGCCAGGCCGACCTCGAGCGGCGCTACGGGGTTGCCCAGCTCCTGCAGATCGCCGACCGCGACGACGACCAGGCGATCGACGCCGCCGTGGTGGCCCAGGCGCTCGACGATGCCGACGCCATCGTCAACGCCTACCTCGCCGGGCGCTACGAGCTGCCGCTCCCGACCACGCCGCCGCTGCTCCTAGCGCTCGCCTGCGACATCGCCTTCTACAAGCTCCACCCCGGCGCCCAGCCCGAGGACGTGCGGCGGCGCTACGAGGATGCGCTCGCCACGCTCAAGGACCTCGCCGCCGGCAAGGCCGAGCTCGACCTCGCGGGCGGCGCCCCGGCTGCGGCCCCGGCGGGCGAGGCCGCCTTCGCTGGCCCCGAGCGGGTGTTCTCCCGCGCTTCCTTGCGGGGCCTGTGATGAGCGGCGCCGGCTTCGAGATCCGGGTCGAGGATGCCGAGGTCCGTGCAGCGCTCGGCCGGTTGCTCGAGCTCGGCCAGGACCTCGGGCCCGTCATGGACGAGATCGGCCGCACGCTGGTCAAGAACACCCAGCTCCGGTTCGAGGACCAGCGCGGCCCGGACGGGAGTGCGTGGCTGCCGTCGCTGCGGGCGCGGCTCCAGGGCGGGCAGACGCTCAAGGACACCGGCCGCCTGGTCGCCTCGATCACCCACGTCGCCACGGGCGACCGGGTCGAGATCGGCACCAACGTGCTCTATGCGGCGCTCCACCAGTTCGGCGGCACGATCCGGGCCAAGCAGGCGCCTTATCTCCGCTTCCGGCTCGCCGACGGCACACCGATCGCCGTCAAGGAGGTGACCATCCCGGCCCGGCCGTTCCTCGGCCTCGGCGACGACGATCGCGAGGACATCCTCGCCATCGTCGCCCACCAGCTGCGGGAGGCGGCAGGCGCATGATCGAAGCCGTCGTCGCCCGCCTCCGCGACCAGGCCACGGCCTTGCGGCGCGTGCAGCCCACGACCGATCTCGCCGCCATCATCAAGCAGGGCGACCGCACCATGCTGCCCTGCGCGCACGTCTACCTCGCGAGCGATCAGGCGGCCCCGAATCGGCTCGCCACGGCCGCCGTCTCGCAGAAGGTGACCCGGCGCTTCGCCGTGCTGCTCGGGGTCGCCGCCACCGGCGCCGACCGCGAGGCCGGCGTGATCGACCAGCTCGAGCCCACCGTCGCCGTCGTCCGCGCCGCCCTGGTCGGCTGGGTGCCGCCCGAGGCGGCCCAACCCTGCACGCTGGTGCGGGGCGCCTTCGTCGACGTCGTCGTCGGCATCGCCTGGTGGGTCGAGGGGTACGCCACGTCTTTCTACCAGTGGAGCGTGTGATGGCCCCACCGGGCACCCACTATATCGTCGACCCGGCCACGGGGGAGGTCACCCCGCTCGCGGGCGGCAGCTACGTCGTCGACCCCGAGACCGGCGAGGTGCGGCGGATCGCCTGGACCGAGCCGCCGGCCTACGCCGCGGGCGGGCCGCGCGACCGGAGCGGCCCGCCGGACGACCCCGCGCCGGCCGGGGGCGGTCCGGGCGAGGAGGGCTGAGCCGTGCCGCGGTTCCAGACGCAGCAGGTCCTGCTCGCTAGGGTCGAGGCCGCCTACGGCCAGGATCCTGCACCCACCGCCAGCGCCGACGCGCTCCTGGTGTTCGATCTGCAGCACCGGATCCAGTCCACCGAGATCGCGCGCCGGCCGGTCAAGCCGAGCGAGGGCAGCCTCGCCAGCCTCTACGCCGACCAGTTCGTCACCTTGAGCTTCCGCACCGATCTCGCCGGCTCCGGCACGCCCGGCACGGCCCCGGCTTGGGGCAAGCTGCTGCGCGGCTGCAAGATGGCCGAGCTGATCACGCCCGGCGTCAAGGCGCAGTACAGGTTCGTCGTCGGCAGCCCCGAGTCGCTCGGCTTCTACTATTACCTCGACGGCGAGCTCCACAAAGTGCTGGGGTCGCGCGGCACCTTCACGATCGAGGCGCCGACCAACCAAATCCCGAGCATCCGCTTCGACTTCACGGGCCTCTACGCGCCTCCGAGCGCTGCCGCGGTTCCGACGCCGACGCTTGGCACCTGGAAGGAGCCGGTGCCGGTCAACAAGAACAACACGACCTGCACGCTGCACGGGCTGGCCTCGGTCGTGAGCGCCTTCCAGATCCAGGCCGGCCTCAGCCCCAAGCACCGCGACCTGATCGGCGGCCGGGACGTCCAGTACAGCGGCCAACGCAGCACGCGCGGCTCGATCACCGTCGAGGCGCCACCAGTCGCCACCAGGAGCTGGCGCGACGTCGCCGACGCCCGGACGCTCGACGCCTTGCAGCTCACCCATGGCACCACGGCCGGCAACATCGTCGAGGTGAGCTGCTCCAAGGTGCAGCCCCTGCAGCCGCAGGACAGCTTCCAGGACGGCATCCTCTACCAGCAGATGGCCCTGGTCATCTGCGAGGGTGGGGTGGACGAGCTCACCATTACCGCGAGATGACCGATGTTCGTGATCAAGGACGCCTATTCCTTCAGCGCCACCGTCGAGGTCGCCGTGCCCGGCGTCGGCGCGCCCACGCTCCAGAGCTTCTCGGCGAGCTTCACCGTGAGCCTGGATGCGATGGAGGAGATCCTGGCCGGGAGGCTCGGCGACCAGGAGGCGTTGCGGCGGACCTGGGACGGCTGGGCCGGGATCGCCGGCGAGGACGGCCAGGACGTGCCCTTCTCCGAGCCGATGCGCGAGCGGCTGATCGCGATCCCCTTCGTCAGGCTGGCGGTAGCCAAGACGCTGCTCGACGCGCTGATCGGGCGGCGGGCAAAAAACTGAGGGCGGCGGGCAAGGCCTGGGCGCGCCATGTCCGCCGACCGGCATCCACGAGCCGTGACGGCCTCGCCGAGCAGGCACAGGCGCTCGGGCTCGGCCCCGAGGCGGCGGCCCAGCTGGCCGCGCGTGGGCGCCGCCACCGCGAGCCGCACCCGCTTCTGCGCGACGAGGTCGAGCCGGTGCGGCTGTTCATGGCCTGCGCCACCCAGTGGCGCCGCGCCGGCAGCGCGGGGGTGCCGGTCGGGCTCGACTATCCGGCCGTGCGGGCCACAGCCGACTGGCTGGGCATCGCGGCGACGCCGCAGCTCCTCGACGACCTGCGCTACCTCGAGGCCGGGGCGCTCGAGGGCTTTGCCGAGGACGACGGCTGATGGCTGACCTTCAGCTCGCGATGGTGCTGCGGGCCGACGCCACCGAGCTGGTCGAGAAGGTCGGCCGGGCGCGCGACGAGCTCGGCCGGTTCGTCGCCACGGCCAAGAACGGCGCCGAGGAGCTCGGCAAGGTCGGGGGCGCTGGGCAGCAAGCGGGCGAGGGCATCGGGGCTGCGACCCGCGGGCTCCTCGGCTTCAACATCGAGGCTGGTAAGGCGAACCAGGTCCTGAGCCAGCTGCCGCTGCAGCTCAATGACCTGTTCGTGCAGCTCGCCAGCGGCCAGGGCTTCCTGACCGCCTTCGTACAGCAGGGCTCGCAGGTCGCTCCCATCCTGAGCCCGTGGGCGGGCGTCGCGCTTGCAGCCGCCGGCGGGCTCGCCGCCCTGGTGAGCGCGTTCGCGGACTACGAGGAGGCCGCCGACCCGATCGCGGCGCTCAACGAGCGTCTCGATGGCTCGGTAAAGGACCTTTCGGAGACCATCGACGGCCATATCCGGCGGATGCGGGAAGCATCCGACGCGGTGCGCGACCAGGAGCGGTCGGCCCTCGGATCTCCGCCACAGCCATGCCGCGCACAAGGCGACGTACCCCGACGACGACTTCTTCGAGTACCTGACCGGGGTGGAGAGCCGGGCGGTGGTCTGGCCCCATCTCGTCCAGGGCCCGGGCTGATGCGACGGCGACCCGACTGGAAGCTCCGGCTGATGCGCTGGCTCGACACGCAGCGCCGGGTCGGCTTCGCCTATGGCCTGCACGACTGCGCGATGTTCGCGTCCGGTGCGCTCGAGGCGATGACGGGCGAGGACCCGGCCGCGTCCTGGCGCGGCACCTACGGCAGCCGCGACGAGGCCGAGGCGGTCCTGGCCGATCACGGCGGCCTGGCCGCGCTCGTCACCGCGCTCATCGGCCCGCCCCGGCCGGAGGCGGCGGCCGCGCGGCAGGGCGATGTCGGGCTGATCCGCGTCGCGGAGGCCGGCATGGAGACGTTGTGCGTCGTCACCAGCCGCGGCCTCGCCGCCAAGACCGCGCGCGGCGTCGCGTACCTGCCGCGGACGCTCCTGGTGACGAGCTGGCCCGTCGGAGAAGACCATGGGTAAGGTCGGCGCTCCGATCGCGATCGGCGCGGCCCTGGTCGGGGCGTCGTTCCTGCTGCCGGGAGCGCCCATCTTCGCCGGGGCCGCCATGAGCTGGAGCGGGTTGGCGTTCGGCACCGGCGTGTCCGTGATCCTGGGCGCCGCCGCAACCGCCTTGACGCCCAAGCCCAGCACCGGCCTTGGGGGGCAGGCGGCACGCCAGACCGTGGTGCCGATCCCGGTCCCCTACCAGCGCTACGTCTACGGCCGGACCAGGACCGGCGGCAACCTGATCTGACATCTCACCCACAAGCGGCAGCGCAGCGGCGCCGATTGGGACCTGCTCAGTATGGTCGTCCTGATCGCGAGCCACGCGTGCGACGCGATCGAGGGTGTCTTCATCAACGACGACTGGGTGCCGCTGGAGCGCAACAACGGCGCCGAGGACTGGGTCGGAGCGGACGCCTGGATCCCGCCCGAGAACAGCAAGTACCGGCCGAGCGGCATGTCGCCGTTCGTCTGGTGCTACTTCCATCTCGGGCCGGAGATCACCGGCGATAGCTGGTTCGAGGAGAAGTCGGGCGGCGTTTGGTCGGCGACCCGGCACGTCGGCCGCGGCCTGTGCTGGGCGCGGGTGACGTTCCGCTACCGGTCGGACGTCTACAACGCGGGCATCCCGCGCGTTGCCTTCCTGGTCCGCGGCAAGCAGCTCTACGACCCCCGCACGGGCTCGGTGGCGTACTCCGACAACCCTGCCCTGGTGCTGGGCGATTATCTGCGCAGCCCGCTCGGCTACGGCTCGACCCTGACCGACATCGACCTGGACCTGTGGCGGGCCGCGGCCGACACCTGCGACGAGCTCCTCACCGTCGGCAGCTGGACCGTCCCGCGCTACAGTTGCTCGGGCGTGATCACGGCGGACATGAGCCGACGTGAAGCATGCGAGGCGATCTGCGACGCCATGGCCGGCACCCTCGTCGACATCGGCGGCGAGTGGCGCATCTACGCCGGCGAGCCGGCGCCCGTGGTCGCCACCATCGGCAAGGACGACCTCGCCGGCCCCTACGAGGTGACCCCGACCCGCTCGCGCAAGGACCTCTACAACCGGCTCGTCGGCACCTTCCTGGACGTCGGTCAGAACTGGGCCAAGAACGCCACGCCCGTGATCCGCAAGCCCGAGTGGCTGGCACAGGACATAGGCGTGGAGCTGCCGCTGGATATCGAGCTGGCGCTGGTCGACCGGCAGGACCAGGCGCAGCGGCTGTTGTGGATCGAAGGCAAGCAGAACCGGCTGCAAACCGTGTTCGCGAGCCGGCTGACCTGGGCGGCCGGACTGCTGCTGCAGCCGATGGACGTGGTCGAGCTCGACCTGCCCGAGCTTTGGCCCGTCCCGAAGACGTTCCGGATCGTTGAGTGGATCGACAACGGCCTCGAGGGCGTCGACTTCGTCGCGGTCGAGTACGACGACGCGGTCTGGGCCGACGAGCCCTACATCGACCCGCCAGCCAGCGCCGACCCGGGCCTGTGGGTGCTCGCGATCGACGACGTGGTGACGATCACGGGTGACGAGGAGGCCAGCGTCGACCTGGTCGCCAACGACTTACCCGACCCGAGTCGGCTCAAGGTGAGCCAGCTCGGCAGCGACGACAACCTCGTGGTCACGCTCCAGCCCGACCAGCGCACCGTCAAGGTGAGTCGGATCGGGACCTACGTGGGCACGACATCGGTCTCCTACACCGTCGACGACGGCGTGCGACAGTCCACGGGGCGGCTGCGTGTCACCGTCGAGGACGACGGCGGCGGTGGTCGAGACGGGGGCGCTTACGTTTACGCCCACAAGCCGCCGGTATCGCTCCTGCCCGCCAGCGACAGCGACATCGTGGTCTGGGAGGTGCCCGCGACCGGCGGCACCTGTCCCTATCAGGGCGATCCGGGCCAGGTGCTCCTGATCGTGGGGCCGGACGGCCGCTCGAGGGCAAGATCACCGCCGAAGACCTCAAGTCACGAAGGCTGCTCGAGCCGGCTTCGAGCGGCCGGTGAGGGCGCTTTGAGCAAAGCCCTCATCGGCGGCTGCATGACATTGCGCCTATATAGGACTGTGATCGCTCTGCGATCCTAAACCTGGCAGCGCCGCACAAAAAATTTGGCACGCTACACCCGCTGGTCCGGCGCGTGGCCGAGCCGGTCTGGCAGAAGGTGCGGGGCCGAGCAGCCGGGTGATTGGACGCCCGGAGCCTTCTTCGGCTCTGGCCTTGGCGGGATTGCCGGAGCACAGTGGCGTCTCCGGTCCTGCGGGAGGATGGCCGAGAAGCGAAGGGAGCGCGGACATGCTGGCGATCGTGCTCGGTGCGCTGCTGGTCGTGGGCGGGGTGCTCTACATGGCGGCCCAGCCGATCTGGCGCGGGCGGCTCAGCGAGAGGCGGACACCGGCGGGTGCCACGCTGGAGCCCGAGAAGCCGGCGGCGGGCTTCGGGCTCGCGGCGAACTGGCCGGGCCTGGCGCTGGTGGCCCTCGGCGCCCTGCTCCTGCTGGTCGGCGCCGTTCTTTAGGATCGGGTGGCGCTGCAACCCGCCGCCGGCCGAGCGCACGCCCGGGGAGTCGGCAGCTTCGACAGGAGCTATGGGTGCAGCCGGACAGCTAAGGGTTTGCCGAGGCTTCAGGGTCGTCGCGATCCCGGGACAAGCTACGGTTGAAGCTCAGCCGTCCACTGAGCTGATTCCAGGCGCGCTCGTACGCCTTTTGGAGCATCTCCGGCTGCGAGGCAAAAGCCGGATGCCGCGCCCGGTCCTGCAGGCGGCGGAAGGCCCGATCCACGTCCGGCACGATGTCGGCCAACCCGACCCGCTGCACCACCTCGCGGGGCGGCTCGGTGCCGTGGAACAGCGAGACCAGACGGTCGAGCCCCTCGTTCTCCTCGAGGAGGCAGGAGGCCGCCGCCTCGAAGGAGCCGTCCCACCTCGGCGGGTCTGTCCACCGTAGGACCCGCAACGGGGTAGGATCTGCCAGCGAGAACAGCTCGCCTGCAGTCGAGCGATCCCTGCAAGCTGCCGCGAGCCGGTCGAGCAGCATGTCGAGATGGTCGGCATTCAGCGCCTCGACCCTACGCTCTTCGATCTGCGACCCGTTACGAAAGTAATAACGGGAGTCGGCTTCTGCCACTTCGTTGGCCAGAAATGCGGTCAGCTCCAGAACGTGCGACGCCAGGACGAGCCGTCCCGATCCGATCCATTGCTGCTCGATGATCTCTGCCCAGTAATCCGGGCCGCTATAGGGCAGATCTCGTTCCATGTCCGCCAGCATGAACTTCGCGAGAAGGCGGTTGCAATGCTGCGCCTGCCCCGGCGGCCAGATGTCGGCCTCAGCGAGATCCCGCAACAGATCGGGAAATGCATGCGGGTCCGAGCTGAACCGCCGGGATCGCCAACCGAACGCGAGGATAGCCCAGAGGAGTTCCGCGAGCCGGCCGGCAGCCGCGGCCGAGATGATGGCCTCCCGCCGCCATGTCGCATCCTCGCGCTCGAGGAGGTCGACGATCTCGTCCGGACGCCAATGCCCCTCGAGGTTGCCGGAGTGTAGAACCTTCAGGAGAGGGATCGGATATCGCAGCCCGTCGTCGCCCACGCGACGTTTCGTGTCGAAAATGAACTCCTGTAACTCCCGGACGAGGCCGTCCTGCGATGCCGCCTCCACCATCTTGCGCCAGTCGGCCCGGCGGGAGCGCTCGGGCTCGAGCATCTCATCCAGCAGGATTTCGCCATTCAGTTGAAGGCGGTCACCCAGAACGGTTCCCAGGTTCGATTGGAGGCTGGCGACCACTTCCGGGGACCTGATGCGCAAGGCGGTGAACGCGAGCAGGTCGGCGGGGTTCACCTCGCGGCGCAAGAGGCCGATAGCCGCGTGAAACGCGCTCATCACACGCTTCTGCTCGCGAACGGTGCCGATGACGCGAGGAACGAGGATCGATACGAGCGTGTCTTCCGGCGCGTCCATCTCCTGCGCGGGAACGATGCGCTGCCATTCGGCGACGAGAAGCGTCTCGAGCCGCTCCGGCACGACGACCGGCAGCGGAATCTCGAACTGCACGATCTTCTCGAGATAGGAGCGGCCGCGCAGGCGCGCCTGCTTCGTCCGGCCGCCCCCGAGTGCCTCCTCCACCCGCCCCCTGTCGTAGGTCAGGAGGTAAGAGACCCGGGGGAAGTCCGCGACGGCCCGCACGAGCTGAGCCACCGTCCGGACCTCCGCGTCTTCGACGCGATCGAGCTCGTCGATCAGTACCACGATCGGAAAGCCGACCTCCGCCAGTTGTCCGGCGAGCTTCGCCCGCAGCTCCGCGAGGCTCGGGCCCTCCAAGGTCTTCTCCTGGGCCTCTATCAGCTTTTCAGCGAGGTCGAGGGCAGCCTTGGCACCCTCCGCCACCGGCTGCGGCAGCACCAGACCAGCCGCCGGCACCAGCCGTTTGCCATACTCGAGCACGCTTCGAGCGATGGCCGTGCGCTTCTCGGTGACGACCCCGCCCGTGGCCGCCGTGAGCGAAGCGTGCAGATCTTTCAGGAACGATCGTACCAGATCGTCCCGGCCGGACACCAGCCATGGATCGAAGCGGACCACGACGGCATCGGGCCATCTCCCGGTGATCGCGCGGGCGAGCAGGTTCAGGAGCGAGGACTTGCCGCTTCCCCAGGAGCCCGTCACGCCGACGACGATGCCCGAGGCCGCCCGCGTGTCCGGGTCGACGAGCATTCGCGCCAATCGTGCCGCGAATTCCGCCCGTCCGAGACGGTCGTCCTCGGGATCTCCGATCGGCCGCTCGGGCGAGAGTGGCTGGTTGCCGGTCATTGCCGAAGGTCCCGAGTTGCCGGGGCAGGATCGTTTTTCCGCAAGCCTTGTCCAGCCCCCGCTCAGGTCGGGCCATCCCGATGTCCTTCCCCTATCGGCAGGAACTGCCCGCGGGATCCGAGCGGCCGCGCCTTATCGCACCGTCCACCTCTGCGCGGCCGTGCCGTTGCATGGAAAGATCTGAACAGGGGTGCCGTCGGCGATGACCCCTCCGCGAACATCCAGGCACTGGTAGCGGATGCCGCGGATGCTGCCGTCCATGTACATCCATTCCTGCGCCGCCGTCCCGTTGCAGTCGAACATCTGGACCGGCGTGCCGGTGGCAGGGTTGCCGCCAGCGACGTCCAGGCATCGGCCACCCAAGCCGCGAATCTCGTCGCCGACGAGCGTCCATCTCTGCGCGGCCGTGCCGTTGCAGGCGAAGATCTGAACCTGGACGCCGTTGCCGAGGATGCCACCTCGAACGTCGAGGCATTTGTTGCCGATGCCGCGAATCTCGGCGGCATCGGCAGAAGAGATCAGGATCATGCCGACCGCACAGGCGGCAGCACATTCCAGCAAAGGATTCATACCCATGACGGCCTCTCTGTATTTTCCGATGAGACAACTTATAGATATTTCTACTCCGTGTTGAAGAATACGATAATAGTCAATTCACGATATCATTCGAATTATTTCAGGTCAAGATCGCGAAGGATGCAGATGCGCTGTTCCGATATTATCCTACGAAGCGTCCATCTTTCCCGCCGGCGCCGACCAGGGCGAGGTCGGATTCCGATCGGAAGCAGATCGAGGATGGAGCCCCGGCTAACGGCAAAGCAAACACCACGAGGGCAGGCGGCGACCGACGATCTCTTTCCGGCGGAATTTCGCAACGTTGACGAAAAACAATTTCCAATTTACTATCCGAAAATTCATTGCATCGACTCATCATATCACGGAAGGCTCGATATATGCCGCTCAAGCCTCTTGCTGCCGCCATTCTCCTCTTGACGCTGGCACAGCCATTTTCCGCCAGTGCCCAGACGAGCGGAGATCCCCTCGCCGGCCTGTCCAGCCTGGTGACCGCCTGCAGCAAGGGAGATTCGTGCACCATCGTCGACAGCCTGCCGTGCGGCTGTGCCTCGGGCGGATCGCCCGTCGCGATCAATGCGCGCTATGCGAAATTCTGGCAGGCGCTGCAGCGCGATCTCAGGCGCAACGCTCCTCCGGTTTTCTGCCCGCAGGTGTACCGCTGCATCCCCGGCGCCCGGGCCGCCTGCGTCCAGGGCCGATGCGCCGTCAGAGCGCCGCGCTGAAGCGAGGATGGCGGCACGATTGCTGGTGCCGCCGCCAACACGCAGGCTGCGCGGGAGGATGCTCACCGGCGCTGTGCGCCATGTCCTGCCGTGCAGCCCGCGGCATCTCTTCCGCAAGGCACCCCTTCCTCCTTCCGGCTTGATGGCGCGCGCGGGCTGGGCCATGAGTGCGGCAGGCGAGCGAGACGACCAAGCGTCGCCAGGGAGGTTCGGGATATGCTGCGCACGATGATCGTGGCGTTGGGATCGGTGCTGATGGCGTCGTCCGCCATGGCGGCCGGGCGGTGGGACGGGGCGGACGAACTGCCGACCAATCCCTTGGCCTGCGACGGCGGGGCGGCGCAGGTCGCGGCCAAACCTTACGACGGTGGACAGCCCGTCAACCCGCCCGACCTCGCGGGCAAGCCGATCACGGTCGTGGACGTGCCGAAGCTGATCGGCATCGGCTACTTCAATGCCACATCGAAGGGCATTCAGGACGGGGCCAAGGAGCTCGGCAACGTCCAGGCGACGACCGACGGGCCGACCAAGGCCAACATCGACGAGCAGATCACCTTCATCGACAACTACATCACCCGCGGCGTCAACGGCATCCTGTTCGCGGCCAACGACCCGGTGGCGATCGCCCCGGTGCTGAAGAAGGCGCTCTCGAAGGGCATCCACGTCGTGGGCTACGATGCGAATTCGACGCCGGATGCGCGCGAGTGGTTCGTGAACCAGGCCGAGTTCAACGGCATCGCCAAGGCGATGGTCGATTCGATGGCGAAGGAGATCGGCGAGGACGGCAGCTTCGCGATCGTGACCTCGACCTTCACGACGCCGAACCAGGCGCGGTGGATCGCCGAGATGCAGGCCTACGCCGAGAAGTGCCATCCGAAGATGAAGTGGCTGGAGACGGTGGAGGCGCAAGAAGACAACATCCTCTCCTTCAACCAGGCCAGCACGCTCATCAACAAGTACGGCGACGAGCTCAAGGGCATCTTCGGCATGACCTCGGTGGCGACCCCGGCCTCGGCCGAGGCGGTGACGCAGGCCAAGCAGTGCGGCAAGGTCGCGGTCGTGGGCCTCGCCACGCCCAACGCGATGAAGCCCTACGTGCAGTCGGGTTGCGTCAAGTCGGTCGTGCTCTGGAACCCGGTCGACCTCGGCTATGCCGCGATCCACGTGATGCGCGCCGTGGTCGACGGCAAGCTGAAGCCCGGCGCCACCGAGGTCGAGGCCGGCAAGCTCGGCAAGCTCAAGGTGGTGAACGGCAGCGAGGTGCTGCTCGGCAGCCCGTTCATCTTCACCAAGGACAATATCGGCCAGTTCGACTTCTGATTTCCTCAAGACGAGGGCGGGCAGCGGCCCGCCCTTCTCCTGCCCCGTGAGAGGGAAGATGGAGAAGATCGCCTTCACGATGCGCCTGAAGCCGGGGCAGGCGGCGAAGTACGAGCGGCGGCACGACGCGATCTGGCCGGAGCTCGTGGAGCTTCTGCGCACGGCCGGAAGCAGGGACTACTCGATCTTCCTGGACGAGAGCACGAGGACACTCTTCGCCGTGCTGTGGCGGGAGGACGGGCACCGCATCGACCGGCTGCCGGAGCAGCCCGTGATGCGGCGCTGGTGGAGCCACATGGCGGACATCGTGGAAACGAACCCGGACGGGAGCCCGGTCACGACGCCGCTCCGGCGCGTCTTCCATCTGGATTGAGCGAGCCTCATGCCCATCGCGGTCCTCGACATCGGCAAGACCAACGCCAAGGTCATCGTCGTGGACGATGCGGGCGAGCCGCTCGCGTCGCGCTCCAGGCCCTCGGCCGTGCTGCCGGGGCCGCCTTATCCGGCGCTCGATCTCGATGGCGTCTGGGCGTGGGCGGTGACGGCGCTCGCAGAACTCGCGGGTGAGCACCGGATCGAGGCGATCGTGCCGGTGGCGCACGGGGCGGCGGCCGTGCTCATGGCGGGCGAGGAGCCGGCCCTGCCGGCGCTCGACTACGAGTTCGCGGGACCGGACGAGACCGCAGCGACGCTCGCGCCCGACCCGTTCAAAGAGACCGCCTCGCCCACGCTTCCGGCCGGGCTCAACGTGGCGGCCCAGCTCCACTGGCAGGAGGTGCGGTTCCCGCAGGCGTTCGCGCGCGTCACCGACATCCTGATGCTGCCGCAATACTGGGCATGGCGGCTCTCGGGCGTGAAGGCGAGCGAGGCCACGTCCTTGGGCGCTCACACGCATTTGTGGAACCCGCGCGAGCGGGGGTTCTCGGGGCTGGCGCGAAGGCGTGGCTGGGCCGAGCGGTTTCCACCCCTGCGCTTTGCCTGGGAGGTGCTGGGACCGGTGCAGCCGGAGCTCGCGGCCGCGACCGGACTGCCCGCGGACTGTCGGGTGCTCGCCGGCATCCACGACAGCAACGCCTCGTTCCTGCCGCACCTCGTCTCGAGGCAGGTCCCCTTCACCGTGCTCTCGACCGGGACCTGGGTGATCGCGATGGCGGCGGGTGCTTCGCTCGACCGGCTCGATCCTGCGGCCGACATGCTCGCCAACGTCGATGCCAGGCGCGATCCCGTGCCCTGCGCGCGGTTCATGGGCGGGCGCGAGGTCGAGCTCGTGGCGGGGGCGGACGCGGTGCGCGCGGCGGCGAGCCCCGAGGACGTCGCCCGCATCGTCGCGCGCGGGGTCATGGCGCTGCCGGCCTGCGTCGCGAGCGGGCCTTTCCTCGGCCAGAAAGGGCGGATCGTGGGCGAGATCGGCCCCGAGCCCGGCGAGCGGGCGGCGCTGGCGGCGCTCTATGCGGCCCTCGTGGTCGAGGTGATGCTGGAGAAGCTGGGGGCGGCGGGGCCCGTCGTGGTCGAGGGCAGCTTTCATCGCAATGCCGCCTTCTGCGGCCTGCTCGCCGCCTTGCGGCCGGAGCAGAGCGTCCATCCCACCGACGATCCGAGCGGCACGGCGCGCGGTGCCTGGCTCTTGAGCCGCTGGGGCGAGGACGTGGGCTGGCGGGCCGAGCTCGAGGCGGCGGCAACGCCCTGGCGGATCGAGGGCCTCGCCGGCTACCGCGCCCGCTGGCGGGAGCTGGCCGGGGCTTGATCCGCGCGGGCAGTGGTGGTGACACGGGAGCCTTAATCGCAGCCGAGGAGAGCCTATCATGACCCGCGAGCCTCCTTTCCGCGCCGACCATGTCGGCAGCTTTCTCCGGCCGCAGCGGCTGCGCGAGGCGCGCGACCGCTTCGCGCGGCAGGAGATCGACGCCGCAGCGCTGCGGGCGGTCGAGGACGACTGCATCAGGGAGGTGGTGAAGAAGCAGGAAGAGGTGGGCCTCAGGGGCATCACCGACGGCGAGTTCCGCCGCACCTATTTCCACGTCGACTTCCTCGAGCAGCTCGAAGGTGTGACGGTCACCTACGGCGAGTTCGCGGCGAAGTTCAGGAAGGACGACGGCACCGAGGTCGGCTTCCGTCCGCCCGTGATGCATGTCGAGGGCCGCATCCGGCATACGAAGCCGATCCAGGGCCGGGATTTCGACTTCCTGAAGTCGGTCGTGACCCGCACCCCCAAGGTCACGATCCCGGCACCCTCGATGCTGCATTTCCGGGGCGGGCGGCAGGCGATCAGCGAGGCGATCTATCCCGATCTCGAGGCGTTCTTCGAGGATCTCACCGCCGCCTATCGCGAGGAGATCAAGGATCTCGCGGCGCGCGGCTGCCGCTACCTGCAGATGGACGACACCAACCTCGCTTACCTGTGCGATCCCGCGATCCGCGAGAGCACGCGTGAGCGGGGCGACGACCCGGATGATCTCACCCGGCTCTATTGCCGGCTCGTCAACGACGCGATCCGCGACCGGCCGCAGGACATGACGATCGCGGTTCATCTCTGCCGCGGCAACTTCAAGAGCGCCTGGGTAGCACAGGGCGGCTACGAGCCCGTGGCCGAGATCCTGTTCAACGAGATGAGGATCGACGGCTTCTTCCTCGAATATGACGACGAGCGTTCGGGCGACTTCGCGCCGCTCCGCTTCATGCCCAAGGACAAGACGGTGGTGCTCGGGCTCATGAGCTCGAAGCGGCCCGAGGTCGAGGACGCCGATGCCGTCAAGCGCCGGATCGAGGAGGCGGCGCGCTACGTGCCGCTCGAGCAGTGCGCGCTCAGCCACCAGTGCGGCTTCTCCTCGACCGCGCACGGCAACGAGCTCGGCGAGGAGGACCAGTGGCGCAAGCTCGCGCGCTGTGTCGAGATCGCGCGGGATGTCTGGGGGTATTGAACGCGGAAAAGCGTTCCCTTGCGCCCACCGGCCGTTGCGGCAAGATGCCGGTGCCAGAACAAAAACGGGGAGGCTGGCGGATGAGGGAGATCGTGCCGAGCCGGCGGTCGTTCTTGAGCGCCGGTGGAATGGGCCTCGCCGGCGGCGTGGCGGCGGCCGCAGCGGCGGTGGCGTTGGATGCGGAGCGCGCTTACGCGCAGGCGGCGGAGGAGAGCCTGCTCAGAACGGTGCTCGACCGCGGGCACCTGATCGTCGGAACCGGGTCGACCAACGCGCCCTGGCACTTCGAGGACGAAAAGGGCAACCTCACGGGCATGGACATCGCCATGGCCCGCATCCTCGCCAAGGGCCTGTTCGACGACGACACGAAGATCGAGTTCGTGCGCCAGGACCCGGCCGCGCGCATCCCCAACATCGCCACCGGCAAGGTCGACATCACGATCCAGTTCATGACCGTGACCCCGCAGCGGGCGCAGCAGGTGGCGTTCACACGGCCCTACTACATCGAGGGTATCGCGCTTCTGACCAAGCCGGGAAGCCCGACCGAGAAGTTCGAGGCGCTCGAGAAGGGCGGAAGCAACACCAAGGTTTCGATCCTGCAGAACGTTGATGCCGAGCAGTCGGTCCATGCGGTGCTGCCGCAAGCACAGGTGCTGCAGATCGATACGCAGGCCAACGTGATCCAGGCCCTCGAGGCCGGGCGGGTCGATGCGGCGGCGGTCGATCTCTCGACCGTGTGGTGGCTCACCAAGCGCCAGCCCGACAAGTATGCGGATTCCGGCAAGCGCTGGTACAGCATGCTCTACAGCGCTGCCGTCCGGCGAGGCGATCCGGACTGGCTCGAGTTCGTCAACACCACCTGGGACGTGGCGATGTTCGGGCATCAGAACGCCATCTTCGACCAGGCGATTCAAGACTTCTTCGGCCTGAAGCCGCCCGTGCGCGAGCCGGGCCTGCCGCCGTTCTGACCTCCCGATACGGCTTTCCCGCCCCGGCGCCTTCGGGGCGGGAAAGTCCTCTGCCCCGACGCGCGGATGACCTATCATTTCAACTTCAACCTGGTCTGGCGGCACTTCGGCCGGCTGGGCTGGGGGCTCGTGCTGAGCCTCGAGCTCGCGGCCTTGTGCATCGCCATCGGCATGGTGATCGGGCTCTTGGGTGCCCTGCTCCACGTCGACGGGCCGAAGCGCCTGCGGCCGCTGGTGACGGCCTATGTCGAGTTCATCAGGAACGTGCCGCTCATCCTGCTCGTCTATCTGGTGTTCTACGGCATCCCGAGTGTGGGCGGGTTCAAGTACGGGCCGACCGAATCCTTCATCATCACGCTCTCGGTCTATGCCGGGGCCTATCTCGTCGAGGTGTTCCGGGCCGGGCTCGATGCCGTGCCGAAGGGGCTGATCGAGGCCGGAAAGGCGATCGGGCTCACACCTTTCCAGCGGCTCGTCCATGTCCGCCTGCCGACCATGTTCCGCATATCCCTTCCGGCGCTCGGCAACAGCTTCGTCTCGCTGTTCAAGGATACCTCGATCGCGAGCGTCATCGCCGTGCCGGAGCTGACCTACGGTGCGCAGTGGATCAACTTCAACACCTTCCGCTTCGTCGAGGTCTATGCCGTGGTGACACCGATGTACCTCGTGACGGGCTATCTCATCCTGTTCTGCCTGCGGCAGCTCGAGCGCCGCTACGCGATCACGAAGCTGCGCTGAATAATGGACCTGGCCCTTCAGTCCCTGCCGTTCCTCACCAAGGGACTCCTCGTGACGCTCGAGGTCTCGGCCCTCGTGGTGACGCTCTCGCTCGTCTTCGGCTTGACCTTGGGTGTCGTGCTGGTCTACGGGCCTCTACCTTTACGGCTTCTCGTGCGTGGCTACAGCGACTTCGTCCGCGGCATCCCGGTCTTGGTCCTGATCTTCGCGGTTTATTACGGGCTGCCGGCGCTCAAGGTGAATCTCGGGAACCTGACGGCCGCGGTCGCAGCGCTCACCGCGTTCACGACCGCGCAGGTGATCGAGACCGTGCGCGGCGCCATCCAGTCGATCCACCACGGCCAGATGGAGGCGGGCAAGGCGATCGGGCTCGGCTTCGGCCAGCGGCTCCTCTACATCATCTTCCCGCAGGCCATCCGCCGCTTCCTGCCGCCCTGGATCAACAGCGTGACCGATGCGGTCAAGGGCAGTGCTCTCGTCTCGCTCGTAGGCGTGGTCGATCTGATGCTCGCGATCCAGCAGGTGATCGGCCGGGTCTACGAGCCCATGCCGCTCTACATCGTAGGGGCGCTGATCTATTTCGCGATCAACTTCAGCCTCTCGAGCCTGTCGCGGCGGCTCGAGGCGCGCTTTTCTTACGTGCGGGAGTAGAGGTTCCGATGCGCCCTGATGCCGACGGGAGGCCGGTGGTCGAGATCCGGGGGCTCGGCAAATCATTCGGCACGAACCGCGTGCTGCAGGGGGTCGATCTCGAGGTGCGCGCGGGCGAGGTCGTCACCATCATCGGCCCTTCCGGCAGCGGCAAGACCACCCTCCTTCGCTGCATCAACCTGCTCGAGCTTTATGACGAGGGCAGCATCCGGCTCGATGGGGTCGAGGTCGGCTACCGTGCGAGCGAGGGGCCGGGCCGGGTCCGGCGCAGCGAGCGGGAGCTGGCTCCGATCCGCGCCAAGACCGGCATGGTCTTCCAGATGTTCTACCTGTTCCCGCACCTCACGACCTTGCAGAACGTGATGCTGGGGCTGGTCAAGGTGAGGAAGAAGCCCAAGGCCGAGGCGCGGCGGATCGCCGAGCACTGGCTGGGGCGCGTCGGGCTCGGCCACAAGCTGGACAGCCTGCCCGCCCAGCTCTCGGGCGGGCAGCAGCAGCGAGTCGGGATCGCGCGCGCCGTCGCCATGGAGCCCATGCTGCTGCTGCTCGACGAGATCACCTCGGCCCTCGACCCTGAGCTCGTGGGCGAGGTCCTGGCCGTGGTGCACGAGCTCGCGGACGAGGGCATGACCATGCTGGTCGTGACCCACGAGATGAGCTTCGCCCGCGAGGTCAGCGACCGCGTGGTGTTCATGGACGGCGGCCGGATCACGGCGGCGGGCCCGCCGTCCAAGATCTTCGACCGGCCGGAGAGCGACCGCCTCAGGACCTTCCTCGCCCGCTTCGATCAGGCACGGCTCGGCCGCGGCCCGATCCCCACCGACTGAACGCTCTGGAACCGCCGATGCTCTCGAACCGCCCCGACATCCGCCCCGAGCTGGGCCTGCGCCGCGTCATCAACGTCTCGGGCACCATGACCTCGCTCGGCGCCTCGATCGTGGTGCCGGAGGCCGTGGAGCGGATCGGCCGCATCCTGACCGAGTTCGTCGAGATCGGCGATCTGCACCGCAAGGCCAGCGCCGTCATCGCCGCGGCCACGGGTGCGGAGGCCGGCACGATCACGGCCTCGGCCTCGGCCGGGATCAGTGTCGCGGTCGCGGGCTGTCTCACGGGCGCCGACCTCGCCCGGATCGAGCGCCTGCCCGACACGGACGGGCTGGAGCGGGACGAGGTCGTGATCCAGATGGGGCACATGGTCCATTACGGTGCGCCCGTGGAGCAGGCGATCCGGCTCGCCGGTGCGAAGGTGGTTCCGGTCGGCACGGCGACCCATGCCCGCCCCTACCATCTCGAAGGGGCAATCGGCCCGCGCACGGCGGCGGCGGTCTACGTCGTCTCGCACCATGCGGTGGGCTACGGCCAGATCCCATTGCCGGTGTTCTGCCGCGTGTGCCGGGAGAAGGGAGTCCCCGTCGTCGTCGATGCGGCTTCGGAATATGATCTGAAGGGCTTCCTCGCCGCCGGGGCGGATCTCGCGATCTACAGCGCGCACAAGTTCCTGGGCGGCCCTACCGCCGGCATCGTCGCCGGGCGGAAGGATCTCGTGCGCGCCGCATACCTGCAGAACTTCGGCATCGGCCGAGGGATGAAGGTCGGCAAGGAGGGGATCGTCGGGGCCATGGCAGCGCTCGAGGCCTGGGAGAGGCGCGACCATGCCGCCGTCCGGGCACTCGAGCGGAGCCATCTCGCGCTCTGGCAAGAGCGCCTCGGCGCATTGCCGGGCTTACGGGTTTCGGTCGTGCCGGATCCGACGCAGAATCCGCTCGAGCGGCTGAAGGTCGAGGTGGTGCCGGAAGCGGCCGGAACCACGGCCTGGGCGCTGGCCGCAGCGCTCGCCGCCGGCGAGCCGCCGGTGATCGTGCGCGACCACGAGGTCGAGCACGGGCATTTCTATCTCGATCCCTGCAATCTCCATCCCGAGGAAGCCCCGATCGTGGCCGAGACCATCGCTCGCACGCTGGAATCGATCCGCGGCCGGCCTTCGCCGACGCTGGAAGATCTCCGCGAGCGGGCGCACTGGCGGCTGCTCGCCTGGCCGGACCCGGCGTGAGGAGACGAGGCATGGCGGGACGGCTGGAAGGCAGGGTGGCGGTGGTGATCGGCGCGGGACGCGGCATCGGCCGGGCCATCGCCGAGCGGTTCGAGGAAGAAGGGGCGCTGCTGGTCCTGGGCGATCGCGACGCCGAGCTTCTGGCCCGGACGGCGAACGAGCTCGGGGCGGCGATGGCGCCCTGCGACGTGGCCGAGAAGGCCGACGTGGAGAGGCTGGTACAACGGGCGCTGGACCTCTACGGTCGGCTCGACGTCCTGGTGCAGAACGCCGGCATCTTTCCCGAGACGATGCTGGAAGCGATCCCGATCGAGGAGTGGGACCGGGTGCTCGCGGTCAATCTGCGCGGCTGCTTCCTCGCGGTGCAGGCGGCGCTGGTGCCGATGCGGACGCAGCGCTACGGGCGGATCGTGCTCACCTCCTCGATCACCGGCCCCAGGGTGGTGCCGCCCGGCCATGCGCACTATGCGGCGAGCAAGGCCGGGATCAACGGGCTGATCCGGGCGGCGGCGCTGGAAGCGGCACCGTTCGACGTCACCGTCAACGGTGTCGAGCCCGGCAACATCCTGACCGAGGGGATGCACGCCGAACGCTCGCCCGACTTCATCGCCGCGATGGAGCGCTCGGTGCCGCTGGGCCGGCTCGGCATGCCGCGGGACGTCGCCAACGCCGTCCTGTTCCTCGCTTCCGACGAGGCGGCCTACGTCACGGGAACCACGATCGTCGTCGACGGCGGGCAGATCCTGCCCGAGAGCCGGAGCTAGCGGTATCGGAAGCCAGCACCTATCATTTCGCCTGCAGCATCCGGACGGAGTTCATGACGGTCATGCCCGCCATCGACGATCCTGAGGTGGACGAGCTGGCGCGGCGTCTCGCCGCCCGGACCGGCGAGACGGTCGTCCACGCTGTCGAGCAAGCCTTACGCGAGCGCTTGGTACGCACCCGCGAGCTCTCGCCCGAGGAGATCGAGGAACGCCGTCGGCGCATTCGGGCCTATGTCAACGAATACCGCTCCCTGCCCGTGATCGATCCCCGCAGCCCCGACGGGATCTTGGGCTACGACGAGCACGGGCTTCCGACCTGATGGCCGTGGCCGTCATCCCGCCGGCCTCAATTTCGGCGACTGCTTCAGCTATGCCCTGGCGAGGAGCCTGAACGAGCCGCTTCTCTTCAAGGGCAACGACTTCACGCTCACCGACATCACCCCGGCGCTGACCCCATGACCCCACCCCTGCTGTCGATCGACAACGTCACCAAGCGCTACGGCGCCGTAACGGCGCTGGAGCGCGTCAGCTTCGACGTCTACCCCGGCGAGGTGCTGGCGCTTTTGGGCGACAACGGCGCCGGCAAGTCGACGCTCATCAAGATCATCGCCGGGGCGCAGCCGCCGAGCTCGGGGCGGCTGATCTTCGACGGCAGGGAGGTGAGCTTCGCTGGCCCGGCCGAGGCCAAGGCTGTGGGGATCGAGACCGTCTACCAGGACCTCTCGCTCTGCCCCAATGCCGACGTGGTCGCGAACTTCTTCATGGGACGCGAGCGCGTGCGGCGTTTTCTCGGCCTCGAATGGCTGCAGGAGCGCGCCATGGAGGAGGAGACGCGGGAGGCGCTCGCCGGCATCGGGGCACGGGTGCCGAACCTCCGAGCCAAGGTCGAGACCCTCTCGGGCGGGCAGCGGCAGGCGATCGAGCTCGCCCGCTTCGTCCATTGGGGCGGGCGGCTCGTGCTGCTCGACGAGCCGTTCGCGGCGCTCGGCGTGACGCAGACCCGGCGCGGGCTCGAGCTGATCGAGCAGGTCCGGGCGCGCGGTGTGGCGGTGATCGTCATCACCCACAACGTGCTCCACGCCTTCCAGGTCGCGGACCGTATGGTCGTCCTGCACCAGGGGCGCGTCGCCGGCGTGCGTCGGCGCCAGGACACGAGCCACGAGGAGATCGTGGCGCTGATCACGACCGGCAGCGCCGCCATGGCCGCCTGAGCCTTGACAGGGCCGGGGCCCTTGGCGTCTCGTCGACGTGCCGGAGGACGAGAGGAACAGGGAGGCGGAGCCCCGAGCCGGCCGGGAGCCATGCCGCTCTTACGGGGTGGATCGGACCTTGGTGGCGCAGCGCCCGACCACGGCTGAGCGACCGCGGCCAGCGGATCAGGACTATGCGAACATCGTCCGCCTCGAAGGCGTCAACATGGAGTTCGGCGCGGTCAGGGCTTTGCGCGACATCGATCTCGCCATCGGCCGCAACGAGATCGTGGGCCTGATCGGCGACAACGGCGCCGGCAAATCGACCCTCATCAAGGTCATGACGGGCGTGCTCAAGCCCACCTCGGGCACGGTCTACATCCGCGACCGTGCCATCGATCTCGACGAATACTCGGTCCGCATGGCGCACGAGCTCGCGATCGAGACGGTCTACCAGGACCGGTCCTTAGGCGAGAAACAGCCGCTCTGGCGCAACTTCTTCGTCGGCCGGCAGATCACCAACCGCTGGGGCTTCATCGACGTCAGGCGCGAGAAGGAGATCGCGGGCCAGATCCTCCTGAAGGCGATCGGCTTTCGTGGTGCCGGCATCGGGCCGGATTCGACCGTGAAGGAGCTCTCGGGCGGCGAGCGGCAGGGGATCGCCATCGGCCGCGCCATGCATTTCGACGCCGACCTCATCGTACTCGACGAGCCGACCGTGGCGCTCGCGGTGAAGGAGGTCAGAAAGGTCCTCGACTTCGTCCGCCAGATCAAGGCGAGCGGGCGGGCTTGCGTCTACATCGAGCACAACCTCGCCCACGTTCATGCCGTGGCCGATCGTCTCGTGATCCTCGACCGGGGCGAGATCGTGGCCGAGGTCAGGCCATCCGAGATGCCGGTGCACGAGCTCACCGAGTATCTCATCACGCTCCAGCGGCCGCGGTGAGCCCGATGCGACGAGCCTTTTCCCTCGCCCGGCTCGAAGCGCTGCCGATCATCGTCGTGTTCCTGCTCCTCCTGGGGCTGTTCATGGCGACCGCCCCCCAGGTGTTCCTCGCACCCTTCATCTACACGACCTTCCTTTCGACCCTGCCGCCTCTGATCCTGCTCGCGGTGGGGCTCACCCTCGTCATCGCCGCCGGCGAGATCGACCTTTCCTTCCCTTCGGTGATCGCGTTCTCGGGCTTCGTGTTCGCGGTGCTGTTCAAGGAATACGGCCTGGGCTGGCTCGCCGTCGTGATCGCCCTCGCGAGCGGCGTCCTGATCGGCTTTCTCAACGGCTTGCTCGTCGCCGTGATTGGTCTGCCCTCCTTCATCGCCACGCTCGCGACCCAGTTCTTGTGGGCCGGGATGGCGACGGTGCTCTCGGGCGGCAAATCTTACGCGCTGCGCGGGATCGAGGATTCGTCGGTGTGGCAAGTGCTGGTGGGCCGGACGGTCGTGACCGACGATCCCGCCTTCTGGGTCAACGCGGTCTCGGTGCAGGCGTTCTGGACCGCCGGGATCGTCGTCCTGATCTGGTTCGTCCTCAACCGCCACCGCTTCGGCGAGCATCTCCTGTTCATCGGCGACAGCAACGAGGTGGCGCGCGTCGTGGGCATCGACGTCGCGGCCGAGAAGGTGCGCCTGTTCGCGCTCATGGGCTTCCTCGCCGCCCTCGCCGCCCTCTTCCTCACCCTCGAGAACAAGAACTATTTCGGCAACCAGGGCCAGGGCTATCTGCTGACCGCGATCGCGAGCGTGCTCATCGGCGGCACCTCGATCTTCGGCGGGCGCGCCACCGTGCTCGGCACGGTGTTCGGCTGCTTCATCATCGGCATGATCGAGGCGGGGCTGGTCGCGACCGGCCTCACGGGGGCCTGGGTGCGGACGGTGCAGGGCATCGTCTTTCTGGTCGCGATCGTCTTCTATCTTCTCGTCGACGAGCCCGGCCGGCGGCAGGCCTTCTTCCGCCGGCTCCGGCGCCTCGTGGGCAGCCGGGCGCCCTGAAGGTCCGGCGGACGACAAAGGGAGGTCTGAACGACGATGCGCTCGAAGCTCGGAAAAGCCCTCTTCGGAGCCGCCTTCGCCTGCGGGCTCGCGGCCCCCGCCTTCGCCGCGGCACCGGAAGCGCCCGGCAAGGGGATCACCATCTACATGCAGATGGGCGGCAACCCCGGCGACGGCGCCACGCTCGCCCGCCAGACCGGAGCCGCCGCCGCCGCCAAGGCTCTGGAGGTGAGCAGCCTCAACGAGCAGTTCTCGGGCTGGGCGCCCGAGAAGATGCTGGAGCAGTTCAAGCAGGCCATGGCGGCGCGGCCGTCTTGCATCGTCATCATGGGCCATCCCGGCAACGAGGCGTTCAGCGATCTCGTCAGGCAGGCGGTGGACCAGGGCATCGTCGTGACCGACGGCAACGCGCCGCTCTCGCAGCTCCAGGCCCAGTTCGGGCCCAAGGGCTTCGGCTATGCCGGCGTCGATCTCTATGCCGGCGGCAAGCTCACCGCCGAGCGCATGATCGAGGCCGGCAGGCTGAAATCCGGCGACGAGGCCATGGTCTACGGCGTGTTCAGCCAAGCCGAGCGCGGCCAGTCGGAGAAGGGTCTCGCCGACACGCTGGAGAAGGCGGGCCTCAAGGTGGACCGGCTCGAGATCACACAGGAAGCCAACAGCGATGCGTCGCTCGCGGTACCGGTGCTCGCGGCCTATGTCCAGTCGCATCCGAAGCTGAAGGCGATCGGCACGCAGCACGGCGGCATCACGAGTGTCCTGGCCGAGGTCCTGAAGAAGGCCGGCAAGAAGCCCGGCGAAATCACGGTCGGCGGCATCGATCTGGCGCCCGCCACGATCGATGGGCTCGAGAGCGGCTACGTCTCGGTGACGCTCGACCAGCTCCTCTATCTCCAGGGCTTCATCCCGGTCCTGCAATGCGTGCTCACCAAGGCCTACAAGATGCCGGGCATCTCGGTGAACACCGGTGCGGGCGTGGTGACGCCGCAGACCATCAAGGAACTCGTGCCCCTGATCGAGGCCGGGATACGCTGACGCCGGAAGTCTCCCTCGGCCCCCCTTTGCCGAGGGAGGCGCCTCGCTCAGTCCGCCGCGAAGCAGTAGAACAGGCCGGCGCCGCCGGTGCCGCGCAGCGCCTCCTGGCTGCAGCCGCCGCGGGAGAGATGCGACGAGTTCCAGGACTTGGAGGCCGCGTCGTCGCGCAGGCCCATGCGGTCGTGATGGCCGAGCATGGCGGCACCCTCGGTGCCATTCCTCGTCCAGTTGCCACAGGTGCGATCCTCGGCAACGGCGAACGCCGTCCCGTCCGGCTGCGAGCCGGTGAGGATGTCGTGCATGTTGGGCGTGTCGCCGCGCCCCTTGACGATCTCGCCCTTCTCGGTGAGCGCCGTCTCCTTCGTGAGATTGTTCGTGCCGTGGAGCTCGTTCACGTCGCGTGCGATCACCACACCCTTCGCGTTCCGCCACGGCCCGCTGCCGATCCGGCTCCTGGCATCCACCGCCGGCTGGCCATCTGTCGCCTGGGTGCTGAGATAGGCACGCCAGGTGCGACCGCCGGCACCCACCGCCTCGGCGAGCTGCCGGCAGTGCCGGTCCGCGCCCTCGAGCCCGCCGAGATCAGCACCTTTGCCGGAGCCCACGCTGGTGACGAAGAAGCTCATGCCGGCGGCGCCGCTCTCCTGTGCCTGCGCGCCGACGCCGAATCCCGAGGCGAGCAGCAGCATCGCCGTCAGTGCGGATGATTGCTTCGTTCCGTCCATCCCGGTTCTCCTCGAATCGTTCGGCTGCGCCGGAACCTGCACCAGATGCCCGTCCCGCTACCGGTGCTCGATGCGGATCAGCTCCTCGCGCTCGTGCGTGACCTGGTCGATCGTGAGCACGAGGCCGATGCCCCGCGCGTAGAACTTGGTCTCGAGCGCATCGGGCTCGAGCGGCGAGAACGCCCTTGTCCGCAGCGCGTTGCGGAAGACGCCGAACGGCACGCTCACCCTGGCATCCAGACCTTCGATCGCGGCCGCGTCCTCGGCGGTGCCGAGCGCGAACTCCTGCCGGTCAGTCCGACCGACCGCAGGATTGGCGGGCATGATGATGCCGGGCCTGGCACCGTCGACCCCGGCCCGCCACGATCCTTCGACCCCGACGACCCTGCCCTCCTCGAGGGTTTGGGAGTCCTCGCCGAAGTACCAGACATTCCCCGCGCGATCCTGGGCGTAATAGTCGAGCGTATCCTCGTCGACCGCACCGTCGACCACCGACCGGTCGTGCACCACGACGCACTCGACGCCGGCGATCCGCCGGGTCCGGCGGGTGACGGTCACGGTATCGGTGCCGTGCGGCTGCCGGTAGACGAAAATGGTTCCCGGCCTGAGCGGGAAGAACGGGTTAACGATCGCGGTGATGAAGTCGCGCGGATCGATCCGCGGGTCGTAGGCAGCCGGACCCAAGGCGGCGCACAGCCTCTGCCGGGCGGCGAACTGCGCCGTGCACAGGCTCTTGGCCTGCCGCCGCTCGTCACGAGCGGCCCCGAGGCACCCGTCGTGCGCGGCACGATCCGCGACATTAGCGCAGATCCCCTGCGCCAGAAGAAAATCGCTCTCCGCCCCGCTCCGGCAGGCCCCGAGTGCCACGCTCGCGGCCAGCCCGCACGGGCCGCCAGCGGCATCCGCATTCATGCCGGCCAAGGCCGTGTCGCTCGCCGGCAGCTCCGCTGCCGCGGCCAGTCCAGCTGTTGCGACGGCCGCCGAGACGATACCCACGGCGAGAAGAGCGGCCAGCACCTCCCCATGAGCGAGACCAGCCTGCATGTGGCGTTCCTCCTGCAGTCCGATCCGCCCGGACCGGCACTGCTTTTTGGCGGCTCGGGGCGAACGGATATGGTAAGCTGAGCTGCCTCGGCGGGACAATGTCCGAACGGGAACGCTACCCGGAACGTGATGGCGCTCGCCGGTGGTCGCAGCGAGAATCATGGCCATCTGCCGGCGCCCGCCAATACGGGCACGCGCTGATTCCTCTAAGGAGGGCAAGGACGCGACCGTCGACGTACGCAAGAGCGGCTGAGGTCCCCTACTCGACGTTGGACAAGAGAGCCGGTCTTGCGCCAAGATCGGCGCCACAACAGGGAGGTAGAGACATGACGCTGCTGCGGCGCCGCGCGCTCGCTCGTCTGCTGCTCGGGGTCGCGGGCATGGCCCTTCTGGCCGTCCCCGCCTTCGCCCAGTCCAAGGGCAGGATCGTCTACTTCATTCCCACCCTTCTCGACGAGTTCCAGACCGAGAGCCAGAAGGCGATCGAGAGCGTGTTCAAGGGCATGGGCTACGAGGTCACCTCGCTCGATGCCCAGAACCGGGCCGACCTCCAGCTCAACCAGCTCGAGGACGCGATCCGCACCAAGCCCGATGCCATCATCATGAACGCGGTCGACTTCGACGCCATCGTGCCCGGCATCGAGAAGGCCAAGGCCGCCGGCATCAAGGTCCTGAACTTCGACCGGCAGATTCGCTCGACCAAGTTCGATCTCACCTCGGTCGCGGGCACGGTCGAGATCGGCCGCATCGCGGCGAACGAGGCCGTGCGGCTCCTCGAGGAGCGGCACGGCGCGCCCAAGGGCAAGGTGCTGCAGATCCTGGGCGATCCTGGCGACAACTATACCCTCGACATCCAGAAGGGCTTCGAGGAGGTGATGCGGCAGACCGCCCCCGACGTCGCGATCGTCACCAAGGCGGCGATGCAATGGGAGGCGACCAACGCCGGCAAGGTGTTCGAGGACCAGATCCTCGTGAACCCCGACATCGATCTCGTGTTCTGCCACGCCGCCCACCTCACCGTCCCCATCGTCTCGATCATGGAGGCCAAAGGCATGAAGCCCGGCCAGATCATGATGATGGCCTCCAACGGGGCACCCGTGGGCCTCGACAACATCAGGAAGGGCTGGCAGCAGGTCGAGGTCGAGCAGCCCACCTACGCGCAGGTCTACGGGCTCGCCATGTTCACGCCGAAGATCATGGCGGGCGAGAAGCTCGTCCCCGGCAGGTACAAGGTGCTGGGGCTCGACGCCGAGCTCACCGAGGAGGCCTGGGGGCCGAACCTCAAGATTCCGGGTGCGGCCATCACCAAGGCCAACGTCGACGACAAGCGGTTCTGGGGCAACCTGCACCCGCCCACGGACCCGGTCGAGGTGGTGAAGTAGGAAGCCCCGGTTCATGGCCGTCGCGCGCGAAGCTTCCGCGGGCAGCGCCTCGGGGCGCCGGCCCCTGCTGCCCTTCGTCCTGGATCACCTGGTCTGGGGCATCCTGGCCGCGATCCTGCTCGTGTGCTCGCTCGCGATCCCGCACTTCTTCCAGCTCGGGATCTTCCTCAACATAGCGCTTCATGCCACCTTCGTGGGCCTCCTTGCGGTCGGCCTCTCGTTCTGCATCGTCGCCGGGCACATGGACCTCTCGATCGAGAGCGTCATGGCCTTCGCCGCCATGGTCGCGGCCTGGCTCACCGCCGCCCGCGGCTCGCCTCTGGGCATCCAGCTCCCGACCGCGCTGACCCTGCTCGTGGTCCTCGCCTTCGGGGCGCTCGCCGGCCTGTTCAACGCCGTCCTCGTCGTGCGCTTTCGCATCAACGCCTTCATCGTGACGCTCGCGACCTACATCGCGATCCGAGGGCTCGGGCTGATCCTCACCGGTGGCCGCTCGATGTACGGCCTGCCCGACGGCTTTCGCGCCGTCGGCAGCGCCGATCTCCTGGGCGTGCCGCTCCTGATCTGGATCCTGATTACGACCTATCTCGCCTTCGGCGCCATCCTGCGCCGCACCCGGTTCGGCCGCTGGGTTTATCTCGTCGGCGGCAACCCGGTGGCCCCGTTCCGCGCCGGCATCGACGTCGACCGCGTGCTCTACAAGGTCTTCGTGCTCTCGGGCGTGCTCGCGGCGTTCGCGGGCTTCCTGCTCGCCGCCCGCACCAACGGGGCGACGCCCAATCTGGGTTTGGGCATGCTGTTCGAGGCCTTCGCCGCCGTCGTCATCGGCGGCGTGTCGCTCCGCGGCGGCGTCGGCGGCCTGTCGGGCGTGTTCGCGGGCGTGCTCCTGCTTTCCACCATCGACACCGCTATCAACGTGATGGGGCTCGAGGCCTCCTACATGCAGGTGATCCGCGGCGCCCTCATGCTGCTCGCCGTACTCCTCGACAGCGTCAAGCAGTCGGTCCAGCGGCGCTGGGCCTGAGACCCGCCACACACGGCGACGGACAACACCGCTTCGATTCCGTTTCCTTTCATCCTCGTTTCGATTCCGTTCTCATGCCTGCGGCGAAAAGATTCGCCGGATGGGCGATTGACGTTTTCTAAAATAAGTTCTATTGGTTGCGTACGCAGGAAACCCATATCCAATAGGCAAGGATTTCCTGTGCGCACCCGATGACGGTTCTGGTCGAAGGCGCCGGGAGCGACCTTTCGAGCGGACGCTCGGAGACAAGCATTCCTGCCTCGAGACGGAGATCTTCCATGGACAAGCTGAATCTGCTCGCCCTTCGCCTGCTAGACGATCGCCGCGGCGTCACCGCCATCGAGTATGCGGTTCTCGCCGGCGCGGTCGTGGTGGGCCTTCTCGCCGTGTTCGGCACCGGCGCGGGTGGCACCGGAACGGTGTTCGCCACGCTGAAGACCAAGCTGACGGACATCATCAAGCTCATTCCGTCGACGACGACTCCTTGACGCATATAGGATTCGGTCCTTGTATCCTACCCGGTAATGGGCGAATCCTTCGCCGGTGCCTGCCCACGGGGCCGGCACCCGGCGCAAAGGACGGACGGCGGCCCATGCCGCACTACTGGCTATTCCTGGCGCTCCCGCCGCTCCTGGCCGCGGCGGTCGCCGACATCGGCTGGCGCATCATCCCGAACTGGGTCCCGCTCGCTCTGGTGCTCGGCTACGCCGTGGCCATGATCATCGAGCGCGACCCGACCGGTCTGGTGCAGGCTCTGGCCATAGGCGCGGGCGTTCTGATCGCCGGCATCGTTCCGTTCGCGGCCGGGCTGATCGGCGGCGGCGACGTCAAGCTCGCGGCCGCCGTCGCGGTATGGATCGGCGCCGGCGCCCTGCCCGAGTTCCTGGTCGTCATGGCGCTCGTGGGCGGACTCCTCGCCTTGGTGACGCTCGCCCTTCGGATCGTCCGCCGCCTCCTCGACCACGGCCGGCGGCCGGCCGGTCCGCCGAGCGGCGTTCCTTATGGTGTCGCGATCGTGGCGGCGGCAGTCTGGATCCTGGCCGGCCGGCCATGAAGGAGCCCTGGCCATGATGAAGCTTCTCGTCCGCATGGCGCTCGTGGCGCTCGGCATCATGGTCGCCGTGATCGCCGGTCGGGCACTGCGCCTCGCCGAGCCGGAATCCGCTGCCGCCAGCAGCACGCCCAAGCTGATCGTGCGCATCGCCGCGCGCGACCTCGAGCCCGGCACCTTTCTCGACGCGGCCAAGGCACCGTTCGGCGAGTGGCAGGGCGCGGCCTCGGACCAGTTCGTCGAGCAGGGCGTGCCACCCGAGCGCGACGTGCTGGGCGCGGTGATCACCGCGCCGATCGCGGCCGGCCAGCCGATTCAGCGCACGAAGCTCCTCATGCCGGGCCAGGACGGCTTCCTCGCCGCGGCGCTCGCTCCGGGCATGCGTGCCACCTCGGTGGCGGTGGACGCGGTCTCGGGCAATGCCGGGCTGATCTTTCCGGGCGATCGCGTCGATCTGATCCTGACCCAGAACCTGCCGGCGGAAGGTGCCGCCACCGACCTCGCGCAGCGCTGGGCGAGCGAGACCATTCTCGAAAACGTCCGGGTGATCGCGGTCGATCAGCGGCTCACGGCCGATCCGACGAAGCGGAACACCACCGAGGTGGCACGCACCATCACCCTCGAGGTCGACCCCAAGGATGCCGAGAAGGTGGCGCTGGCGAGCGGCCTCGGCCGGCTGTCCTTGAGCCTACGCAGCCTGATCGCGCAACCGCAGCGAGCGGAGGGCGGGGCTGCCACCGCCCCCGGGTCCACGGCCGGCCGCAAGCCGACCTGGGCGAGCGACGTCTCGGCGGTGATCCGCAGTGCTGCCGGCCGACCCGAGCCTGCGGCGGCACCGAGCGGACCCGCCCATGTCGCGCCGGCGGCACCGCCTCGCGTGCGGGTGTTCCGGGGCAGCAAGCTCGACGAACCCGCCTCCCCATAGCCATGCGACGACGAGCCCCCATGCCACACCTCCCGAACAGTTTTGGGATCACGGGCGTGAAGGCCCTGCTCCTCGCCGTCGCCGCCCTGCTCCTGGCACTCGCGCCGGCGACCCGCGCCGAGAACCTGCCGCAGATCACCGTCGCCGTCGGCGAAGGGCAACTCGTCCGCCTGCCAGCACCGGCCGAGAACATCATGGTCTCGGACCCGCAGATCGCGGACGTGCAGGTGAGCGGACCGACCGCGTTCGTCGTGTTCGGCGTCAAGACCGGACGCACCACCCTCTACGCGCTCGACCGCAACGGACGGAACGTGGCGGCTTACGACGTGCGGGTCCAGCACAACCTCGCCGTGCTGAACCAGCTCCTCGCGACGCGCTTTCCCGGCCAACGCATCGTGCTGACCTCGGCACCGAACTCGCTCATGGTCGAGGGCTCGGTCGCGAGCCCGCGCGATGCGGAGGCGATCCTCGCCACGCTGCGCGCCGCACTGCCGCAGAACGACCAGATCATCGACCGGCTCACCATCGACACGCCGACCCAGGTCAACATCCGGGTCCACGTCGCCGAGGTCTCGCGCTCGGTCGACCAGCGGCTCGGCATCAACTGGCAGGCCCTGCTCAACGCCGGCGACTTCGTGTTCGGCCTCGCCACCGGCCGGGACTTCCTGGTCTCCGGCGGCAGCGGCAGCTTCGGCTCGGGCAACACGATCCTGCTGCCGACGGATGCGGCCGGCTCCTATCTCGGCAGCTTCAGGAACAGCAAGGTCAGCATCGACGCGCTGATCGATGCGCTCGACCAGCAGGGGCTCGCCCGCACGCTCGCCCAGCCCAACCTCACCGCCGTCTCGGGCCAGAAGGCGAGCTTTCTTGCCGGCGGCGAGTTCCCGATCCCGGTGGCGCAAAAAGAGGGCGAAATCACGATCGAGTTCAAGCAGTTCGGCGTGAAGCTCGACTTCGTGCCGACCGTGCTCGCCCCCGATCGGATCAGCCTCACCGTGCGCCCCGAGGTGAGCGATCTCAGCGACAACGGTGCGATCGTCTCGAACGGCCTGACCATCCCGGCCCTCACCGTGCGCCGGGTCGAGACCACGGTGGAGCTCGGCAGCGGGCAGAGCCTCGTTCTGGGCGGACTCCTGCAGCAGGGCACGCGCGACGCCGTCACCAAGCTGCCGGGCCTCGGCAACCTGCCCGTGCTGGGCTCGCTCTTCACCTCGACCAGCTACCAGCGCAACGAGACGGAGCTCGTCGTGATCGTCACCCCTTACATCGTGCGGCCGACGGCTCCGGAGGAGCTGCAGACCACGCTCGGCCGCTACGCGCCGGAACGGCCGCTCGAGAGCCTGCTGCTCGGCCGCGCCGGGACGCAGGGCGCCGCTCTCGGCGCCACCCCCCGGCTCAACGGCCCCGTCGGTTTCATCTTCTGATGCCCGCCCACACCACCATCCGGGTCCGCCCACGCCGCCTCGCGGCCGCGGCGGTCCTCACGGTCCTTCTCGCCGGCTGCCAGGCGCCGCCCTTTCCGGAGCAGGCCCGGCCGGTGAACGGCGCGGCCTCCGCCTGCCCGGACTGGCGGAGTGCTCGACTCTCGCACCCGATCGACGCGCTCCTCGGCAACCCGAGCCCGGCCGAGGCGCTGTCCTTGGGCTGCGTCAACGACACGAACCTCACGCGCATGGTGGCGGATCCGGCCGATCTGCGCGGCGGGCGCGGCACGGGCCCGGCCCATGCGCCGAGCGCCGTGGGCGCCGTGCAGCGCTACGACAAGAACGAGACGACGCCTCTGCCCCCGCCCTCCGGCACGTTCGGAGGCATGTGAGCCGCATGCGGATGCTGCCATGCTGAGCCTCGCGTCCACGAAGCCGGCCACGGCCGGTGCCACCGACAACCCGGACGTCGTAGCCTTCCTGACCGACCCCGCGAGCCTAGCCCTCGTCGAGCAGCTCTGCGCGGCGCGTCCCGAAGGGCGGTCGCGGATCGTGCGCAAGGGCGGCGTGCAGGACGCCATCCGCTGCCTCGCCAGGCTCGCGACCCCGCCCGAGGTCCTGATCGTCGACGTCAGCGAGACCGATCTGCCGCTCTCCGAGATCGACCGGCTGGCCGACGTATGCGAGCCGAGCGTGCGCGTCGTGGTCGTGGGCGACCGCGAGGATGTCGGCCTGTTCCGTCAACTCATCCGCCTGGGCGTCGCCGACTACATCGTCAAGCCGCTCAACGTCGACCTCCTGCTGCCACACCTGAGCGAGGGCGGCGCCAGGGTCGCCGTCGCCGGCACGCGCACCGGCAAGCTCCTCGTCGTCACCGGGGCACGGGGCGGCGTGGGCACCACGACCATCGCGGCCAACCTCGGCTGGCTCCAGGCCAACACCAGGAAGCGCCGGGTGGCGCTGATCGACCTCGACTTCCACAACGGTGCCCTCAGCGCCCAGCTCGATCTCGGCGCGGGCGAGCTCGCCGAGGTGCTCGTCGGCGGCAGCCGCCGGGTCGATCCCCTGATCGTCGAGCGAACGCTCCGGCGCCACGGGCCGCGCCTCGTGCTGCTGAGCGGCGAGCTGCCGCTCGACCGGGCGACGGCTTTCGATCCCGAGAGCCTCGGTCAGCTCGTCGAGGTGCTGGAGCGGCAGCACCATTACGTGCTCGTCGACCTGCCGCGCGTTCCCGGTGCGGCTTACGGCTATCTGCTCAAGCGCGCCGCGGTCCGCGTCATCGTCGGCAACCGTACGCTTCCAGCCGCGCGCGCGCTGGCGCGGCTCCTGGATCTCGTCGAAGGGGCGCCCGGCCGCTCCGTCCTCGTCCTCAACGAGGACCGCCCGCTCGCCGCCGGGCTCGTAAGCCGCAAGGCGCTCGAGGAGGCGCTGGGACGGAGCTTCGACGTCGAGATCCCCTATCTCAAGCAGGCCCCGCTCATGGGCGACAATCTGGGCGAGCCCGCCGTCGCGCGCAGAAAAAGCGGCTTCACCCAGGCAATCGAGCGGCTCGCGGCCGCCATCGCCGGCGAGCGCCTGCCGCCCTCGGGCTTCTGGCGGCGCTGGCGGCGAGGGTGAAGCGATGTTCGGCCGCAAGGTGACGCTGCCGCAGGTCGAGCGCGTCGAGAGCCCCGGCGCTGCCGGGCGCGCCACCCAGCCTCCGCCCGATCAGGAGGAGATCTTCCGCGCCCATTTCCGGCGCATCCGCGAGCGGCTGATCGCCCGGATCAACGTCTCGGCCGCGGTGCTCACCGGGCGGGAGCGCCTCGCCCGCTATCTCGGCGCCGTGGTGGCGGAGATCGCCGGCGCCGAACGCCTGCGGATGACCGCGGAGGAACAGGAGCGCGTCGTCGGCCTTCTCCTCGACGACATGTTCGGGCTCGGCCCCATCGAGCCGCTCCTCGCCGACGAGACGGTCACGGATATCCTGATCAACGGTCCGAATCAGGTGTACGTCGAGCGGCACGGCCTGCTCGAGCTCACCAACGTCACGTTCCAGGACGAGGATCACGTCGTCAACATCGCGCAGCGGATCGCGTCCTCGGTCGGGCGGCGGGTGGACGAGACCAGCCCGATGGTGGACGCCCGCCTCGCCGACGGCAGCCGCGTCAACATCGTCCTGCCGCCTCTGGCCCTCGACGGCGCCTGCATTTCGATCCGCAAGTTCGCCCGCACCCGTATCGATCTCGCGGCCATGGTCCAGAACGGCAGCCTTTCGCTCGGCATGGGCCGGCTGCTCGCGATCGCCGGCCGCTGCCGCCTCAACATCGTCATCTCGGGCGGCACGGGCTCGGGCAAGACCACGCTCCTGAACGCGCTCTCGCAGATGATCGACCGGCGCGAGCGGATCATCACCATCGAGGATGCGGCCGAGCTCCAGCTCCAGCAGCCGCACGTGGTCCGGCTCGAGACCCGCCCGCCCAGCATCGAGGGCATCGGCGAGATCAACCAGCGCGAGCTCGTCCGGAACGCGCTGCGGATGCGGCCCGACCGGATCATCTTGGGCGAGACCCGGGGTGCCGAGGCGTTCGACGTGCTCCAGGCCATGAACACCGGCCACGACGGCTCGATGACCACGATTCACGCCAACAGCCCGCGCGACGCGCTGGTCCGGCTCGAGAACATGGTCGTGGCGGCCAGCCCCAACCTGCCGCTGCGCGCCATCCGCAGCCAGATCGTGAGCGCCATCCACCTCATCGTCCAGGTCGCGCGCATGCGCGACGGCAAGCGCCGGGTACTCGCGATCACCGAGATCACCGGCCTCGAGGGCGACGTCATCGCCACGCAGGACCTGTTCCACTTCGTCTACGACGACAACGAGTCTTCGGACGAGGTGCGCGGCCGCTACGTCTGCAACCGGATCAGGCCACGCTTCGCCGAGAAGGCCCGCTATTACGGGCTCGAGGACGAGCTCATGGCGTGCATGGCGTGAGGTGACGGCCGTGCAGGGCGCCTTCTCCCTCCTCGATTTCGCCGCGATGGGCCTCGTGCTCGGGTTGGCACTCGCGATCTGGCTGCCGGCGTGGGTCGAGGCGCGCCCGTCGGTCCGGGTCAGGCACCGCCTGGCCGGTGTGCGGCGCAAGCAGCAGCCCGCCGGCGGCACGGCTCCGACAACGGCCGCGGGCGATCTGTTCGCGCGGGCGGACGTCGACGGCCTGCGCCGCTTGTGGACCGCGCTGAGCGAAAAGGGTGCCAGGATCGGCGGTGCGCCGATCCTGCGCAGCCTCGCGATCGTCGGCACCGCCTCGGCGCTCGCCCTCCTCACGGGCCTGCGGGCGCTCGATTGGTTCACGCCGCTCCCGACCCTGGCGCTCACCCTGCTCGGGACGGGCATCTTCCTCGTCGTCGCCTGGAACCAGCTCCAGCGCCGCTGGCAGATCCGCTTCCTCGACAACTTCGCGGATGCGATCGACCTTCTCACCCGTGCCGTCCGCTCGGGCCTACCCGTGACCGAAGCCATCCGGGTCGCGGGCCGCGACGTCGGCGAGCCCGTGGGCGGCGAGTTCCAGAAGATCGCGGACGCGCTCGACCTCGGGATCGACCTCAAGGACGCGCTGCGCCAGGCGGCCCGACGAATCCACCTGCCCGACTTCGACTTCCTCGTGGTCACGCTGGTCCTCCAGCGCGAGAGCGGCGGCCAGCTCGCCGAGACCCTGGACGGGCTCAGCACCATCCTGCGCCGGCGCAAGGAGCTCCGCCTCAAGATGCGCGCCCTCACGGCCGAGGGCCGCATGTCGGCCCTGATCGTGAGCGTGCTGCCGATCCTGAGCGGGCTCGGCATGTACCTGGTCGACCCCGACTACGTGCTCCAGCTCTTCAGGACGTCGCTCGGCCGCACGCTGCTCGGGATCGGCGCGGGCTGCCTCGTGCTCGGCACGATCGTCGTCCGCCACATGACGCGGGCACGGCCATGACGCCCGGGCTCCTCATGCTCCTCGGCATTCTGGCCGCGATCGGGCTGGCCCTTCTCGTGCTCGACCGGGCCGTGACGCGCCGCGATCGGATCCGTGCCCGGCTGATCCGGGCGTGCGGCAAGGAGAGCGATCACGGCACCCGCACGCCTGCGACCGACGGCCTTCCCGACGGAGAGGGCGGGCTTCTCGACGCGCTCGCGGACAGGCTCGCCCGCCCCTCGCTCCTGGGCAGCCGCGATCAGACCAAGATGCGCGAGCTTCTGCTCGCCGCCGGCTTTCGCGATCCCTCGAGCCTCGGCCGCTACGTCGCGGTGAAGGCTCTCGCCATGGCCGCAGGCGCCTTCCTGGGGCTCGGACTGATGCTCCGCGACGCGGCGGGTGAGCCCGTCCTGCAGCTCGCCCTCGCCGGCGTCCTCGCCTTCGTGGCCGGCCTCTTGCCGGAGCTGGGGCTGAAGCTGATGCGGCGTCGCCGGCAGAACGCGATCCGAGCCACGCTCGCCGACGCGCTCGATCTCATGATCATCGCCGCCAATGCCGGACACAGCCTGGACGTGGCGGTAGCCAGGGTCGGCAAGGAGATCGCCCACATGGCACCCGTGCTCGCGGACGAGCTCGCCGTGCTCGGCTCCGAGATGCGGGCATTGCCCAACCGCCGCCAAGCGCTCGAGAACCTGGCGCAGCGCACCGGCCTGCCGGAGGTCAGGAGCCTGACCGCGACCCTGATCCAGACGATCCGCTACGGCACGCCGCTCACACAGGCCCTGAAGACGCTCGCCCTCGAGATGCGCCAGGCGAAGCTCCTCCTGCTCGAGGAGCGCGCCGCCCGCCTGCCGGCGCTGCTCTCGCTGCCGCTCATGCTCCTCATCATGCCCTCGATCTTCATCGTCACGGTAGGGCCCGCGATCATCCGGATCAGCGCCCTGTTGTTCGAATGAACCAAGGCCAACGCCCCATGACCAAGCAGCTCGATCGGTCGCGACGGGCCGGAATCGGCCTCCTGGCCCTGGTCCTCGCCGCCTGCGCCGGTCCCTCGCCCGGCGAGGGCCCGAAGCCCGCCAGCCTCTCGCCGCTCGGCGTGGAGGGGCAGCTCCGGCTGGCCGAGGCGGCACTTTCTGGCGGCGACGCCAACAGTGCCCTGAGCCTGCTGCAGCAGGCGGTCGCGGCGAACCCGAACTCGCTCGAGAGCCGGCGAGCGCTCGCCGACGCCTATTACGCCGCCGGCGCCTACCCCGAGGCCGAGCAGGCCTACCGCGAGCTCGGCGTGCTCGAAGGCGGTACCACCGCCTCGCTCCTCGGCCTCGCCCGGACGGCGCTCGCCCGCGGCGATCTTCCGGTCGCGATCACGCGCTTCGAGCAGGCGCGGCGCGCAGGGCCGCAGAATCTGCAGGCGCTGAACGGCCTCGCCGTGGCCTACGACCTGAGCGGGCGTCATCGCGAGGCGCAGGCCCTCTACACCACCATCCTCTCGCAGGATCCGACGAACCGCGGGGCGCTCAACAATCTCGCCCTCTCCCTGGTGCTGTCCGGCGAGCCCAGGGCCGCGATCACGCGCCTTTCCTCGCTGGTCTACGGCCCCACCGTGATGCCCCAAGCCCGGCACAACCTCGCTCTCGCCCTCGGGCTCGTGGGCGACGAGGAAGGGGCGCGGAGCCTGCTCGGTCGCGACCTCGCCCGCAGCGCCATCGAGGACAATCTCGCCTTCTACCGCCTCGTGCGCACGGCCGGCGGCCCGGCACCGGCCGGCCCCGCCGCAGCGTCGGCATCGGACAGGCCGTCGTGAAATGACAGCGGCGGCGCCAGCACCGCCCCGGCGGCTCCTGGCCGACCGGTCGGCGGTCTCCTCGATCGAGTTCGCGATCACGGCTCCGCTCGTGCTGATCGTGATCCTCCTGCTCATCGAGACGGGCTTCCTCCTGACGGGCGGAATCCTGCTCGAGGCGGGCGTGCGCGCCGCGGCACGGGTGGGTATCACCGGCAGCACGAGCGGCGGCCTCACCCGCGAGGCGCTCATCCGCCAGACCATCACGCGCTATGTCTGTCCGTCGATCCTGCCCGGGGCGACAGGCGGCGTCTGCCTTTGGACGACGAGCGGCGTGCCGCTGCAGGACGGCTCCCCCTTGATCCTCACCCCCAAGGTTTACGGCGATCCCCGCAACATCGGCGTATCCGAGCCCTATGTCGACAACGCCCCGGCCAATGGCCGCTACGATCCCGGCGAGATCTTCACCGACCTCAACGGCAACCGGCAATGGGACGCCGATCTCGGCGTCGCCGGGCTGGGTGGTCCGGGCGATCTCGTCGTCTACACGGCCGACATGCCGCAGCGTGTGATCAACCCGCTCCTGCAGGCGGCCCTGGGCGGCGCGATCTACCACCACACTGCGACCCTCGTGATCCGGAACGAGCCCTCCTGATGCGACCGCAGCGGCTGCCCATGTTCCTCGCCCGGCTCCGCCGGGTGTCGTCCGCCCGGGACGGCGCCGTCGCGATCGAGGCGGCGCTGCTCGTCCCCTTCCTGCTCGTCGCCATGGTCGTCCTGATCGACACGGTGCGTTACATCCGCACGACCGCGCGCATGGACCGGGTGGCGGCGACCACGGCCGACCTGATCGCGCGCAACGACCGGCTGATCGACCGGACGGACTTCACGACGGCGACGCGCAACGACGAGCTCGGCACCTTCTTCCTGATCGCCAACAAGGTGGCAGCGCCGAGCGACCTCGCCACACGGGGCGAGGTGATCGTCACCTCGATCACGCCGCTCGCGAGCGGCTTCAAGCAGAACTGGCAGCGGACCGGCCCTTACGGGCTGACCTTGTCGAGCCGCCTCGGCGACCTGCCGCCGCTGCCGACCGGAGGTGCTTTGATCGTGGCCGAGGTGTTCTACAGCTTCGATTCGATCATCCTGCAGAGCCTCGGCGTGCTCTCGCCCTCAAGCCTCACGATCTACCGCCGCGCGGTGTTCCGGCCGCGCCTCGGCGCGTTGGAAACGCTGGACCCACCGTCATGATGCCTGCCCTTCTCGGCGCCTCCTGCCGGCCGATCCGCATCTTCGGCGCGCTGAAGACCTGCCGGCGCGGCGCCACCACGCTCATGGTGGCGATCGCATCGTTCTCGCTTCTGCTCACGAGCCTCCTTGCGATCGACATCGCCCGCGCACACCTGGTCCAGACCAAGCTGCAGCAGGCGGCCGATGCCGCGGCTCTCTCGGCGGGGCGCGACTTCTACGGCGCCACGCTCGCGACCGACATGCGCCAGATCTTCGACGCGAACTTCCCGAACGGCTATCTCGGCGCCACCGTCGAGAGCTTCACCTACAGCGTGGCGTCGTCCACCACGATCTCCGAACTCCTCACGCTTGAGGTGCGGACGAAGCTGCCTTCGCCGGTCGCGAGCTTCGCGAAGCTGGTCGGCTTCGACGCCTACCATCTCGGGGCGAGCGCCACGGTCGAGCGGCGCACCAAGGGCGTCGAGCTGGTGCTGGTCCTCGATACCACCTTCTCGATGATCAGCGACCCCGGCAACAAGATGGGCGGGCTCAAGACGGCTGCCAAAGAGCTCCTGAACATTCTCTATGGCGATCGCGAGACCGTCCCGAACTTCTGGGTCGCCGTCGTGCCCTACATCGCCTCCGTCAACGTCGGCACGGCGAACATCGGCTTTCTCGCGAGCGGTGATCGGGCTCTGCCGCCGGCCAACGCCTTCAAGCCGGAGGCCTGGGGTGGGTGCGTCCTGGCGCGGGCCGCACCCCGCGACCAGAACGACGATCCGCCGAGCGTCGAGCCGTTCCGCAGCTACCTCTATCCGGACCTTCCCTCCTCTCCTTGGCCCAACGACTGGGGCCCGGGGCGGACGCCACAGACTTACCGGGCAACTGCCTACGACAGCTACGGCAACGGCTATGTCGTCGGCCTGAGGGCGAGCGAGCCGAGCTACGGCCCGAACACCGGCTGCCCACCGCCGATCCTGCCGCTCAGCGTCGAGAAATCGAAAGCGATCGCCGCCATCAACGCGCTGCTGCCCGAGAGCCGCGGCGGCACCATCACCAGCGAAGGCATGGCCTGGGGCTGGCGGGTGCTGTCGCCACGCTGGCGAGGCCTGTGGGCCGGCGCGCCGAGCAACCTGCCGCTCGATTACGATACGCCCGGGATGGACAAGGTCATGGTCGTCCTCACCGACGGCGAAAACCAGATGCTGGTGACCAGCTACAACGGCAGCCTCGTATCGCCCTACACCGCTTACGAAACCTACAAGAATCTCGGTATCACGGCCACGAATGCCACGACGGCGCAGAACGCCGCGAAGGCGGAGATCGACAAGCGTACCCAAGCGGTCTGCACCGGCATCAAGAGCAAGGGCGTCATCATCTACACCATCACGTTCGGGGCGGCTCCGTCGGCGGTGGTCAAGGCGTTGATGCAGGGTTGCGCCACGGATGCGGCGCACTATTTCCACTCCCCCGACAACGCCACCTTGACCACGGTCTTCCGCAGCATCGGCTCGCAGCTCACCAACCTGCGCATCGTCCGGTGACGGAGCTGCCCGGCGGCCCGGGCCGGGATTGAGCCAGGTCAAGGACGCGCCGGCATCGTCGGCGCAGATTGCGGACGCCACTCGCGGGAGGCTGGAGCGATGCGGCGGCTCCGGCTCGTCGACATCGGGCGGAAGCCCGTGCCGTGATGTCGGCCCGGCCTCTGCCGGTCGCCTCGTCGGGCATCCGGAGGAGCGCACCTGCGGCGCCGTCGCCAGCACCGGCAAGGGGGGATGCTCTCGGTCCATGAACGTCACCAGTGCGAGCGCGGAGGAGGTGCTGGACCAGCTCGGCAGCCGGCCGCAAGGCCTCGACCCCGCCGAAGCCCGCAGCCGTCTGGCGCGGGTCGGTCGCAACGAGGTCGAGCGGGTGACGGGGGTGCCCTTGTGGCGACGCTTCGTCGGCAGCTTCACCCATTTCTTCGCCCTTCTGCTCTGGCTCGCGGCCGGTATGGCCGCGGCCGCCGAGATCGCCGATCCCGGAGAGGGCATGCTCACCCTGGCACTCGCGATCGTCGCCGTCGTCCTCGTCAACGGCCTGTTCGCGTTCTGGCAGGATTACCGCGCCGAGCGGATGCTCGCCGCCCTCGAGCATCTCCTGCCGCAGTGCACGCGCGTGCGCCGCGGCGGACAGGTGCTCGAGATCCCGGTCGCGGAGGTGGTGCCGGGCGACGTACTGCTCCTCGCCGAGGGCGACGCGGTGCCGGCCGACTGCCGCCTGCTGCAGAGCTTCGGTCTTCGGGTCAACGCGGCCACGGTGACCGGCGAATCGCTGCCACAGGGCAAGAGCGCCGCACCCGTGGCCGAGGAGGATGTGCTGCACAGCCCGAACGTGCTGCTCGCCGGCACCGAGGTGGTCTCGGGCGAGGGCGAGGCGGTGGTGTTCGCGACCGGCCCACGCACCGAGTTCGGGCGCCTCGCCCATCTGGCGCAGACCGGTGGTGGCGGGCGCTCGCCCTTCCTCGAGGAGATCGCGCGGGTGAGCCGGGTGATCGCCGTGATCGCGACCGGGCTCGGCGCGTCGTTCTTCCTGATCGGCCTATCGGTCGGGCTCGACCTGTTCGGGGCCGCGATCTTCGGCATCGGCATCATCGTTGCCAACGTGCCCGAAGGGCTGCTGCCGACGGTGAGCCTGGCCCTTGCCATGGGTGCCCAGCGGATGGCGCAGCGGCGCGTGCTGATCCGCCATCTGCCCGCGGTCGAGACGCTGGGTGCGGCCACGGTCGTCTGCACCGACAAGACCGGCACGCTCACCGAGAACCGCATGACGCTGCAAGCGGTCTGGCTCGCCCGGAACCGCACGGCCGGACCACCCGAGCAGCTCCTGCGGCCGGAGCTGCCGACGGACCGCCGCCTGCTCGCGGTGGCGCGGTGGTGCCAGAGCCTGAAGCCCAAGGCGGGCGGCGGCTGGCTGGGCGATCCCATGGAGGTGGCGCTGGTCGAGGCGGCGCAGCGGCTCGTGCCCGACATGCCGGAGCCGGCGCTCCTCGGCGAGGTGCCGTTCGATGCGCAGCGGCGGCGGATGAGCGTACTGCGGGCCGAGCCCGACGGGCCCTGGCTCTATCTCAAGGGTGCGCCCGAGGTGGTGCTGGCCGCCGCCACGCGGATCGCGACCACGACAGGCGATGCGCCGCTGGACGAAACGGCGCGCCGCGCCGTGGAGGAGGCCGCGAGCGGGCTCGCCGAGCGCGGGCTCAGGGTGCTGGCGATGGCGGCACGCCCGCTCGGCAAGCACGACTGCGACACCGCCGACGAAACGGAGCTCGTGCTGCTCGGCCTCGTCGGCCTGCACGACCCGCCGCGCCTCGGCGTGGCCGAGGCCGTCGCCGCCGCCCGCGCCGCGGGGGTGCGGGTGATCATGACCACCGGCGACCATCCGCGCACGGCGCTCGCCGTCGCCCGCGAGATCGGCCTCGTCACGGACGAGCGGTCGGTGCTCGTCACCGGCGAGCGGCTCCATCGCATGTCGGAAGCGCAGCTCCGCCTCGTCCTGAGCGCGCAAGAGATCGTGTTCGCCCGGCTCGCCGCCGAGCAGAAGCTGCGCCTCGTCCGGGCACTCCGCACCATGGGCGAGGTGGTGGCGATGACGGGCGACGGGGTCAACGACGCGCCGGCGCTGCGCGCAGCGGATATCGGCATCGCCATGGGCAGGAGCGGCAGCGACGTGGCGCGCGAGGCGGCCGACGTCGTGCTCGTCGAGGACAACTTCGCCGACATCGTGGCCGGGATCGAGGAAGGCCGGGCGGTGTTCGCGAACGTCCGCAAGTTCATGACCTACATCCTGACCTCGAACATCCCGGAGCTCGTCCCCTATCTCGCCTTCGTGCTCTTCGGCATCCCGCTGCCGCTCACCATCGTCCAGATCCTCGCGGTGGATCTCGGCACCGACATCCTGCCGGCCCTGGCTCTCGGCGCCGAGCGGCCCGATCCGGACGTCATGCGCCGCCCGCCACGGCCGAGAAGCCAGCGGCTCCTGAGCCGCGGGCTCCTTCTGCGCGCTTACGCCTTCCTCGGCCTGTTCGAGGCGGCGGCGGCCATGCTCGCCTACTTCGTCGTGCTCCGCACGGGCGGCTGGCGCTGGGGCGAGGCGCTGGGTCCGCACGACCCGCTCTACCTCGAGGCCACCACGGCCACCTTGTGTGCCATCGTCGTGACGCAGGTCGTGAATCTCTTCGTCTGCCGCAGCGAAGAGCGCAGTGCCTTCACGCCGCCGCCCGCTCGCAATCCCTGGCTGCTCTTCGGCCTCGCGGCCGAGATCGGGCTCATCGCCCTCATCGTCTACACGCCCTGGGGCAACGTCCTCTTCGGCACGGCGCCACTTCCGCCCGCGGCCTGGCTGCCGAGCCTGCCCATAGCCCTCGCCATGCTCGTGGCCGACGAGCTGCGCAAGGCATGGCGGCGTCGGCGCCGGACGACCGAAGCCGATCGAGGGCATCGTCAGGTGGCGGCGAGCTCGCCCGGCTGAATGTCGACGCAAGACAGGCCGAAGGCATCGAGCCCGGCCTCGAGATGGTCGGTCAGCACCGGGATGCCCAAAAGATAGGCCGAAGTCGCCCCCCGTCCGTCGGCTGCGGGCGGCCGCCACCGCCCGTGGCTACTCGTCGGCCGGGTAGTCGCCGCGCCCGACCCAGGCGAGCGCCACGGGCGCACACTGCTCGTCCTCGTCGAGACCGTCGATGAAGATATGAAGCTCCTGGAAGGTCGGGTCGTCGCCATAGGCGGCGAGAACCTCGCGGAAGCCCTCATCGATCGGGTTCCCGCCGTAATCCTCCTCGACCATGTCCTCCTGCACGTCGAACGCGCGTGCCTTGACGATCACGCAGCGCACCTTGTCGAGGCCGATCCCCAGCTGCGGTTTCGCCGCTCTCCCACAAGCGGAGCTGCGCTGTCGGCAGCCCGCCTCCTTTCCTCCTGCCGTCTCACCCGACGAGGCAATGCTTGCCGATGAGGTGCACCGTCGAGGCTTGGAGGGACGTCCTCGTGCACGTGATCCCGGGGCCCGGTACGGGATCGACCACGATCTCCTTGCCGGGCACGGCGAGATCGATGCGGGTCCGCACCTCCGCCGCGGGCGACGGGTCCATCTGGCGGAAGTGGACGATCAGCGGCTGCTGCACGGTCTGCTCTCCCTTCATTCCAGTATGACCGGCTGCGCAGGAGCGCGGCCCGAGACGATCGCCCTTTCCCGAGACGATCACCCTTTGATGCAGATCACGGGCCGCAGCCGGGCAACCCGGCGGGCGAGGCCCGCGGCCTCGGCGGCGGCGACGACGGCATCCACGTCCTTGTAGGCGCCGGGCGCCTCCTCGGCGACGCCGCGCAGGCTGTGGCTGCGGACGAGAATGCCGTGGGAAGCGAGCTCGTCCACGATCTGCCGGCCGTTCCACTGCCGCAGCGCCTGATGCCGGCTGAGGCTCCGCCCGGCGCCGTGCACGGCCGAAGCGAAGGCGCGCCCCCGCTCGCAGCCCGCGAGCACCCACGAGCCCGTGCCCATGCTGCCGCCGATCAGGACGGGCTGGCCCCACGGTCGCAAGGCCTCGGGCAGGGACGGATCGCCGGGGCCGAGGGCGCGCGTCGCGCCTTTGCGGTGGACATGGAGCTCCCGCTCGACCCCGTCCGCGCAGCGGTGCCGCTCCAGCTTGCAGGTGTTGTGCGAGACGTCGAACAGGAGCCGCAGCCTGCCCCCACTCCCGAACAGTCGCGTGAACACCTGCCGGGCGAGCTGGCCGATGATCTCGCGGTTGGCGAGCGCACAGTTGATCCCGGCGCGCATGGCACCGAGATAGCGCTGCCCGAGCTCGGAGGCGATTCTGGCGCAGGCGAGCTCACGATCCGGAAGGGCGATGCCGGCAGGCTCGGCGGCGAGCGCCATCTCGCGCAGATAGTCGGTGCCGATCTGATGGCCGAGGCCTCGGCTACCGCAATGGATCGTGACCACGATCCGACCGCGCTCGAGGCCGAAGCCCTCGGCCGTGGCGGGGTCGAGGATCTCGGCTACCGCCTGCACCTCGAGATAGTGGTTGCCCGAACCGAGCGTTCCCATCTCCGCGCGCTGCCGGCGCTTGGCCGCGGCGGAGACGGCAGCGGGTTCGGCTCCTGCCATCCGGCCTCCCTCCTCGATCCGGATCAGATCCTCGGGCTCTCCCCAGCCGCGCGCCACCGCCCACACGGCCCCGCCCAGGAGCATGGCGTCGAGCTCGGTCTCGTCCAGGCGGATCCCGCCCTTGCCGCCCAGGCCCGCCGGCACGGTCGCGAGCAGGGCGTCGGCCAGGCTTTCCTTCAAGGGCTCGATCTCCTCGGAGCCGAGATCGGTCAGCATGGTCCGCACGCCGCAGGAGATGTCGAAGCCCACCCCGCCCGCCGAGATCACCCCGGCTGCGGTGGCGTCGAAGGCGGCCACGCCGCCGATCGGAAAGCCATAGCCCCAGTGTGCGTCGGGAAGCGCATAGGCCGCATCGACGATGCCGGGCAGGCTCGCGACGTTGGCGAGCTGCTCGCCGACCTTGTCGTCCATCGCCCGGAGCAGGCCCTCGTCGGCATAGATCACCGCCGGCACCTGCATGGCGCCGTGAGGCTCGAGGCGCCAGGTCGTGGCATCGACACGGGTGAAGCGGGCGGGATTCATGACGGGCCTCCTTCACGTCTCCGCCGCGGCCTTCGGGCTCAGACGTCGACCACGCACTGCGCCACCCAGGTGCCATCGGGCTCCCGGCCGACACGGAGCGCCGTCAGCGTGGCGCCCTTGACCTCGACGGCCGGCGCGTGGCGGCTCCGGTCCAAAGGCTCGCCCCAGGCCGTGGCGGTGAGGGTATCTCCTTCGATATGCACCTCGAACCGCCCGAACAGGAGCCCCTCCTCCGCCATCGCCAGCACGAGCGCATTGAGCCAGTCGCAAAGGAGCATGGCGTCGTCGGGAGCCCTGCACGCGATCGTCACCGCGCGTTCCGGCCGCACCTGCTCGGGCTCGGTGACGACCGCGGTCAGCGCGCGTGCGGCCTCCTCGAAGGCCGCTTCCTTGCTAGGCCCATAGCCGCGCACACCGATATCGGCATCGTGCGCGAAGTGCTCGAAGCCGCGACGGGCCATGCATCCTCCCGACAGGGCACGCCCGGCCCAGGGCATGGGCCGGGTTCGCCGTCGATTCCGTTCTCAGCCGGGCTTGATTTCGATCGTGCGGCGCCTGGCCTGTGCCTCCGGCTTCTTGGGCAGGGTGAGAGTCAGCACCCCGCTCTTGAAGGTCGCCTCGATCTTCTCGGGGTCCGCGTCTTCGGGCACCGGGAACGAGCGCTCGAACGAGCCGTAGCGCCGCTCGGAGAGGAAGTAGTTCTCCTTCTTCTCCTCCCGTTCCTGCTTCTTCTCGCCCTTGATCGTCAAGACGTCGCCGGACAGCGAGAGCTCGACGTCCTTCTCCTCCATCCCGGGCAGCTCGGCCGTGATCTTGTAGCCCTGCTCGGTCTCGGCGACGTCGACCGCCGGAAAGCTGGCCTCGAACATGCGCTGGAAGCGCCGCCAGGGCTCGGCCTCGAACCGGCGCCGGAACGGGCTGAGCATGGAGCCGGCGAAGAACTCGTCGAACAGCCGGTCCATCTCGTCGCGCAGCGCCAGAAGCGGGTGCCGTGCCGGCGGCACCGACGGCGCCTTGCGCTCGGCCTCGGGCTGCGCAGGGGTCTTGGCTTCGACATCGGCCATGATGATCTATCTCCTCTTTTGGCCGCTGGATTTCTCCAGCCGTTCGTTATTGGCATATCGGCCCGGCGTTCGTCTTGATTTAGATCAATTGCATCTCGATCTCCCCTTCGAGCACCGTGAGCGACCCGACAGGCGATCGCGCCTTGATCAGGATCGATCCCGAGCACCGGGCCGGGTGATCACGGCACGGGCCTGCCGCAGGCCCGCTTCCAGGCACGCGGCCGGCGAGCCGCGACGTGCCCAGCGGTCGAGAAAGCCCGCGACGAACGCATCACCGCCGCCGGTGAGGTCCACCACGTCGGTCGGCTCGGCAGGGACGAAACAGATGCCGGCGGCATCGGCCAAAGTGGCGCCGCGGGCGCCTTCCGTGATCACCAAGGTCAGCGGATGGTCGCCGGCGATGGCGGCGCGCGCTTCGCCTGCCGCGAGACCGGGGAAGCGGCACTCGAGAACGGCCCGACGGATGAAGCAGACATCGAGAAGCGCCGCCAGCGCCGGCTCGGGGATCTCGTCGATGTCGCACGAGGTCGTGGCGCCTCTGGATCGCGCGGCGTGCAGGAGCGGCAGAGCGACGGCGTCGAGCGGTGTCGCATCGTGCAGATGCGCATCCGGGCCGAACAGGTCCGGCGGCACCTGCGCCGGATCAAGGGCCGCGTTGGCGCCGCCGGCGACGACCATCCGCTTGCTGGTCCCGTGCGCGAGCACGGCGGCGACGCCGGTGCCGAGCCGGCCCGTGCGCTGGACGTGCCGCACGTCGACACCCGCCCGGGCCAGCTCCTCGAGGCACCAGTCGCCGAGGCGATCGCTGCCGGCGCAGGCGATCAGCGCGACCTCGTTGCCGAGCCGGGCCAGCCAGAAGGCGGTATTGGCCGCCGAGCCGCCGCAGCCGATATGCGCCTCCGCGCAGCGCAGCTTCTCATGCTCCTCGGGCAGGCGGACCACCGGAAAGATCAGATCGACGTTCAGGCTGCCGAGACAGACGAACCGCTTCGCCATCGACGACACCTCATCCGGGCTCGCCGCGGCCGGCGATGCAGGCCACGGGCACGATCACGTCACAGGTGGCTGCCGGAGATGCCGAAGTTGCCGGCCGGAGAGATGGCGACTCCGTTGAACAGGTGGACGTCGCTGTCGGTCCGTCCGACCACCGAGAACCTGACGCCGTCGAAGGTGAGCGATCCGGAGAGCCTGCAGGCCCCATCGAGCGTGATGCGCGCGGACACGACTCCCCCCGGCCCGCCATGCTCGTTGACGCACTGCGTCCTCGGGACGACTCCCTCGCGGGAGAATCTGACTCGGCAGTAGCCACCGGCTACGGATCCGGTCAGATACCAGAAGCCCTCGACCTGCGTCGTGGAGCAGACCGCGTTGGCAGCACTCGTGCCGAGGGCAAGCAGACAAGCAACCGTTGCTGCAGCCAACCTCATCATGAATCCTCCTCTTCCTATCTCGAGAGATAGAACTGTTATCATCGTCACATCATGCATCGTCTTGCAAGCGGGCATTGGCAATTCTTCGAATCGCGATATTCCGACTGCTTTCCGGGTGCTCAACGACGGCCGGAAGGTCCGGAACCTTCTCGAAGAATGCACGGTCCCGCAGCTCGGTGCGCAGGGTATCCCTGAGCTCCGGGGTGAGCGCTCGCCCGGCCGGCTCGGCGTGGGGCCGCATGTACCAGCAGGAGCAGCGCCATAGCGGAAACGGCGAGCAGATGCATGGTCGTCGTCACTCCTTGGGGATGGCCATCGCCTGGTCGTCGAAACGGCCGGTGGCCGCATCACGATGACACTGGCCAAGTAGACGAGCACCACGATGCCGTACCCGGCGAAGCTGTGCACGCCCATCCACCATTCCGGGGCGAGAAAGCGGTGAGGAAGTCGATCGTCACCAGGAGGACCAGGAGCCAATGGAAGATGCGGGTCGGCAGATCCCAGACCCGGACCGTGCGCTCTTCCCTCGCTTGGGCGGAACGTGATGCCGTAATGCCCGACACCCGCCTCCCCTGGCCGGATCGACCGCCCCGATCGTGCCCTCGCCCTCCGTCTCCGAAAGGGGGGCCGGCAAGGACTGCTATGCGATGCGCTTGCGGCCGGTGATCATGGCGCGGGCGAGGTTCTCGTGGTGGACGAGGCTCGCGAGCACCACCCCACCGATATGCAGAACGACCAGGGCCAGGGTCAGATTGGCCAGCACCTCGTGCAGCTCTTCCCACATGCCCTCGCCCGCCGGGCCGCGTTCCTCCTCGCTCTCGTCCTCTGCGACGGCGGCGGTCCGAGCCGGTGCAACCGCGGTGGCGAGCCCCGCGAGCGGGCCGGCGTGCTTCTCGATCGCATAGAGCTGGAGCCCGGTGCCGACGACGAGAGCGAGCCCCAACAGCAGGGCCAGGGTCATCGCCCCGCCGGCCGGGCTGTGGCCGAGATAGCGCCTGGCACGGAAGCGGACGAGGTCGACGAGGTAGCGCCAGACCGCGAGTGGACCGGCGACGAAGTCGCTGAAGCGGGCATGCTTCGGGCCGACGAAACCCCAGACGAGCCGCAGGAGGATCACACCGCCGACCGCGTAGCCCGCCCAGACGTGGAGCGCCAGCATCTCGTCGCCGCTGAAGTAGGCGGTGAAGAAGGCCAGCACGAGCGTCCAGTGGCAGATCCGCACCAGCGGATCCCAGACCTGGACCACAGGCTCCCCCTCCGATACCGGAAGGGACGATGATGCGGCATGCATGGCCTTTTCTCTCTGACCCTGTCAGCCTCCCTTTTACGCTCTCCTGCCGGAAGCCGCATTGATGTCGATCAAGCCCACGGGCGGATGGGCGCCGCCAGGACCGTTTCCGCCCGTGGCGCAACGTGCGTGAGCGGTATCGCGATGCCGGAAGCCGCCCTCAGCCGATCCCGGCATCCCAGGGCGGGTTGCCGCCGTAGCGCTCGACCAGGAAGTCGACGAAGCTGCGCACCTTGGGGGTCAGACTCCGCGGGTGCGGGTAGACGGCGTGGATGGCGAGCTCCGACGCCTCCCAGCCCGGCAGCAGGCGGACCAGAGCGCCCGTGCGCAGCGCCTCGCCGACGATGAAGGTCGGCTGCAGCACCACACCCTGCCCGGCCACAGCCGCCGCCACCACCGCGTCGCCGTTGTTGGCGACGAAGTTGCCCGAGATCCGGACCGTCTCCTCGACCGGGCCGAGACGGAAGCTCCACTGGTCGCGGTCGGCCGCGTAGCTGTAGAGCAGGCAGTTGTGCCGGGCGAGATCGGCCGGCCGTTCCGGCGCGCCGCAGCGCTCGAGATAGCGCGGTGCAGCACACAGCACGACCCGGCAGTGGGCGAGGCGCCGCGCGATCAGGCTCGAATCCGCGAGCCGGCCGATGCGGATCGCGAGATCGTAGCCTTCCTCGACGAGATCGACCACCCGGTCGTTGAGCACGAGCTCGACCCGGACCTTGGGATGCAGCTCGGTGAAGGCGGCGATCGCCGGTGCCAGGTGGCGCGCGCCGAAGGACATGGGCGCATTGAGGCGCAGGAGGCCGCGCGGCTCGGCCTGGAGCGAGGAAACGCTCCGCTCGGCCGCCTCCAGCTCGTGCAGTGCTGCCGAACAGCGCTCGAAGAACGCCAGTCCGGCTTCGGTCAGGCTCTGCTTCCGCGTCGTCCGGTTGATCAGCCGCACACCCAGATGCTGCTCGAGGGCCTGGATGTGCCGGCCCAGCATGGTGCGGGAGAGACCGAGCTCGGCGGCCGCGGCGGCTTGGCTGCCGAGTTCGACCGTGCGCACGAAGGCGGTGAGCGAGGTCAGGCGGTCCATGGCGTCGGACGATTATCGACCACGATGCGCATGTCTATCGCTGATACGACGGATTAACGCTTTTAAGTTTTCAATCCATCTTCGGCAGCAACGATCCCATCCCGACCGCGAGGACGACATGAACGATTCCCGCAACGCCGCCTATGCAGCGCTCCTGCTCCGGCTCGCCCTCGGCACGCTGTTCCTGGCGCACGGCCTGATGAAGGTCTTCGTGTTCACCGTGCCGGGAACGGTGCAGTACTTCCAGAGCATCGGCTATCCCGGCTTCTTCGCCTATCTCGTCATCCTGGGCGAGGTCGGCGGCGGCTTGGCGCTGATCTCGGGCCTTTGGACCCGCATCATCGCCCTGGCGCTCCTGCCGATCATGATCGGCGCCACGCTCCAGCACCTCGGCAATGGCTGGGTGTTCAGCAGCCAGGGCGGCGGCTGGGAGTTCCCGGCGTTCTGGACGGCAACACTCCTGGTCCAGGCCCTCCTGGGCGCCGGCGCCTTCGCTCTCGACCCGGCCGCCGTCTTCGGCGCATCGTCCACGGATCGCCCCGTCGGCGCCACGCGCTGACCATGCCTGGAGATCTCGGGCCATGCCTCGCTTCCCCGCCCTCTTCCTCTCGCACGGCGCGCCTACACTCCTGATCGAGCCCAGCCCGGCCAGGGAGTTCCTCGCCGGCTACGGTAAGGCGCTCGGCGAGCCTTCGGCCATCGTCGTCGTCTCCGCCCACTGGGAGACCGAGCGGCCGCTGGTGACGGCGGCCGCCCGGCCCGAGACCATCCACGACTTCTACGGTTTCCCCCGAGCGCTCTATGAACACCGCTACCCCGCGCCGGGCGACTCGGTTCTGGCACGGCGCATCGCGGGCCTTCTGGACGAGGCCGGCCTCGCGGCCGGGCTCGATTCCGAACGCGGCCTCGACCATGGTGCCTGGGTGCCGCTCTCGCTGCTCTACCCCGAAGCCGGCATCCCGACGCTGCAGGTCTCGATCCAGCCCCGGCTCGGCCCGGCGCATCACCTGGCGCTGGGCGAGGCCTTGCGACCCTTGTGCGAGGAAGGTGTGCTCGTCATCGGCTCGGGCAGCCTCACCCACAACCTGCACGACTTCCGCGGCCACATTCTCGCCTCCCCGCCCGAGCCCTACGTGGTGGCGTTCGGCGAATGGGCGGCCGCGGCGGTCGAGGAGGGCCGCACCCAGGATCTCCTCGCCTACCGCGAGCGGGCGCCCTACGGAGTCCGCGCGCACCCGACCGAGGAGCATCTCCTGCCGCTGTTCGCGGCCCTGGGCGCTGGGGACGGGCCCGGGCGGCGGGTCCATGCCAGCCACACCTACGGTGTCCTGGCGATGGACGTCTATGCCTTCGCCTGAGCCCGGCCGGCGCTCACGCGGCGTCGGCCGCGACCAGGGCCAGAACCCGCAGCGGGCTGCCGGAGCCGCCCTCGATCTTGAGCGGAGCCGTGATCAGCACGGCACCTCTGGGCGGCAGGAGGTCGAGGTTGCATAAAGAGGCGAGTCCGAACTTGCCCGCCCCGTGCAGGAGATTGTGCGCCGGGAACGGCGGCTCGAAGCCGAAGGCCCTGCCGGCATCGGTCCCCACCGCCTCGACTCCCCAGCCGATGACGTCGCGCTCCTCGACCAGAAGGCGCATCGCGGCGACGCTCGGCCCCGGAACATGCGGTCCGTCCGCCTTCGCGTTCAGGAAGGCGGACGGGTCCTCGCGCTTCGACCAGTCGGTCCGCATCAATACCCAGGAGCCTTTCGGGATGCGCCCGTGTGCGGCCTCCCAGGCCAGGATGTGCGCGGGCTCGAGCAGGAAGTCTTCGTCCGCGGCAGCCTCCTTCGAGCAGTCGATCACGCAGGCCGGGGCCACGAAGCGCTGGGCCGGGATCGTGTCGGTATGGGCCTCGGCCAGCTCCCGCCCGGTAATCCAGTGCGCCGGGGCGTCGAAGTGGGTCCCGGTGTGCTCGCCGCAACTGAAGTTGTTCCAGTACCAGGCGGGCCCGCGCTCGTCGTAGCGCGAGATCGTCTCGAGGCGGAACGGCTGCGTGGGTGCGAATGGCGGCGGAAGCTGGATCACGGGCGTCGACGCCCGCAAGGGCTGGGTCAGGTCGACGACGCGAACAGCACCCGTGGCGATGGCCGCCGCGAAGCTGGCGAGAAGCTCGCTCGACATGTTGGCCTCCCCCTTTGTCGCCGCATCGGCTGCGGCCGTGCCTTCCCGGCACGGGCGGAAATAGAGGGCGGGCTCGCGGCAGCGTCAAGGAGGAGCGGAGCGTTGGCGCTGGCAGGCGGCAGAAGATGCCGCCAGGATGCGGACGGAAAGCACGTCCGGGGAGGAGCCGTCCATGACCGAGATCCGTCTGCCCGCCGCGACCGTGGCCGAGGCCCTGCTCGCGACCTTGGCCGCGCGTGGGGTCGATCACCTGCTCGCCAATGCCGGCACGGATTTCGCGCCTCTGATCGAGGGCTTCGCCCGGGCACCGTCCTCCGGCCTGCGCTTGCCCACACCGCTCGCCATCCCGCACGAGCAGGCGGCGATCGCCATGGCGCACGGCTACTGGCTCGCGACCGGCCGGCCGCAGGCGGTGATGGTCCATGTCAATGTCGGCCTCGCCAACACGCTCATGGGTGTCATCAACGCGGCGCGGGACAACGTGCCGCTCCTCCTCCTTTCCGGCCGCACGCCCATCGGCGAGGCCGGCCGCACCGGCTCGCGCGACCTGCCGATCCATTGGGGCCAGGAGATGCGCGACCAGGGCGGCATGCTGCGCGAGCTGGTCAAATGGGACTACGAGCTGCGTTACCCCGAGCAGGTGCCCGAGATCGTCGATCGGGCGCTCGCGATCGCGACCAGCCCGCCGATGGGCCCGGTCCATCTGGCGCTGCCGCGCGAGGTCTTGTGCGAGCCCGTGGACGGGCTGGTCCTGCCCGAGATCCCGCGGCAGCACGCGACGGCACCCGCCGTGCCCGCACCCGCAGCGCTCGCCGAAGCGGCCGATCTCGTCGCCGCGGCCCGGCACCCGCTCGTACTCACCCAGCGCGCCGGCGGCTTTCCGGACGGCTTCTCGGCGCTCGCCGGGATCGCGGAGCGCTTCGCGCTGCCGGTCGTGGAGTTCTGGCCGCCGCGCATCTCGCTGCCCGTCGACCATCCCATGCACGCCGGCTTCGATCCCGCGGGGCCGCTCGCCGAGGCCGACCTCGTCCTGGTGGTGGATGCGCTCGTCCCCTGGATTCCGCTGCGCCACAAGCTGCCGACCGACTGCCGCGTGATCCAGCTCGGGCCGGACCCTCTGTTCGCGAGCACACCGGTCAGGGGTTTTCCCTGCGATCTCGCGCTCTCGGGCGACGTCGCGCAAAGCCTGCGCCTGCTCGGGGCGCTGCTCGAGGAGCGGCTGCCCGCGAGCTCGCGCATCGTGGCCGAGCGCTACGAACGGCTCGCGGCACGGCACGCGGCGGCCAGAGCGGCACGCCTCGCGGCCGCGGATCGCGGCGCAGGGCCGCCCATGCTGCCGGGCTTCGTCGCCCGCCGGCTCGCCGAGACGCTGCCGGAGGATGCCATCCTGTTCTCCGAGCTCGGCTGCGATCCCTCGGTCATGGCCTTCCGGACACCCGGCAGCTATTTCGGCTTCCCGCTCGCGGGCGGACTGGGCTGGGGCCTGCCGGCAGCGCTCGGCGCCCAGCTCGCCCGCCCCGAGCGTGTGGTGGTCGCCACGGTGGGCGACGGCAGCTACCTGTTCGCGAACCCGGTCGCCTGCCACCAGGTCGCCGAGGCGCTGCGGCTGCCGGTCCTGACAGTGATCCTCAACAACGGCATGTGGAACGCCGTGCACAAGACCACGCGCATGGTCTACCCCGATGGCCATGCCGCCCGCGCCAACGCCATGCCGTTGACCTCGCTCGAGCCGGCCCCCGACTACAGCCTGATCGCCCGCGCCAGCCGCGGCCATGCCGAGCGGGTGGAACTGCCAGACGAGCTGCCGGGCGCTCTGGCGCGAGCCCTCGACGTGGTGCGCCGCGAGCGCCGGCAAGTGCTGCTCGACGTTCGCGTGGCCCCGGCCTGAGACGTCGCTGCGATGCCGAGTGTCCGGGCGGTACGGTCGCTCCGGCTGTGCCGGCTACACCGTCCTCGCGAGCGCCCGCAGCGTCACGAGCGCATTGCGAAGACCGGCTGCCCTGGTCGGGCTCATGTCGCCGCCGTCCGGCAGCACCGCGGCGAGCCGCTCGAGCTGGGCCAAGGCACCTTCGACGGTGCGGGCCGGGGTCGCGAGGAGATCGTCCTCGATCGTCTGCGCCCGCACATAGAGAGCCTCGACCGCACTCCCCGGCTCGACGCTGTCGGGCAGCGCCGCCGCCGCCGCCTCGAGATCCTCGATCTCGCGCAGCCATCGGACGTGCGGATCGGTCTCGAGCATAGGGGGCGAGGCCATCATCGGCGGCAAGGTGGCGTTGGCCATCACGCAGGCTTTCGTGTGGTGGTCGGACCCGTCGGGGATCGACGGAGATCCGCTCGGATCGTCCCACATTGCTGAGTATCGAGCACGATCTCAAAACTATAAGGCGCAGTCAACGGACGGCTCGACCGTCCTAGGCGTGCACGAAGGTCTATGCATACCCCACGGCCCCTCGACTGCGCATCGCATCTGCCGAGTGGACGGAGAGACCGCCGACACCGTGACGTCGGCCCGGATCGGCGCTCAGCCATCCCCTGGTAGAAAGTCGTGGAGGCACGGGTGCCTCGAAGAGCCGAGTGGCTCGAGCCGACGCACACGCTCTCCCATCTCCTTCAAGGCGCAATAGAGCAGCAGCATCAGGCACGCCATGGCGAAGCCGAAGAGGCTGCCCGGTCCCGGCGGGAAAGTCCTCGTGGTGTCACCCACCGGCGACTCCATTCCGACTGCCGTCCTGCCGTTCGTCATCGTTTCCCCGCATGGTCATCGTTCGACTCATGCTTAGCCGTTCTACCGAGGGTGGCAAATCCACCTCCGAGGGCGAAGCGGCCCGCCTTTTGTCGCACGCAAGATCTGCAGCCGCGGCAGCCGGTCGGCCCCGCCCGAGCCATCCGCGAGCCGCAGTCGTGAGGCCCCTCGAAGAGGCCGAATCTGCTGTACGCACATTATGGGGCATTGGGTCCAACACCTCGTCGTATGCATGCGGCTCGGGCCGGAAGCACGGCAGCCTCGGCTCGTGATGTCATGGCCCCGGTGTGGACGAACCGGGGCGGAACGATGCTCGACAGGCTACGGGCGCGGCTCGGGGCAGCCGTCGGCTGGCTGGTTGCCTTGGGCAGCCTTCTGGATTTCCTCGGCAAGAAGGACGGGTGGACGGACGCGCGGGCCGAGCGGCCGCTGCGGCCTGCCGGGGCGATGCAGGGCTCCCGGGAAGCGGCCGAGTCCGTGACGAAGGTGGCGCCGCCACGCAGCGCAGCATGAGCCTTCCGGCAGAGCGATCAGGCCGCGTCGGGCGTGGCGCGGCCACGCTTCTCGTTGAGCGTGCGGAGCACGGCGGCCGAGACGAAGCTCGAGACGTCACCGCCGAGCGCGTGGATCTCCTTGACGAAGCGCGAGGAGATGAACTGGCTGGTCTCGGAAGCCATCAGGAAAATCGTCTCGATCCGGGGATAGATTCGCTTGTTGTTGGCAGCCATCTGGAATTCGTACTCGAAGTCCGAGACGGCCCGCAGACCCCTGATGACGATCTCGGCCCCGTTCTCCTGGGCGAAACTCATCAGCAGACTCTGGAACGGCATGACGTCGATACGCGCACCGTTGAGGGCGTTCGCCGCGAGGAGCGCGTCGATGTCGGCCTTGACCATCCGGGTGCGTTCCTCGAGCGTGAACAGCGGATCCTTGCCGGCGTTGATCGCCACCGCCACGATCAGCCGGTCGACGAGGTGCGAGGCACGGCGGATGACGTCGAGATGCCCGTTGTGGATCGGGTCGAACGTGCCGGGATAGATCCCGATGCGTGTCCGGCTCATCGCAGCGTTCCTGTCTGTGTGTCGGCTCCTGCCCCATGGGCGCCTGCAGCCTCATGGACTGCAGCGCCCGCGACGCCGGTGGGCGCCCACCTACCATGCTGCGATGCAATATGGAAGGCGGCAGCGCCTCAGCCTTCGCCTGCGTCCTCGCCCTCGCTCAGGCGAGCCGCCGAGACGATGTGCTCGTCCGCCTCGGTATGAAACAGCTTGACACCCAGGGTGTTGCGGCCGGCGATGCGAATATCGTGAACCGGAATGCGGATGGTCTGGCCCTTGTCGGTGACGAGCATCACCTGATCGCTATCGGCTACCGGGAAGGTGGCGGCGACCCGACCGTTGCGGGCCGAGGTCTCGATGTTGATGATTCCCTGGGCGCCACGGTTGGTCACGCGGTACTCGTAGGCCGAGGTGCGCTTGCCGTAGCCGTTGACCGTGACGGTGAGGAGGAGCTGCTCTCTGGCCTCCAGCTCGGCATAGCGCTCGGGGGTGAGCAGCACGAGCTCGCCGCCGTTGCCGCTCTCTGTCGCCGCCTCGCCGTTGCCCTCGCGCTGACGCCGGCGATAGCCGCTTACCCGCAGATACTCGTCGCGCTCCTCAGTCGAGACCTCGACGTGGTCGACGACCGACATCGAGATCACCTGGTCGCCGGGCTCGAGCGCCATGCCGATGACGCCCTCGGAGCTGCGCGACTTGAACACGCGCACCGAAGCCACCGGGAAGCGGATGGCACGACCGCCGGCGGCGGCGAGGATGATGTCGTGCCGGTCGTCGCAGACTTCGGCCCCGATCAGCCGGTCACCCTCCTCGAGGCCCATGGCGATCTTGCCGTTGCTCGGCACGCGGACGAAGTCGGCGAGCTCGTTGCGGCGCACCCGGCCGTTGGCGGTGGCGAAAAAGACGCTCATCGTCTCCCAGAGCCGCTCGTCCTCGGGCAACGGCAGGACGGCGTTGATGCTCTCGCCCTCGGACAGGGCCGGAAACATGTTGATCATCGCCCGGCCGCGCGCCTGGGGCGTGCCCAGGGGCAGCTTGTAGACCTTGAGCTTGTAGACCCGGCCGAGGCTCGAGAAGAACAGCACCGGCGTATGGGTGCTGGCGACGAACATGCGGGCGACGAAATCGTCGTTCTCGGTGCGCATGCCGGTGCGACCCTTGCCGCCACGCCGCTGGGCGCGGAACGAGGCGAGAGGAACCCGCTTGATCCAGCCCTTGTGAGTGACGGTGACGACCATGTCCTCGCGCTGGATCAGCTCCTCAAGGTCGAGGTCGGGCTCGGATTCGAGGTCGATCGCGGTGCGGCGCGGAGTATCGAACTGCTCCTTGATGCGACGGAGCTCCTCCTTCATCACCTCGAGCAGGCGCTGGCGCGAGCGGAGGATGTGCAGGAGCTCGGCAATGGTCTTCGCGATCTCCTGCAGCTCGTCGGTGAGCTTGTCGCGCTCGAGCGCGGTCAGGCGCTGCAGGCGGAGATCGAGGATGGCCTTGGCCTGCGCCTCGGAGAGGCGATAGCCGCCCTCGTCCACCTGCCGCTCGCCTTCGCCCTCCTCGACCTGGACGAGGCGCACGAGCGGCAGGATGTCCTGAACCGGCCAGGTGCTAGCGAGGAGCGCATCCTTCGCTGCCACGGGGTCGGGAGCGGCGCGGATGGTGCGGATCACCTCGTCGATGTTGGCGACGGCGACGACGAGGCCGACGACGATGTGCGCGCGTTCCCTGGCCTTCGCAAGGTCGAAGGCCGTGCGGCGCAGGATCACCTCCTCGCGGAACGCGATGAAGGCTTCGAGCATCTCCTTGAGGCCGAGCTGCTCGGGCCTGCCGCCGCGCAAGGAGACCATGTTGATGCCGAAGCTGGTCTGGAGCGGCGTGAACTTGAAGAGCTGGTTCAAGACGATGTCGGGATCGGCCTCGCGCTTGACCTCGATGACGACGCGCACACCCTGCCGGTCGCTCTCGTCGCGCAGGTCGGCGATGCCCTCGACCTTCTTCTCGCGCACCACCTCGGCGATGCGCTCGACCATGCGCGCCTTGTTGACGAGGTAGGGCACCTCGGTGACGACGATGGCGGTGCGGCCGCGCACCTCCTCCATCTCGGTCCTGGCGCGGACGACGATGCTGCCGCGGCCTTCCTTGTAGGCCTGAAGGATGCCGTTGCGGCCGAGGATGACGGCCCCGGTCGGGAAGTCCGGCCCCTGCACGATCTGGGCGAGATCGGCGAGCTCGAGGTCGGGCTGGTCGATCAGCGCCACGGTGGCATCGATGATCTCGCCGAGATTATGCGGCGGGATGTTGGTCGCCATGCCGACGGCGATGCCGCCCGCCCCGTTGACGAGGAGATTCGGGAACTGTGCCGGCAGGACCGCAGGCTCTTGCGCCGATTCGTCGTAGTTCGGGCGGAAGTCGACCGTGTCCTTGTCGATGTCGGCCAATAGCGCGTCGGCGGCCTTGGCGAGCCGCGCTTCCGTGTAGCGCATGGCCGCCGGCGGGTCGCCGTCCATCGAGCCGAAATTGCCCTGCCCGTCGATCAGGGGCAGGCGCATGGTGAAGTCCTGCGCCATGCGCACCATGGCGTCGTAGATCGCGGCGTCGCCGTGCGGGTGGTACTTGCCCATGACGTCGCCGACGATGCGCGCCGATTTGCGGTGCGGCTTGCCGAAATCGTAGCCCGATTCGCGCATGGCGTAGAGGATGCGACGCTGCACGGGCTTGAGGCCGTCGCGGACGTCGGGAAGCGCGCGACTCACGATCACGCTCATGGCGTAATCGAGATAGCTGCGCTTCATCTCCTCTTCGATCGGAACGATTTCGAACGCGCGCGGCGGTGTGGTGGTAGCCACGATGAAAATCTCGTCGAAAGAAGGGCTTAAGGCGGGGGTGCCGGTGATTCGATGCGCCGTCTGACTAGCAGATCGACGCCGATTTTACAAGTTTTCGGCCGTTCAGGGCGGGTGATCGGCCCGGTCGACGGCGAGCGTAGGAGCGAGCCTCGAGGGCAGCAGGCGGTCCTCGGTCATTCCGTTCCGTCCAGCGTGACAGCACCGTAATAGTGCCACAGGAACACCGCCCCCGCACCTCGCCACGGGCTCCAGGGCAGAGTCAGGCGGCGTAGCTCGCGGTCGGTCGGGCGTGCGGGCAGGCGCTTCAGGCGCTGGAACGCGATCTGTACGGCGAGGTCGCCGGCCGGAAACGCGTCGGCGCGGCCGAGCGCGAAAAGAAGATAGATCTCGGCACTCCAGCGGCCGAAGCCGTCGAGTGCCGTCAGCCTGGCTACCGCAGCCTCGTCGTCGAGATGCGGGATGGCATCCATGTCGAGCCGGCCCGACGCCACGGCCTCGGCGAGCCCACGCGCGTAGGCCGCCTTGCGGGCGCCGAGACCCGCTGCGCGCAACGCCGCCTCGTCCAGCATCAGCAGGCGCGCGGCCGTCACCTCGCCGTCCAGCGCCAGCTCCAGCCGGCGCCAGATGGCGGCGGCAGCCATGGTCGAGACCTGCTGTGCGACGATGATCCGGACCAGGGTCGCGAAGCCGGGATCGCGCTGGCGTGCGGGAGGATAGCCGATCCGCCGAAGGGCCGCAGCGACGTCGGGATCGAGCCCGGCCAGCGCGTCGACGGCCCGACGCAGCCGCTCGCCGGTCAGCGGAACGATGCTCATGAACGCCTTGTTCTCGACTTGTTCTCGTTCCCTTAGCTAGTGTGCCTGAGGCCGTTTCGCTAGAGCGGACGGAGCTTCGGGCAGCGGGAATCGGCGATGGGGCGCGGGCCGGCGCGGGCGATAGCGGTGATCGGCACCTCGATCGGGATCGGGGCGGCCGTCGTGCTCGTGTGGAACGAGTGGCAGCTCGCCTGGCGGCTGGGAGCCCTCGACGAAGCGGGCCGGAACCTCGTGACGGTGGCGCCGGAAAGCCGGGATGACGGTGGCGCCGTCGGCCGCCCGCTCCACCTCGTCGGCGAGGCCCTGGTCCCTGCCCCGATCCGGGATCCCGTGCTGGGTGTCTCGGTCGAGGCGCTGCGGCTCGACCGGACGGTCGAGACCTATCAGTGGGTCGAGCGCAAGGAAGGCTCGGGCGACAACAAGACCCTGCGCTACGAGCGGATCTGGTCGCCTCTGCCCATCCCTTCCGAGCGGTTCGAGCAGCGCACGCTGCACGTCAACCCGAAGACGCTGCCGCTCACGAGCGCAAGCAGCGTCGCGGCCGGGGCGCGGATCGGCCGCTTCGAGCTCGACGAGGCGCTGCTCGCGGCCCTGCCCGCCACCCGCGAGATCCTGCCGGAGGGCGAAGCGGGAACCCTGTCGGCGCGAGGCATGGTGTTCAGGCGCAGCGGCGACTGGCTCTACGGCAGCGATCCCGCAGCGCCCGAGGTCGGCGACGTGCGGGTGCGGCTCGCAGCGGCACCAACGGGCCGTATCAGCCTGATCGGAACGATCGACGGGTCCGGCCGGCGCCTGGTGCCGTGGCGGGCGCCGAACGGCATGGAGGTAGCACTCGCGGCCTACGGCGAGGTGGCGCCGGAGCGGCTTCTCGGCGCGGCCGCGCGCGGCGGGTGGCAGGAGGCCTGGAGCCTGCGCGGGCTCGGGGTGCTCGGCATGGTCGCCGCCGTCATGTTCGCGCTGCCGGCGCTCGCCGGGCGCTTCGCCGGCAACCCGGCCTTCCGGGGCAGAAGGCGACTCGGCACGATGCTGCTGATGGCGGCCGGGCTCGCGGCGGGCGTGTGCGTGGCGGGCCGGATCGGCGCGCGGCTCCTGCTGGCGCTTGGCGTCGCCGACGGCTGACGCGTCCGGCTGGCAGATTACGCCTCATCGGTGGGCTTCACCCTGCCGCCGCACCATGTTAGGGGCCGGCGCAACACAGCGAGAACCGATCTTCCGGGAGCAGGGATGATGGAACGCGAGTCGATGGCGTACGACGTCGTGATCGTGGGCGCCGGCCCCTCGGGCCTCGCCGCCGCGATCCGACTCAAGCAGCTCGCGGCGCAAGCCGGCCAGGAGCTCGGGGTCTGCGTGATCGAGAAGGGCTCGGAGGTCGGCGCCCATATCCTCTCGGGCGCGGTGCTCGAGCCCAGGGCCTTGAACGAGCTGATCCCGGACTGGAAGGAGAAGGGGGCGCCCATCGACACGCCGGCGACCGAGGACCAGTTCCTCTATCTCACGGAAACCAAGTCCTACCGCCTGCCCACCCCGCCCCAGATGCACAACGAAGGCAACTACATCGTGAGCCTCGGCAATGTCTGCCGCTGGCTCGGGCAGCAGGCGGAAGCGCTCGGGGTCGAGATCTACCCTGGCTTCGCCGCCGCTGAGGTGCTCTACGACGAGCAGGGCCGCGTCATGGGCGTCGCCACCGGCGACATGGGCGTGACCAGGGAAGGCGAGCCCGGCCCGAATTTCCAGCCCGGCATGGAGCTGCATGCCAAGCTCACCCTCTTCGCCGAAGGCTGCCGCGGCTCGCTCACGCGGACGCTGTTCGACCGGTTCCGCCTGCGCGAAGGCGTGCAGCCGCAGACCTATGGGCTCGGCATCAAGGAGCTCTGGGAGATCGAGCCCACGAAGCACGTCAAGGGCCGTGTCATCCACACCATCGGCTGGCCCATGGACAACAGGACCTATGGCGGCTCCTGGCTCTACATGTTCGGCGACAACCTGGTCTCGGTGGGCTTCGTGATCGGGCTCGACTACGAGAACCCGCATCTCTCGCCCTTCGACGAGATGCAGCGCTACAAGACCCACCCCGCGATCCGGCCGATCTTCGAGGGCGGCCGACGGATCGCCTATGGGGCGCGGGCGCTGTCCGAGGGCGGATTCCAGTCGATCCCGAAGCTGGTCTTCCCCGGCGGGGCGATCATCGGCGACGCCGCGGGCTTCCTGAACGTGCCCAAGATCAAGGGCACCCACACGGCGATGAAGTCGGGCATGGTGGCGGCCGAGGCCGCGTTCGAAGCACTCAAGAACGGAGCGGAGCGGCCGGAGCTCGATGCCTATCCGAAGATGCTGAAGGAGAGCTGGCTCTGGGACGAGCTCTACCGCGTGCGCAACATCCGGCCGAGCTTCCACTGGGGCTTGTGGCCGGCGCTCGCCTACTCGGCGCTCGACACCTACCTCTTCCGCGGCAAGGCGCCCTGGACGCTCGCGCACCGGAAGGCGGACCACGAGTGCCTCAAGCCCGCGGCCGAGTGCCCGAGGATCGAGTACCCGAAGCCCGACGGCAAGATCACCTTCGACAAGCTCTCCTCGGTGTTCCTCTCGAACACCAACCACGAGGAGGACCAGCCCTGCCATCTCACGCTCAAGGACCCGACGATCCCGGAGAAGGTGAACCTGCCGGTCTACGACGGGCCGGAGCAGCGCTACTGCCCAGCCGGGGTGTACGAGTACGTGACGGGCCCCGACGGTCAGCGGCACCTGCAGATCAACGCGCAGAACTGCGTACACTGCAAGACCTGCGACATCAAGGACCCGAGGCAGAACATCGTCTGGGTGACGCCCGAGGGCGGCGGCGGGCCCAACTATATCGGCGGGATGTGAGCCTTGCCGGAGGACCACCGGCGCCACGACGGAGCCGGGCGCTTCGCCCGGCTCGTCGCCTTCAAGGTCGCGGTGACGGCAGCGCTCGTTCTCGTGCTGACGCTGCTCGCCCTGCGCTCGGTGGGCCTACTCTGAGGCGCTCTTCGAGCGGGTCGGAGGGGTCCCCCTCGATCGCTGCGCGATCGAGGCGTGGCGCTACTGCTGCGGGCTCAGGCGGAGGTCCAGCTTCGGCGCCGGCTGCGCGGCGCTGCCGCCGCCCTGCTGGGACTGGGAAGGAGTGGCCTGAGGCTTCCCCGGCTGGGGAGCCGCCTGCCCCTGGGCATCGGCGGGAGCGCCGTAGAACAGGGCCACGAGGGTGCGCTGGTCGGGCACGCCCGTGGTCGGCAGACCCTTGTCCTGCTGGAAGGCCTCGATCGCGGCCTTGGTGCCGGGCCCGTAGCTCCCGTCGGCCTTGCCCTTGAGGTGGCCGGTCTTGATGAGCTGCTCCTGCACGTCCTTGATCGTGTCCTTGTAGAGATAGACGGTATCCTTGCCGTCGCCGATCTTCACGCGCTCGGAAGCGCCCTGGACCCGTTGCGGGTAGAGCACGCGGACCACCTGGGTCACCGCCTCGACCAGCGCCGCGTCCGGATTGGCCTTGCACAGGTTGAAGGCGCCTTGCGCCACGAGCTCGGGCGGCTGCCAGGGCAGGATGTCGAACGTGTCCTTGTTGAGCGCGTTGAAGGCCGTGAGATAGCCCGCGATCCAGGTGCCGGTGAGCTTGCACTCGTCCGAGCCCTTCTCGCACACTTCGACGAAATGCTTGCAGGGCGTGCGGCCCAGGCCGTGCGCCGCGTAACGGCCCTGGCCATCGGCGGCCTCGGCCGAGGCGCTCACGAGCGCCAGGGCGGCAGCCAGCCACAAAATTCGCGACATGGTCCGATCTCTCCTCGCCTGCCCGCGGGCGGATGGAGTGCCTCACGGGCGCGCCCCCTCTACAGCGGATAAGGTGGCTTGTCGAAGCCCTTGGGCGAGAGGGTGAATACCTCCACCCCGTCCTCGGTCACCCCCACCGTGTGCTCGAACTGGGCCGAGAGCGAGCGGTCGCGGGTGACGGTGGTCCAGCCGTCCGAGAGGATCTTCACCTCGTGCCGACCGGCATTGATCATGGGCTCGATCGTGAACAGCATGCCGGGGCGCAAGACGAGTCCCTCGCCACGGCGGCCGTAATGCTTGACCTCCGGCGCGTCGTGGAACACCCGGCCGAGCCCATGGCCGACGAAGTCGCGCACGACCGAGAAGCGGTTCCTCTCGGCCACGGTCTGGATGGCGTGCCCGACATCGCCCAGCGTAGCGCCGGGCCTGACGGCACGAATGCCGGCCCACATCGCCTCGAACGTCACCTCGACCAGCCTTTGCGCCTTCACCGGCACCTTCTCGCCGAGAAGATACATGCGGCTCGTGTCGCCGTACCAGCCGTCGAGGACGACCGTGACGTCGATGTTGGCGATGTCGCCTTCTCTGAGCCGCTTCTCGTCGCTGGGAATCCCGTGGTTGACGACATGGTTGACCGAGATGCAGCAGCTCTTGGGATAACCGCGATAGCCCAAGGTGGCGGGCACACCGCCGTGATCGCGCATGAAGCCTTCGATCAGGCGGTCGAGCTCGCCGGTGGAAACGCCGGGAACGACGTAGGGCGTGATGAAGTCGAGCGTCTCGGCCGCGAGACGTCCCGCCCGGCGCATCGCCGCGAAAGCCTCGGGTCCGTGCAAGGGGACGGGCTTCTTCGTGCCGTCCCGATCGATGATCATGTCGCCGGCCATGCGTGCGCCGCCTGGGCTGCCTCGATGAAGAAAGGGTCAGGTTCCTGGAACGGCGCCGGGTAGCACCCGAAGCGGCGCGCTGTCAAACCCGCCTTCCGCCGCTCAGGTCTGCGACGGCAGGACCTCGGGGTTGAGCACGAGACCGAGGCCGGGATCGCGTCCGCGCGTGAGCGCCACGATGCTGTCGACGCAGCGTTCCGCCATGGCGCGCAAGGACGCGGCGCTGAGCCCCGCCACGTGCGGTGTGAGGACCACGTTGTCGAGCCGCCGCAGAGGCGATTCCGGCAGGGGCTCGACCTCGAACACGTCGAGCGCTGCCCCTGCGATCCGCTTCTGCTCGAGTGCTTCGATCAGCGCCGCCTGATCGACGAGCGCGCCACGGGAGGTGTTGACGAGATAGGCCGTGGGCTTCATCAGCGCCAACCGCCTCGCGTCGATCAGATGATGCGTCTCCGGCGTCAGCGGCGCGTGCAGCGAGACGAAGTCGGCACGGCGCAGGAGCTCGTCGAGCTCGACGAGCTGGTAGCCGAGCCGGGCCACGGTGTCGGCCTCGGCCACGGGGTCGGCCACGAGCACGTCCATGGTGAAGCCGAGGCAGCGCTTGGCGAGCGCACGGCCGACCCGGCCGAAGCCCACGATCCCGACCGTGGTGCCGTGAATCCTGGCATGGAACAGGCTGCCCCAGCCGCCGGTGCGCACGCGCCGGTCGTAGTCGACGATGCGGTGCGCCGCGGCCGCGAGCAGCGCCATGGCATGGTCGGCCACGGCGTCGTGGTTGGTGCCGTAGGCCATGGCCACCGCGACACCGGCGCGCGTGGCGGCCGCGACGTCGATCTGATCGTGCCCCACACCCAGACGGGCGATCACCTTCAGATCCGGTGCCTGCGAGAACACGCGGGCACTGTAGGGCTCGCTGCCGGCGATGGTGGCGACCACCCCGTCCAGGCGCTCGATCAGCTCGTCCTCGGTGAGCACGCGACCGAGATCGTTCCAGCGCAGATCGAACCCCGCCTCGACCAGAGGCCGCAGATAGTCCTGGTGGCGCATCAGCGCCGGCACGGCGCAGAGCACGATTCCCGGCCGGACGGCGCTCACCGGATGGAGCACCCGGACCGTGGTGTCGTGGACGTAGGGCTTGCGTGCCTCGCGGAACCAGGCGAGGTGCGGCGACCGCTGATGCTCCGCGAACGCCGCCTCGCTCGCGAACATCTCGTAGAAGATGAGGGAGCCCGGATCGTCCGTGGGGGCGGTGAGCTCGAAGCGCAGGCAGCCCGGCTCGGCCGCCAGCGTGTTCCGCACGTGACGCTGCGCCAGCTCCAGGACCGCATCGTGGTGGTCGGGGTGGAAGTGGAGCTCGGCGATGACGATCAGCGGCTCGGTCGTGATCCTGAGGCTGCGGGGCATGTAGGAGCGTCCGGCTGGAGCAGGCGGCATGAGAGCGACGAGGTAAGCGGATCAGAAGCTGCGGCGCAAGCGGTGCTCGCGGACGGCGGCGTAGGTCCCGGCAGCGACGATCACCCCCGCACCGATCAGGGTCGGGGCATCGGGCAGATCGCCGAAGACGAGATAGCCGATGATGACGGACCAGAGCAGGCCCGTGTAGCTGAAGGGCTGCACGACCACCGCGGGTGCGAGCTGCAGCGCCTTGATCATGGCGTAGTGCCCGGAGCCGCCGAGGACGGCCGCGACCACGAATAGGGGCCAGTGGACCGGCTCGGGTGTCCGCCAGAAGAAAGGTGCTACGGCGGTGAGAGCGATGCTGCCCAGGACGAACTGCCAGAGCAGGCTGGTCTCGGCAGCATCCACGCGACCGACCAGCCGGGTCAGGATCTGGTAGAGCGCGTAGAGGAGCACGGCCGCGAGCGCCGCCAGGGTCGCGGGCTGGATCACGCCCAGCCCTGGCCGCAGGACGATCAGGATGCCCACGAGCCCCATCGCCACGGCGGCCCAGCGCCGTGCTCCCACCTGCTCGCCGAGGAGCGGCACGGAGAGGGCCGTCACCGCGAGCGGGGTGAGAGCGAGCACGGACTGGACATCGGCGAGCGGCAGCCGGCCGAAGGCCCAGATCACGAATCCGATCTCGACGACGAGGAGCAGCGAGCGCAGGAGCTGCAGCCAGGGATGGGCCGAGCGCACCCGATGCACGATGCCGCCGGGCGCGAGGGCGACCAGCACCAAGGGCACGGTGAAGAGATAGCGCAGCCACAGGATCTGCGGCGTGGGATAGCGCATGCTGAGATACTTGCTCACCGCGTCCATGAGGCTGAACAGCATCATGGCGACGAGCGTCACGGCGATGCCGCGCAGCTCGGACGAGCCCGGCCGTGCGGCCGGCAGCGCCTCGCGCAAGGGCTCAGCCGATGCCGGTGAAGGGCGGCCGCTTCCTGGCCACGCCCGTCGCCGCCTCGAAGGCGTGCGCCATGCGCAAGAGCAGCCCTTCGGCGAACGGCGGCGCCACGAGCTGGAGACCGATCGGCATGCCGTTCGCATCGAAGCCTATCGGCAGATTGAGGGCCGGCAGGCCCAGATAGTTGAACGGCCCGACGAGAGCGCCCATGCGGTTCGCGACTGCCATGAAGCGCGCATCACCGCCGGTGGCGGTGTCGGCGATCCTGGGTGTAGCGACGGGACTCGTCGGCAGGACGAGGAGGTCGGCCGCGGCGAAGGTCTCCTTGCAGAAGCGCTCGAGAAGGGTCGCGCGGGCCGAGACGGCGCGCAGGTAATCGACCGCCGAGAAGGCGAAGCCCGGCTCCATGCGGTTCGCGGTCTCGAGGTTGTAGCGGTCGCGCGCGGTCGCGATCCACTCGCGGTGATAGGCGGCGCATTCCGCGAGCATGATGACGCGCCGCAGCGCGTTCAGGCTCTTGAACGAGGCCACCGTTTGCGGCCGGGCGGAGAGGCCGAGATCGGCCATGACCCGAAGGGCTTCCTCCTGCACCGCCACGACCTCGGGATCGATCTCCGTCTCGACGCCCTCGGCCGCCACGGCGAGCCGCAGGCCCCGCACGGCTTCCCCGAGGCCCGCACGGTAGTCGGGAACGGGCCGCGCGCTCGTCGTCGGGTCGTTCGGATCGTGCCCGGCGATCGCCTGCAGGAGCAGGGCCAGATCCTCGGCCGAGCGAGCGAGCGGGCCGATGTGATCGAGCGAGAACGAGAGCGGCATGCAGCCGAAGCGGCTGACCCGGCCATAGGTGGGCTTGATGCCGACGAGACCGCAGCAGGCGCTGGGCACGCGGATCGAGCCGCCGGTGTCGGAGCCCAAGGTGGCGGGCACGAGACGAGCCGCCACCGCCGCGGCGCCACCGCTGGTGGAGCCGCCGGTGATCCGGGTCCGATCCCACGGGTTCTGCGGATGGCCGGTATGGCTGTTGTGGCCGGTGATGCCGAGCGCGAACTCGACCATGTTGAGCCGGCCGACATCGATCGCCCCCGCCGCGTCGAGCCGCGCGAGCACGGTCGCGGTGACGGCGGGCCGGTGGCCTCGCATGAGCGCGGCACCGCATTCGGCGAGCTCACCCGCGCGGTAGAACATGTCCTTGTGCGCGAGCGGCACCCCGTGCAGGGGTCCGAGCGCCTCGCCCCTGGCACGGGCGGCATCGGCCGCCTCGGCCCGGGCCAGCGCTCGCTCGGGCTCGAGGCGCGCCACGACGCCGAGCGCGCGACCGGGGCCGTCCAACGCCTCGAGCACGGCCTCGGTCGCCTCACGGCTCCCGATCTCGCCGCGGGCGATCCGCATGGCGAGCTCGGCTACGCCCAGATCCAGAATCTCGCGCGCCGTCATGCCGCGGCTTCCTCGGCCACCCGGGCCAGGCGCTCGAGAGCGGTCAGGAACGCAGCCGGCTCGGCGCCGAACGGCAGATCGTGCGTCGCGGCCCGGACGAGCGCCGCGAGCTCTTCCGCCGTGATCACGGCGCCCACGGGAACCTGGACCCCCGACGGCGTCTCGACGAGGGAATCCTCGGCCATGCCTGCCTCCACTGTTCGCCATGCCCGGCGGCTCCCTTAACACCGGTGCCGAGCCGGCTCCAGACGGGCTTTGCCCCGAGCGCGGCATGGCAATCATCCCGTGCGCGCATCGGCCCCGGCGCCCGGTCAGGCCGGCATCGATCCGGTCAGGCGGATCAATGTCTCCTCGAGGGCACCGGGCTCGATCGGCTTCGCGAGGATCGCGACGGCGCCCGCTGCCTGCATGCGGGCTCGGGTCACGGGATCCTCGGCATGAGCCGTGCAGAAGACGAGGCTCACCGGCTGCTGCGCCCTGATCGCCTCGGCCGCCGTGATGCCGTCTCCCTTGCCGCGCAGCCGCACGTCCATGAGCACGAGGTCGGGCGCGAGCTCGCCCGCGAGCCGGATCGCCTGCATCGCATCGGCTGCCGTGCCGCACACCTCACAGCCGAGCCGGACCAGCAGCTCGGCGATCTCCCAGGCGATGATCAGCTCGTCCTCGACGATCAGGACCCGCAAGGGTCGGGCGGAATCCGTGGCGCGCGGTGCGCCCTCCGGCATCGGCGCTGCGAGCACGCCGGCCGAGAGGCCCGGCGGCGGCACGCCCGGGCTGCCGATCCGATCGATAGCGAGGCCGGCCTGGGCCATATCGAAGGAGCCTTTCCCGAAGGACCCGTCATTCATTCTCCGGAACGTGTGGTAATACCAGCGAAAAGCGCGTGCCGCCATCGGACAGGAACGTGGCCGTGGCATCGATCTGCTGGGCGAGGAGCTGGACGAGGCGCCATCCCATCGACGGTCCGTCGCCGACCTCCCGGCCATCCGGGAGTCCCACGCCGTTGTCCCGGATCTCGATCAGCGTGCCCGCCTCGACCTCGCCGATGATCACCTGGATCTCGCCGCGCCTGCCGTCCGGGAAGGCGTGCTTGTAGGCATTCGAGATGACCTCGTTGACGATCAGGGCCAAAGGTGTCGCGGTATCGAGGGGGATACGTACCGGTGCTCGCGCCTCGACGCGCCAGGTGATCCGGCCGTCGCTGCCGTAGATCTCGCCGAGATCGGCGCAGATGGTCCGGATGTAGGCGGCGGGATCGAAGCAGCTCGCATCCTCCGCGCGGTAGAGCTGCTCGTGTACCCGTCCCATGGCCCGGATCCGTTCGAGGCTCGCCTGGAAGGAGTGCTTCAGCGCCGGATCGGTCCGGCTCGCCTGGAGCGTCAGCAGGCTCGCGACGACCTGCAGGTTGTTCTTCACGCGATGGTGCACCTCGCGCAAGAGCACCTCCTTCTCGTGAAGTGCCGTGCGCAGGCGCCGGTTGATCGCCTCGAGCTCCCTCGTCCGCTCGCGCACGCGCTCCTCGAGCTCCTGATTCATCCGGCGCACGGTCGCCTCGGCGCGCTGGCGCTCCCCGATCTCCTGCGCCAAGGCCCGGTTCGCGGTCTCGAGCTGGCTGCGGCTCGGCAGCGCCAGAGCCTGGGGCATGATCCGCCACAAGAACAGCGCCGAAAGGACCGAGACCACGCCCGTGAACAGCTTGATCCCGCCATCGAGCCAGTAGTCGGGATGCCAGATGGTCCAGATGCCCATCAGATGTGTCGTGCCGCAGGCGAGAATGAAGGCACCGAACAGCAGGAACACGCTCGGGAACACGAGGTCCTGACGCTTCCAGACGAAATAGACCAGGGCGAAGGGGATCGAGTAGTAGGCGAAGGCCGTGAGCGCGTCCGAGACGACGTGCAGCCAGAGCAAGGTCGGCTGCCAAAGGAAGCACATGCCGTGCGGCATGAAGTCGTTGGAGGACAGCGCGGCACCGAGATGTTCCAGCATCGACACGACCTCGACAGCAAAAGCCCCCGGTGACGGCTCGGAAAACGGACGCACGGCACGACGAGCCCCACTCTTGCTCATGTAGCTAACATTGCTGGCCTGCTGTCACAACTCGGTTGCAGCGGCCATCCACCTTGGCTTGAAGCACGGAGCGGCGACGTGTAAGCCACGCGCACAACGGCACGAGCCATGGCCCAAGGTCGGTCTTGCTCCACCTCGGGCCGGGACTAAAAGCTCGCGGCGAAACGGACCGGCCCGGCGGTGGGCAGAGATCGAGCAAGGGAGAGCAGTCTATGGACATGACGGGTGAGTATCGCATCCCGGCCCCTCGGCAGCGGGTCTGGGAGGCGCTCAACGATCCCGAGATCCTCAAGGCGTCGATTCCGGGCTGCGAGGAACTGCACAAGCTCTCCGACACCGAGCTCGAGGCGAAGGTGAAGGCCAAGGTCGGGCCGGTGAGCGCTACCTTCACCGGCAAGGTCACGCTGGGCGACCTCAACCCACCCGAAAGCTACACAATCTCGGGCGAGGGTAAGGGCGGGGCCGCGGGCTTCGCCAAGGGCGGGGCCGAGGTGGCCCTCACCGAGGACGGTGCCGGCACCCTGCTCCGCTACCACGCCAAGGCGGACGTCGGCGGCAAGCTCGCCCAGATCGGCTCGCGTCTGATCCAGGGCACCGCCAAGAAGATGGCCGACGACTTCTTCGGCCGGTTCTCGACCATCGTCGGCGAGCGCTATGCAGCGGGAAGTGCCACGGCAGCGGTGGCACCCTCCCCCGCCCCGGCACCCGCCGCCCCGCCGATCCCGCCCGCGGTGGAGGCCCCTCAGCCGGCACCGCTCGCGGCGGCGCCGACCGCGGCCCCGATCGAGCCCGCACCTCCGGTCGAGACGCCGCGAGCCGCCGCCGGCGCCACGGCGGCGGAGCCGGCTCCGGCGCCCCGCCCGAAGCAGGTGGCCTTCGCGCCCGAGAAGCCCGCGACCGAGCGACGGCCCGCGCAGCCCGTGGCGCCCCCCCCGGTCGAGAAGGGGCTCATGCAGCAGTGGTGGGTCTGGCTCCTCGCCGTGATCGTGGTCGTGATCCTGCTCTATTGGCTTCTCGGTTCCTGATCCGAAAGCTCGGGACTTCTCGGGCGCCGGCGGCTACGACCAACGGACGAGCCTGCGCAGGCTCGCCTTGATTGACGGCGATGGGAGCCTCTCCTAGCTTCGCTTGCGAGGCAAGAAGACGCGCCCGACGCTCACGGCGCCGACGCTCGACGCCCCGCCAGGTCGATGCGGGGCACTAACGTTCCTGTTGGGAGGTCAGTGGATGGTAACTGTCAGCATGACGGTGAACGGCAAGCAGGTGAGCGGCGAGGTCGAGCCTCGCACCCTGCTGGTCGAGTTCCTGCGCTACAATCTCGGCCTCACCGGAACCCATGTCGGCTGCGACACGAGCCAGTGCGGCTGCTGCGTCGTGCACGTCGACGGCGATTCGGTGAAGTCCTGCACGATGCTGGCCGTCCAGGCCGACGGCTCGAGCGTCACCACGATCGAAGGCCTCGCCCAGGGCGGCAAGCTGCACCCGGTGCAGGAGGCGTTCCGCGAGAATCACGGCCTGCAGTGCGGCTTCTGCACGCCCGGCATGATCATGAGCGCCGCCGATCTCCTGCAGAAGAACCCGAGCCCGACCGAGCACGAAGTCCGGGAGTGGCTCGAGGGCAATCTCTGCCGCTGCACGGGCTACCACAACATCGTCAAGTCGATCCTCGCCGCCGCTGCCACCATGCAGGGCGCCGCGAGGGCGGCCGAGTGAGGAGCCGGGGACGATGGTCGAGAAGGGCATCGGCGTGCGGGTCGTCCGCAAGGAGGACCAGCGCTTCGTCACCGGCAAGGGCCGCTACACCGACGACATCAACCAGCCCGGCCAGGCTTACGCCTACTTCGTGCGCTCGCCGCACGCGCACGCGCGGATCGTGAGCATCGACAAGGCCTCGGCCGAGAGCATGCCGGGTGTCCTCGCCGTGCTCACCGGCGAGGACTGCGCCGCCGACGGGCTCGGCAACAATGTCTGCGGCTGGCTGGTCAAGTCCAAGGACGGCTCGCCCATGAAGATGGGCCCGCACCCGCTCCTGGCACAGGGCAAGGTGCGCTACGTGGGCGATCCGGTCGCCGTGATCGTGGCCGACACCTACCAGCAGGCCAAGGACGCGGGCGAGGCGCTCGAGGTCGAGTACGACGTGCTCGAGCCCGTGGTCTCGCTCGCCGACGCGCACGATGCCGGCGTGCTCGTCCACGACGAGGTGCCGAACAACCTGGTCTACGACTGGGAGCTCGGCGACAAGGCCGCGGTCGACGCCGCGTTCGCCAAGGCCGCGCACGTCAGCAGGATCGATCTCGTCAACAACCGGCTCGTCCCGAACGCCATGGAGCCGCGCGCCGCGGTCGGCCACTACGATCCCGGCAGCGACAGCTTCACCTGCTACGTCACCAGCCAGAACCCGCACGTGCACCGGCTGGTCATGTCGGCCTTCATCGGCATAGCGCCCGAGCACAAGCTGCGCGTGGTAGCACCCGACGTGGGCGGCGGCTTCGGCTCCAAGATCTTCATCTACAGCGAGGAGTGCGTCGTCACCTGGGCATCGAAGAAGATCGGCGGCCGCCCGGTGAAGTGGACCGCCGAGCGCGGCGAGGCCTTCATCTCCGACGCGCACGGCCGCGACCACATCACCCACGCCGAGCTGGCGCTCGATGCCGAGGGCAACTGCCTGGCGCTGCGGGTGAACACGAAGGCGAACCTCGGCGCCTACATGTCGACGTTCTCCTCGTCGATCCCCACATATCTTTACGCCACGCTCCTCGCCGGCCAGTACAAGACCCCGGCGATCTACGCCGACGTCCAGGCCTACTACACCAACACCGTGCCGGTGGACGCCTATCGCGGTGCCGGCCGGCCGGAGGCATCGTTCCTGCTCGAGGTCCTGATGGACCAGGCGGCGCGCGAGATCGGGATGGATCCGGCCGAGTTCCGCCGCAAGAACTTCATCCCGAAGGATGCCTTCCCCTACCAGACGCCGGTGGCGCTGGTGTACGACGTCGGCAACTACGAGGCGACGCTCGACGAAGCGCTCCGGCTCGCCGACTACAAGAACTTCCCGGCCCGCAGGGCCGAGAGCGAGCGGCGTGGCAAGCTCAGGGGCATCGGCATCTCCTGCTACATCGAGGCCTGCGGCATCGCTCCCTCCTCGGTGGTGGGTTCGCTCGGTGCGGGCGTGGGCTTGTGGGAGAGTGCCAAGGTCCGCTTCACCCACACCGGCAAGGTGCAGGTGTTCACGGGCACCCACACCCACGGCCAGGGCCACGAGACGACCTTCGCACAGGTCGTGGCCGACAAGCTCGGCGTGCCCTACGAGGACGTCGAGGTGATCCACGGCGACACCGACAAGACGCCGGTGGGCATGGGCACCTACGGCTCGCGCTCGCTCGCGGTCGGCGGCGAGGCGCTGGTCAAGGCCTGCAACAAAATCGTCGAGAAGGGCAAGAAGATCGCGGCCCACATGCTCGAGGCGGCCGAGGCCGACATCGAGTTCAAGAACGGCCAGTTCAGCGTCGCCGGCACCGACAAGTCGGTGAGCATGGCCCAGGTCGCGTTCACGGCCTACGTGCCGCACAACTACCCGCAAGGGCTCGAGCCCGGCCTCGAGGAATCGGCGTTCTTCGACCCGCCGAACTTCACCTATCCCGCGGGCACCTATGTCTGCGAGGTCGAGGTCGATCCGGCTACCGGTGTCGTCCAGATCGTGCGCTTCGTGGCGGTGGACGATTTCGGCAACGTCGTGAACCCGATGATCGTCGAGGGTCAGGTTCATGGCGGCCTGGCGCAGGGCATCGGCCAGGCCCTGCTCGAGGGTGCGGTCTATGACGAGGGCGGCCAGCTCCTGACCGGCTCCTACATGGACTACGGCATGCCGCGTGCCGACATGCTGCCCGACTTCGAGGTCGTGACCGTGTCCGGAACCGCCTGCACCGCCAACTCGCTGGGCGTGAAGGGCTGCGGCGAGGCGGGTGCGATCGGCTCGCCGCCGGCCGTCATCAACGCCATCACCGATGCGATCGGCGTGCGCGTCGAGATGCCGGCGACGCCCGAGAAGGTGTGGCGCGCGATCCAGAGCACACGGCTGGCACGGGCGGCCGAATAAGAAGGACGGAGAGGCATGTACAACTTCACCTATCACCGGCCGAAGAGCCTCGCCGAGGCCGCGGCTCTGCTCGCCCAGAGCGAGGACGCGAAGCTGATGGCGGGTGGGCAGACCTACCTGCCCACCCTGAAGCAGCGCCTGGCCCAGCCCAGCGACATCATCGATCTCGGCGCCGTCGCCGAGCTCAAGGGGATCAAGGAGGAGGCCGGCGGCATCACCATCGGCGCCATGACCCGGCATGCCGACGTCGCGCATTCGGAGGTCGTGAGGCGGGTGATCCCGGCGCTCGCGGCGCTCGCCGAGGACATCGGCGACCCGCAGGTCAGGCATCGCGGCACCATCGGCGGCTCGATCAGCAACAACGACCCGGCGGCGGACTATCCCGCTGCGGTCGTGGCGCTGAACGCCACCGTGCGCACCAACAAGCGCGAGATCCCGGCGGACCAGTTCTTCACCGGGATGTTCGAGACGGCGCTGGAACGCGACGAGATCGTCACCGCGGTCCACTTCCCGAAGCCCGAGAAGGCGGCCTATGTGAAATTCCCGAACCCGGCCAGCCGCTATGCGGTGGTGGGCGTGTTCGTGGCCCGGACCGGAGGTGCGGTGCGCGTCGCCGTCACCGGTGCCGCACCTTGCGTCTTCCGCTGGACCGAGGCCGAGCAGGCGCTGGGCTCGAGCTTCACGCCAAGTGCCCTCGACAATGCCGGCATCGATGCCGACAACCTCAACAACGATATCCATGCGAGCGCGGAGTACCGCGCCCATCTCGTCAAGGTCATGGCCAAGCGCGCGGTCGAAGCCGCTGCTTGACGCTGTTTCACGGGTAGGGTGTCGTGACGGAGGGGGTGATCGCACCCCCTCCTTTCTTTTCGAGGACGGGCCACGATGGGGTGCGCGATCCGGGTGCTGGCTCTCCTGCTCGCCGTCGGCGGCTGTGCGCCGCAGTACGAGACCCGCTACCGCCTCGAGCCCCCGGCGGATACCGGGAGCGCTGCCGTGCAGCGCTGCCTTTCCGGCTGCACGGCCACGAGCGATGCCTGCATCGGCGACGCGCAGCAGGCCCTGGCCGCGTGCGAGGACCGGGCAACGCTGCGCCAGTCGAGCTGCCAGAACAAGGCCGACATCGACTTCCAGCTCTGCCAGGCCACCAGCCGGGACACCGGCAAGGTATGCGTCCGGCGGTTCTGCTACCGCGAGCAGTGCCAGCCGGCAGCACTTCGGAGCTGCGAGGCGGATTACCGCCGCTGCTTCGCGGCCTGCGGCGGCAAGGTCGTCGAGGAGCGCCGCTGCGTGGCGAACTGCCCGTCCTGACGATGCCGCAGCCAGGCCGCCGGCAGCCAGCCGGCGAGAGCGCCCACGGCATTGGTGAACCAGTCGTCGAGAGTCGGCGAGCGCAGCTCGGTCAGGAACTGAAGGAGCTCCGTCAGGCCGGCGAGGCCGATCAGGAGCAGCACCTGACGCGGCCAGGGCTCGGCGCGACGGCTCAGACGAAGGAGGAAACCCGCCACGGCGAAGATCGCGAAGTGGCCGGCATAGGCAACCCCGTCCTCGCCGAAGAGACGGTTCGGCACGAGCCGTGCGAGCGGCTCCAGCGTGGCCTCGCGCAGGCTTTCCGGCATCATCAGGAGCACGAGCCCGGCGCCGGCCACGGCCACGAGGACCGTGGCGGCCGGCCGATGATCGACGCCGCGCCAGAACAGGAGGCCGCCCACGGCCAGCACCCCGGTCCAGGAGGCGCGCAGGAAGGTGCGCAGGACCGTGAACGGGCGGCGCTCCTCGTAGGCCTTGAGCTCGAGATCCTTCACCGTGAGCTCGCCGGTGGCGTGGCGCAGGCGGACGGCGAGCTCGACCTCGCGCGCGCCGCTCGGAAACTGGAACAGGGCGACGTAGCGCGCCGGTGCCCGGGTGCCGCCCAGCGCCACGAGACGGTGGATCGCCCGTAAGGGTGCGCGCCCGATGGCGCGGTCGGCGATCAGGGTCACCTCCCCGACCCGAAAGCCCGCGCGCGTGCCGGCGATATCCCTGCTCGCAACGGTGGCGGCGAGACGGAAGACACGGGGTGCGCCTGCATCGAGCGGCCAGACCTGGCGCAGGCCGACGGTGGCTTCGGGGTCGTCGTTGCGCACGTGCAGCGTGCCCTGCTCCACCCTGACCGCCGCAGGATCACCTTCGACCTCCCAGGCGGGATCGGCACCGGCAGCCAGCGTCGCGAAGCGCGGATCGCGCGGCCAGGAGCTCGGTACGGGCGTGAACCGCTGCATCGTGGTGAAGACGAGGAAGGTCGCGAGCGAAAGGAGGGCCACGAGCACGGTCCAGGCGACGGCCGCCCTGCCGGGGCGGGAAGACTGACGACAACGCTGCGCTTGCACTGCCATTTGCTCAGCCCCACCTTCCGACCAACGTCCGATGTCGCTCGCCCCGACTTGTGTTAACGCTGGTACGGCGGCTTGCGCGCGCGAAGGACGCGTGCCATCGCCCCACCCGCTTCCTGATGCTCACCGGTGTCCCATGAACCAAGCGCTGCCTGCCTCCGTCGATGCCACCGTGGAACTTCTCAAGCGCGGCAACTACGTCGCCGACCGCCCGCTCGCCACGGTTCTCTATCTGGCGCTGAGCCTGGGGCGGCCTCTGTTCCTGGAGGGCGAGGCAGGCGTGGGCAAGACCGAGATCGCGAAGGTCCTGGCCGACACGCTGGGCCGCAGGCTGGTGCGGCTCCAGTGCTACGAGGGCCTCGACGTCGCTTCCGCGGTCTACGAGTGGAACTACCAGCGTCAGATGCTGGAGATTCGCCTCGCCGAGGCCGCCGGCATGACCGACCGCGAGGGCCTGGCGCAGGACATCTTCAACGAGCGCTTCCTGATCCGCAGGCCCCTCCTTCAGGCCCTCGTCGCCGACTTCCAGGGTCCTCCTGTGCTCCTGATCGACGAGCTCGACCGCACCGACGAGCCGTTCGAGGCCTATCTCCTCGAGGTGCTCTCGGACTTCCAGATCACCATCCCCGAGATCGGCACGATCCGCGCCGAGCAGCCGCCGATCGTGATCATCACGAGCAACCGCACGCGTGAGGTCCACGATGCGCTGAAGCGCCGCTGCTTCTATCACTGGGTCGACTATCCTTCCGCCGAGCGCGAGCTCGAGATCATCCGTGTTCGCCTGCCCGGTGTCGAGGAGCGGCTGTCGCGTCAGATCGTGACCTTCGTCCACGAGCTGCGCAAGCGCGACCTGTTCAAGCTGCCGGGTGTGGCCGAGACCCTGGACTGGACGCGGGCACTCACCACGCTGGACACGCTGGAGCTCACCCCCGCGGTGGTCAACGACACGCTGGGCACGCTCCTGAAGTACCAGGACGACATCCTGAAGATCCAGGGCAGCGAGGCCGCCAAGATCCTGGCCGAGGTCAACATGCAGCTCGGCGTTGGCAGAGGCTGAGCCCATGGATGCCGATACCGGCGGCGGCCGGTTCGCCAGGAACGTCATGCATTTCGCCCGCGCCTTGCGCGCGGCGGGCCTGCCCGTGGGGCCGGGCCGCGTGCTCGAGGCGCTGAAGGCGCTCGAGAAGGTCGGGATCGAGAGCCGGCAGGATCTCTACTGGACGCTCCATGCCGTGTTCGTGAACCGGCGCGACCAGCGCGAGCTGTTCGACCAGGCGTTCCACATCTTCTGGCGCGATCCCAAGCTGCTCGAGCGGATGATGCATCTCCTCCTGCCCACGCTCGAGGGCGAGAAGGAACCGGTTCCACAGGAGGAGATGAACCGCCGCGTGGCCGAGGCGCTGGCCCCGCCCAAGGCGCCCGGCGAGGGCGAAGACGAGAGCGAGGAGGAGCCGCCCACCGTCGAGCTCGACGCCATCCTCACCTATTCCGCACGCGAGATGCTGCAGGAGAAGGACTTCGAGCAGATGTCGGCCGAGGAGCTCGCGGCTGCGCGTCGGGAGATCGGCCGTCTGCGCCTGCCGATCATGCGGGTGCCCACGCGCCGTTTCGTCCCGGATCCGCGAGGAAGCCGTATCGATCTGCGTCGCACGCTGCGCCAGTCGCTCCGCGGCGGCGGGGCCTCGATCGACCTCGCGCGCAAGGAGCCGCGCGAGCGCCATCCGCCGCTCGTGATCCTGTGCGACATCTCGGGCTCGATGAGCCGCTATTCCCGGATGCTGCTCCTGTTCATGCACGCGATCACCAACGATCGCGACCGGGTGCACAGCTTCCTGTTCGGCACGCGGCTCACCAACGTCACGCGCTACCTGCGCAACCGCGACATCGACCTGGCGCTGCAGCAGATCGGCACGCTGGTCAAGGACTGGGCCGGCGGGACGCGCATCGGCGCCTGCCTCAAGGAGTTCAACCAGGTCTGGTCGCGGCGCGTGCTGGGACAAGGGGCGGTGGTGCTCCTGATCACGGACGGGCTCGACCGGGATGCGGGCCTCGGCCTCGCTGCCGAGATGGAGCGGCTGCACAAGAGCTGCCGGCGCCTGATCTGGCTCAATCCTTTGCTGCGCTTCGACGCCTATGCGCCGATCTCGACCGGAGCCAAGGCCATGATCCGGCACGTCGACGATTTCAGGCCCGCCCACAATCTCAGCAGCCTGCGCGATCTGACCGAGGTCTTGAGCCACCCGCAGGCGCGCCGGGCCGAGGGCTTGAGCGAGTGGGTGGCGGCCTCGCAGACGGGAGTGAGAGCATGATCCCGACCGATGAGCGTCTTCTGGAGCTGGCGGCGGCCTGGCATGCGGCCGGGCGCAAGGTGGCGATCGCCACCGTGGTCTCGACCTGGGGCTCCTCGCCGAGACCCGCCGGCAGCATGCTGATCGTGGACGATCACGGCGAGATGCAGGGCTCGGTCTCGGGCGGCTGCATCGAAGGGGCCGTGATCCGCGAGGCCATGGAGATCATGCAAGGAGCGCCACCCAAGCTCCTCGAGTTCGGCGTCTCCGACGAGCAGGCCTGGGAGGTCGGGCTCGCCTGCGGCGGCCGGGTCCAGGTCTGGGTCGAGGCGGTGGCATGACGCCGGAGCTCCTGAGCGCCCTGAACGAGGCACGCGGCCAGAAGCGGCGCGTCTGCCTCGTGCGCTACCTCGCCGACGGCGGCGAGGCGCTGATCGTGGACGATGCGATCGTGATCGGCGAGGCGCCGCCCGACGTCCTGGCGGCAGCGCGGAAGGCCTTGAGTCGCGATCAGTCGACGGCGGTCGACACGAGCCGGGGCCGTGCCTTCCTTCAGGTGTTCAACCCACCGCTCCGGCTCCTGATCATCGGCGCCGTCCACATCGCCCAGGCGCTCGCACCCATGGCGGCGCTCGCGGGCTACCACGTCACGGTGATCGACCCCAGGCGCGCATTCGCGACCGACAGCCGCTTTCCCGATATCATCGTGACGCTGGACTGGCCGGACGAGGCGATGACGGCGCTCGCCCCGGACCGCCGCACGGCGGTGGTGGCGCTGACCCATGATCCCAAGATCGACGATCCGGGGCTGGATGTGGCTCTCAAGAGCGAGGCCTTCTACATCGCCGCACTCGGCAGCAAGCGCACGCACGCCGGCAGGCTCGAGCGGCTGAGGGCCATGGGCCATGACGAGGCGACGCTCGCCCGCATTCACGGCCCCGCCGGCCTAGACATCGGTGCCGTGAGCCCGGCCGAGATCGCGATCTCGATCATGGCCGAGATGACCCGTGCGCTCAGGCTGGGTGGCAGCTAGGAGCGGGACGATGGCCCTACCCGCGGAGAAGTTGGGCCGAACACCTGCGGAATGGCGGGCCTGGGAGGAGAAGCAGCCGGAGCGGTGGGAGCTCGTCGGCGACGAGCCCACCCTGATGGCAGGCGGCACACCGCGCCACAACGACATCACGATCAATATCGTGACCGCCTTCCGGCGCATGCTGCGCGGCAGCCCGTGCCGGGCCTACACGTCCGACGTGAAGACGATCCACCCCAGCGGCCGCTGGGTCTATCCCGACGCGGTCGTGCGCTACGGCGAGCGGCTCGACCGGGAGGCCGGCATCGAGGACGCGGTGCTGGCGGTCGAGGTGCTCTCGCCGGGAACGGAGAGCCACGACACGCAGAACAAGCGCTGGTTCTACGTCGAGATGCCGACACTCCGGCACGTGCTCTACGTGGCGCAGGACCGGCCGAGGGTGGAGCTCTACTCGCGCGGCGAGAACGGAACCTGGCAGAGCCGCTCTCTGAGCGGGCTCGAGGCGGTCGTCCGCATCGACACGCTCGGGCTCGAGCTTCCGCTCGCCGAGATCTACGACGAGATCCCCTTCCCATCCCCCGCCGAAGCCAGCGCCGCGCAAGCCCAGGTCGAAGCGGCAAGCGACAGCAGCACGATGGCGGCAAAGCCGTAAAGTCCGGCGCTCACCTCGATCCGGCCGATGCCCACCCCCTTGATGCCGACGATGATCACCGCGAGGAGGAAGACCTCGGTCATCGACAGCTTGGCGAGGAGCGACAGCCGGTCGAGGAGCCGCCTTGCGCGGGCGTGTGGGACGCGGTGCCAGACCCAGACGAGAGCGATGCTCTTCACGAGCGGGATCAGGACCGAGAACAGGAGCACGACGGCGCACAAGAGCGGATCGAGCCGCCACAGCTCGACGAGGCCGCTCGCGATCGACACCTCCTGATCCCACAGGAACGGCACGCGCGCCGTGAACAGCGGTAGCCACCAGGCGAGCGGCTGGAGCAGGAAGCTTGCGATCAGAAGCGGCCCGATCAGACGCGCCGCTCCTTCCATCCGCTCCGCCGCGCTGTCCGCCATGCCGCGATTCCTCCTGGTCCGGTACCGCCCCGCTCTCGCCCCGGATAGCTCCGCTCGCTATATATGCGAGGGAACAGCCAGGGACAGGGAATGCGCTTCGATCGCTTCGCGCTCGATGCCGCCGAGGGAGCGGTGCTCGCCCACGCCGTGCGGGCGGACGGGATTCTGCTGAAGAAGGGACACCGACTCTCGGCCGAGGACATAGGCCGGCTGCGGACGGCCGGGGTCGAATCGGTGATGGCGGTGCGGTTCGACCCCGAGGACGTGCCCGAGGACGAGGCGGCGGCCCGCCTCGCCGGCCCGGCCGCCGGTGCCTGCATCGACGTCGCCCCGGCCTTCACCGGCCGTGCCAACCTCCACGGCAGCGCCCGGGGCGTGCTCGTGGTCGACGTCGAGCGGGTACACCGGTTCAACGAGATCGACGAGGCGATCACCTTCGCGACCCTGCCGGCCTACGCCGTGGTCGAGCCGAAGCAGATGGTGGCGACGGTGAAGATCATCCCCTTCGCCGTGCGCAAGGATTTCGTCGAGCGGGCGCTCGCCATGCTCGAGGAAGGCCCCCTCGTCCGCGTGGCCCCGTTCCGCCCCTGGCGCGCCTGGCTGATCCAGACCGAGCTGCCGAGCGTCGCCCAAAAGGTGCTCGACAAGACCGTGCGCGTCACCCGCGAGCGGGTCGAGCACGTGGGCGGCGAGCTGTCGGGCGAGACGCGCTGTCCGCACGAGCCCGAGGCGCTCGCAGCCGCGATCCGGAAGGCCGAGGCTTCGGGCTGCGACATGTTCCTGATCGCGGGCGCTTCGGCGATCACCGACCGGGGCGACGTGCTGCCGGCCGGAATCGAGCGCGCCGGCGGACGGATCCTGCACTTCGGCATGCCGGTCGATCCCGGCAACCTCCTGCTTCTCGCCCGTCTCGGCGAGCGGCCGGTCCTCGGCCTGCCGGGCTGCTGCCGTTCGCCCAAGCTCAACGGCTTCGACTGGGTGCTGGAGCGGCTCGCCGCCGGGATCGAGGTGACCGGCCGCGACATCATGCGCATGGGGGTAGGAGGTCTGCTCATGGAGATCGAATCCCGCCCCCAGCCGCGCGAGGGCGGTGACAGACTCGCAGGCCCGCCCAAAGTGGCGGCCGTGGTGCTCGCCGCCGGCCAGTCGCGGCGCATGGGCGGCCCGAACAAGCTGCTTCTGCCGATCGCCGGCAAGCCCATGGTGCGCCACGTGGTCGAGGCGGCCGTCGCCTCCCGTGCAGCGCCCGTGATCGTGGTGCTCGGCCATCAGCAGCACGAGATCCGCCAGGCACTCCGCGGCCTCAAGGTGCAGTTCGTCCACAACCCCGACCACGCGGAAGGCCTCAGCACCTCGCTCAAGGCCGGGCTCGCGGCGGTGCCGGCCGAGGCCGACGGGGCCGTGGTCTGCCTCGGCGACATGCCGCGCGTGAGCGCGGGCCTGATCGACCGGCTGATCGGCGCCTTCAACCCGATCGAGCGGCGCGCCATCGTCGTGCCGACCCGGCACGGCAAGCGCGGCAACCCGGTCTTGTGGGGCCGCGCCTACTTCCCCGAGATGCAGGCCGTCGCCGGCGACGTGGGTGCCCGCCACCTGATCGGCCGGCACGCCGACGCCGTGGCCGAGGTCGAGACCGAGGACGATGCGGCGCTCCTCGACATCGACACGCCGGAAGCGCTCGCCGCCTTTGCGGGAGCCCAACCATGAGCACGGCCGGGCTCCGCGCCCAGTTCCCGATCTTCGCGGCGCAGCAAGGCACGCCGTTCCACTATCTCGACAACGCCGCCACCGGGCAGATCTGCCGGGCGGCGGCCGAGGCCTTGTGGCATTTCGAGACCCGCGCCCGCGCCAACGTCAAGCGCGGCGTCTACCGGCTCGCCGACGAGGCCACCACCGCCTTTCAGAAGGCGCGCCAGGAGGTCGCGGCCTATATCGGTGCTTCCGACCCGGACGAGGTGATCTTCACGAGCGGCTGCACGCTCGCCATCAACACGGCAGCACATGCCCTCGCCCTCCGGCTCCGTCCCGGCGACGAGATCCTGATCTCCGAGCTCGAGCACCACAGCAACATCGTTCCCTGGCAGATGGCGGCCGCGCGTACCGGGGCCAGGGTGCGGGCGATTCCGGTGACGCCCGAAGGGCGCCTCGCCTGCGACCGGCTCGATGATCTCGTCACCGGGCGCACGCGGATCATCGCCGTGACCCACGCCTCCAACGTCACGGGTGCCGTCACCGACGTCGGAGCCTTACGCGACGCCGCGGACGCGGTAGGGGCCCTGCTGCTCCTGGACGGCGCGCAGCGGGCAGCGCACGGCCCGCTCGACGTCCAGACTCTCGGCTGCGACCTCTACGCCTTCTCGGCGCACAAGATGTTCGGGCCCACGGGTGCGGGCGCTCTCTGGGTCAGGAAGGATCTGCTCCTGGACCTGCCGCCGTTCCTCGGCGGCGGCGAGATGATCCGCAGGGTCGAGATCGAGCGCTCGACCTATGCGCCCCCGCCGCACCGGTTCGAGGCGGGAACACCCCCCATCGGGCCGGTCATCGGCATGGGTGCCGCCGCCGCCTGGCTCGCCACGCTCGACTGGGCGGCCCTGGGCCGGCAGGAGATCGAGCTCACGGCCCGCACCCTGGAGGGCCTGCAGAGCCTGGATGGGGTGCGCATCGTCGGCCCCGTCGGAACGCAAGCGCGCATCGGCGTGGTCTCGTTCGCGGTCGAAGGCATCCATCCCCACGACGTCTGCCAGATGCTCGACGAGTTCGGCCTGGCGCTCCGGGGCGGGCATCATTGCGCGCAGCCGCTCATGGACGCGTTCGACCTTCCCGCCACCGTACGCGCGAGCCTCGCCCCCTACAACGACGCGGCCGACGTGGATGCCCTGATCGAAGGGCTCGATACCGTCATCCGCCGGCTGCGCTAGGTTCCGGACCCATGACGGAGAAGCTCTACAACGACGCGATCATCGCCGAGGCCAAGGCCAACCACGCCCACGGCCGCCTGGAAGCGCCCGACCGCTCGGTCACCTGCGACAACCCTTTGTGCGGCGATCGCATCACCATCGACCTGAAGCTGGCCGGCGAGCGGATTGCAGCCCTCGCCCAGAAGACGCGCGGCTGTCTCCTTACCCAGGCCGCAGCTTCCGTGATCGGCCAGCGCGCCGTCGGCGCCGAACCGGCGGAGATCGAGCGGGCGGCCACGGAGCTGCGCCGCCTCCTCGCCGGCGAGGCCGTGGCGCCGGTCTGGCCCGAGCTCGCCATGTTCGCGCCCGTCAAGGCCGTGAAGAGCCGGCACGAATGCGTGCTGCTCCCCTTCGAGGCGCTCCGCGAGGCCTTGGAGGGAAAGCTGGCCCCTGGCGGCTGAGGCGAACTTGCGGTGGTCTCGCCCTCTCGTGAGACAGGCGGTTCCCCCGAGATTCCCGGATTCCGGAAAGAGCCTTTCAGAACTGGGCACCTTGAAGAAGCCTGGGGTGCTTGGGTCATTGCCCCACGTAAAAAAGTGATCGGCACCGCCCTCTGGACATAGCCGGATGCCGTCGAGGATCAGGCGGTATGAACCCAGCCGACACATGGCGGGCTATCCTCGGAGGAAACCGCAACATCCGGTTCGCGGACCTGGAGCGTCTGGCGGAAGCGTTCGGTTTCGAGTTCGACCGTCAGTCCGGCAGCCACCGGATCTGGCGGCACCCGAGCCACCGACCGGCGAGGCTCGACCTCCGGCCCGACAGGAACGGACAGGCAAAACGCTACCAGATCGATCAGCTCGTCGACATCGTCGAGGAGTTCGGCCCGACGCTGGGGCAGTGACGATGCAACACCACGACCACATCGACCTGTTCTGGTCGGACGAGGACGCCTGCTGGATCGCGGATGTGCCCGATCTGAAGTTCTGCTCGGCACATGGCGATAGGCCGGAAGAGGTATTGGCCGAGGTTCGGATCGCCATGCAGGCGTGGCTCGAGAGCGCTCGCGAGCACGGAGACCCGATCCCCGAGCCACGCTATCGGCCAGCCATCTATGCCACGCGATGGGTGGCTTGAGAGGCCCCGACCGCACCTCAGGGGCGAGCCGCACGCGCTCGACAGCTTCTTCGATCCACTGCCGCAAGACGAGCCCGCGCGCCGGGAGGGTGAGAGCCGAGCGCTTGTGCCTCTGGCTGCAGTCGGGGCTAATGGGATGTTAACCCGGATATTCATGACCGTTACGGCGGACGGCGGCCATCCCGTCCGAGAGGCCGATGTCATCAGGACGCTCGCCGCGGACGCCTGGTAGGCTTCCTCTCCCAAGCTAACGCGAATGCCCATTTCCCGCTGGGGCCCATGGGCCTACCCTCGCATGGACTGACCGCTGTTCCGGGCGGGTGACCAACGGAGGAAGGAGCCATGGCCCGCATCGCGATCCTCGGCCCCGCTGGCCTGCTTGCGCTTGTGCTTGGCAACGCCGAGGCCGACGTCTCGGACAATGTGGTCAAGATCGGCGTCCTGAACGACCAGTCCGGCCCCTACGCCGATGGCGGCGGCCGAGGTTCGGTCGTCGCAACGGGGATGGCCGTCGAGGATCTTGGCGAGGTGGCACCCGGCGTGCGGATCGAGGTGGTCGCCGCCGACCACCAGAACAAGCCCGACATCGGCGCCGAGATCGCCAAGCGCTGGATCGACCTCGAGGGCGTCGACGCGATCGTCGACGTCCCGACCTCCTCGGTGACGCTCGCCGTCAGCGACATCGTCCGCCGGCAGGATAAGGCCCTCCTGGTCTCCAGCGGCGGCTCGGCCCGGCTCACCGGCGACGCCTGCTCGCCCAACACGGTGCACTGGACCTACGACACCTGGGCGCTCGCCCACGGCACCGGCAAGGCGATGGTCGAAGCGGGCGGCGACAGCTGGTTCTTCATCACCGCCGACTACGTGTTCGGCCACGACCTCGAGGCGCAGACCACGGAGGTTGTCGACGCCAGCGGCGGCAAGGTGCTGGGTGCGGTGCGGCACCCGCTGAACACGGCCGACTTCTCCTCCTTCCTGCAGGCGGCAAAGGCGTCAGGGGCCAAGGTGGTCGGCCTCGCCAACGCCGGGGCCGACACCAGCAACGCGATCAAGCAGGCCCGCGAGTTCGGGCTGCTCACCAGCGGCCAGCGGCTCGTGAGCCTGCTGTCCGATATCACCACCGTCCATGGCCTCGGGCTCGAGGCGGCGCAGGGCCTCCGGTTCGTCGAGCCGTTCTACTGGGATCTGAACGAGGGCACCCGCGCTTTCAGCGCCCGCTTCACCGCTCGGTTCGGTGGTCGGCCGCCGAACCAATACCAGGCCGGTGTGTACGCGGCGGTGCTGCACTACCTCAAGGCGGTCCGGGCGGCCGAGACCGATGCCGGGGCGGCGGTGGTGGCGAAGATGAAGGAGCTGCCAACCGACGACCCTTTGTTCGGCAAGGGAGTGATCCGGGCCGATGGCCGCAAGCTCCATCCGATGTATCTGTTCGAGGTCAAGAGCCCGGCCGAGTCGACGGGGCACTGGGATTACTACAAGCTGGTGCGCACGATCCCAGCGGAGGAGGCGTTCCGGCCGCTCGATCGGGGTGGGTGCCCGCTGGTGGCGAAGAGCGGCTGACGGCGGGCTCAGCCGAGCTCGTCAAACGGGTTGGGTGCTGGGCGCCGATCTCGTCTCCCCGCCTGCCGCCCGAATCGCCTCCGCCTTACCGTACCATGCCTCCGGTTGCCTTCGGACATAGGCTAGGATATAATACCTAATCAATCCGAGACGACCTTCTGGGAAGGAACATGCGTCCGGTGAATCGAAAACTGCACGAACGATTTCGAGGAGGCTCTTGTTCTCGATGACCAAGCCGAAAAGTGTTGGAGCTGTCGTTGCGCCAATGGGATCGGGAGCCAGCGCGGGATGCCTGCCACTTCGGCGCCGGGCCCGCCCTGTCTCTGGTTTTCGCTCTATCGGGCATCCGGCCCGTATTCCTATAAACTACTCAACTGCTCCTGCCCCGACCCGAGAACGACCTCTTGCCCGATCACCGGCCTGCCGGACCCGCTGCCGCCTTCCCCCATGGCCCGAGCCGTGCCGCAACCGCCCGCTCACACGACGCTCGCTCGCGTCCCCTTCGCAGGCGGCCGCCCCGAACGAATCCAGGATCGCGAAAATCGCGCTATAACAGCATTTTGCGGTGGCTACGCCGCGTCGGGCTGCCGTTCCGGCCTTGCGGCGTCGAAGGCCGGCAGCGCCTGGCAAGCCTCCTCGACCCGGCAGATGGTCGGGAACGGCACGAGATCGCAGCGATAGCGCCTGGCGTTGTAGAGCTGCGGCACGAGACAGAGGTCGACCAGGGTGACGCTGTCCCCGAAGGCGTAGCGGCCGGCGGTGGTCTTGAGCCGGGCTTCGAGCGCCGCGAAACCCTCGTTGATCCAGTGCCGATACCAGCTGCTGATCTCGCGCTCGTCGAGGCCCAGCCGGTGCTCGAGGCGCTGCAGGACGCGCAGATTGTTCAAAGGATGGATCTCGCAGGCGACGAGTTGGGCCATGGCCCGCACCTGCGCTCGCGCCAGGGGCTCCTTCGGCAGGAGCGGCGGCTCGGGATGAGTCTCGTCGAGATACTCGATGATCGCGAGCGACTGGGTCAGGTGCGCCCCGCCGTCCTCGAGCGTCGGCACGAGCCCTTGCGGGTTCTTGCTCGTGTAGTCGAGCGTGCGCTGCCCGCCGCTCCTGAGGTTGACCGGCACCTGCTCGTAAGAGATCCCTTTGAGGTTGAGAGCGATGCGGACACGGTAGGCCGCCGAGCTCCGCCAATAATCATAGAGCCGCATCCGCGTTCATCCCGCCGCAGGTCGTGGTTGGTCGGTCCGTGCCGCCGGCCTATCTAAGAGGCATCGTGCCGGAAGCGAGGATTGCGCAATGACCGAGAAGATCGTCAAGAGCGATGAAGAGTGGCGGGCGGAACTGTCGCCGGAGGCGTACAGGATCACGCGCGAGCACGGCACCGAGCGCGCCTTCACCGGCCGGTACTGGAGCACGAAGATCCCCGGCGTCTATCGCTGCGTCTGCTGCGGCCAGCCTCTGTTCGACAGCTCGACCAAGTACGAGAGCGGCACGGGCTGGCCGAGCTTCTGGGCGCCGATCGCGGCGGACGCCGTGGCGACCAAGGAGGACCGGAGCTTCTTCATGCGCCGCACCGAGGTCCTGTGCGCGCGCTGCGACGCCCATCTCGGTCATGTCTTCCCGGACGGTCCGGAGCCTACGGGCCTGCGTTACTGTCTCAACTCGGCCGCCCTCGAGCTCGAGCCGCGCGAGGAATAGGAGCCCGCCGACCGACCCGTGCTCTCGATGAGCATCACGCCCGATACCGCCACAGCCGAAGCCCGATCGCCGCCTGTCCGTGGCGCCGATGCTGCACCGCCATGGCGGCGGCCTCTGCCATGGCTCAGGTTTCCGTGACGCCGCGACGATGCGGCAGGGCGGCGTAGGCGGCGAGAAACAGGTCGATGTCGGCGTCCTCGGTGGCCCAGCCGAGGCTGATGCGGATGGCGCAGCGGGCGCGCTCGGGCGGGATGCCCATCGCGGCGAGCACGTGCGATGGGCCGACCTTGCCCGAGAAGCAGGCCGAGCCGCTGCTGACGGCGACGCCGGCGAGGTCGAGCGCCATGAGTTGGGTCGAAGCGTCGAGGCCGGGCGTGAGAAGGCAGGTGGTGTTGGGAAGGCGGTCGGCCGCAGCACCCGCGACGACGGCATCGGGACGGACGGCGCGCGCACCGGCCTCGAGACGGTCGCGTAGAGCACGGATGCGGTGCCAGTCGGTCTCGATGCCCGAGGCGGCGGCGAAGCCCACGATGCCGGGGAGGTTCTCCGTGCCGGCGCGGCGGCGCTGCTCCTGGCCGCCGCCGCGCTGGAGGGGGATAGGATCGAGACCTTCGCGCAGAACGAGAGCGCCCACGCCGGGCGGGCCGCCGAGCTTGTGGGCGGAGACGGTGAGGAGATCGGCGCCGAGGTCGGGGAGCGTGAAGGGCAGCTTGCCGAAGGCCTGGACGGCGTCGACGTGGAGGAGGCAGCCGACGGCGTGCGCGAGCTGCCCAGCTTCGACGACGGGCTGGATCACGCCGGTCTCGTTGTTGGCGAGCATCACCGAAGCGATCGCCGGTCGCCGCTCCGCGAGCAGGCGGGCGAAGGCGGCAAGGTCCAGACGGCCCTCCACGTCGACGGGGACCCGGGCGGCTTCGGAGTCGGCGGCGAGCACGGAAGGGTGCTCGATCGTCGAGACGAGCCGGGGACCGGGAAAGCCCAGCAGCGCCAGATGGTTCGCTTCCGTGCCGCCGCTCGTGAAGATCAAGCGGTCGGAAGCGACGGCGAGCCGCTCGGCGAGCCTGCGGCGGGCGGCTTCGACGAGGCTCCGTGCCGCCCGGCCCTCGCGGTGGATCGAAGACGGGTTGCCGGGAACGGCCATGGCCTCGACCATGGCGGCCACCACCTCGGGGCGGACCCTGGCGGTGGCGTTCCAGTCGAGATAGGCGCGGCGACGCTCGGGCATCGGCCCGGAAGGTCGGGCTCAAGCACCGTGGGCGGCGACCCGGACGGGCTCCCGCTCGGCCTCGCGCTCGCGCCGGTCCAGGCGATCCTCGAGCTCGCGCACCCGCTCGGCCAGGCGCTCGACGCTGCGGGCCACGGGATCGACCGCGCAGCTCGCCGGGCTCGCCCCGTAGGGGCTGAAGCAGGCGGCCTCCTCGCGCACGGGCTGCGGGCCCACCGGCCGGGCCGGGATGCCGACCACGGTGACACCGGGCGGAACCTCCTTGACCACGACCGCGTTCGAGCCGATGCGCGCCCCGTCGCCGACCTTGAAGGGCCCGAGCACGGCGGCGCCGGCGCCGACCACCACGCCGTTGCCGAGCGTGGGATGACGCTTGCCGGGGTCGAGGCTGACACCGCCCAGCGTCACACCCTGATAGAGCGTCACGTCGTCGCCGATCTCGGCGGTCTCGCCGATCACGACCCCCATGCCGTGGTCGATGAAGAAGCGGCGGCCGATCTTCGCGGCGGGATGGATCTCGATGCCGGTGAGGAACCGGCTCACCTGCGAGAGGAAGCGGGCCGTGGTCAGCCAGCCGCGGTTCCATAAGCGATGCGCCGCGCGGTGGAAGATCAGCGCATGAATACCCGGATAGCACAAAATGACCTCGAGCCGCGAGCGCGCGGCCGGGTCGCGCTGAAACACCGCTTCGATATCCTCGCGCAAGCTCTTGAACATCGGTCCTGGCCTGTTATATCACCCGGTCGCTCTCGTGCCGGCCAGGCCCGATCCTGCGCGCCCGCTGTGGGGGTGCTGCCGGGTACGGGCTCTGGCACCTTCGCGACAGAGCGAGCGTCCTGACCAATATACATAGGGTGCGGGTCGGTCAACGTCAGGCCCGGTTCGTCGCGACGACCGCGCGGGGGTCGTCCGGAGCCGACGGGACCGAGCGATCGTGCGCTGGAGACGAGTATGCCCGAGGTGATCTTCAACGGCTCCGACGGGCGGCTGGAAGGCCGCTACGTCCACGGCGAGGGACCGACGCCGCCGCTCGCCCTCATCCTGCATCCGCACCCGCTGCACGGCGGGACGATGAACAACCGCATCGTCTACAGCATGTTCCACATGTTCGCGCGGCGCGGCTTCTCGGTGCTGCGGTTCAACTTCCGCGGCGTGGGCCGCTCGCAGGGCATGTTCGACCACGGCCAGGGCGAGCTGCGCGACGCGGCGGCGGCGCTGGACTGGATGCAGACCCACAACCCGAACAGCACCGGCTGCTGGGTGGCGGGCTTCTCGTTCGGGGCCTGGATCGCCATGCAGCTCCTGATGCGCCGGCCCGAGATCGTGGGCTTCATGTGCGCAAGCCTGCCGGCCAACATGTACGACTTCAGCTTCCTCGCTCCCTGCCCCGCCTCGGGCCTGATCGTGCACGGCGAGCGGGACACGGTGAGCCCGCCGGAATCGGTGGTGAAGCTGGTCAACAAGCTCTCGCAGCAACGCGGCATCACGATCGACTACCACTGCATCGAGGGCGCGGATCACTATTTCAGCCAGCAGATGGACGAGTTCGAGCAGGTCTGCGAGGCCTATCTCGACAAGCGCCTGAAGCCCGCCGACCGGCCGCTGGCGCTGGCGCGCTAGGCCGGCCAGCTCACGAACGCGATCCTCCCTCACGCGAGCAGACGATGACCGGCTTCCGTTCCGAGCTCTTGCGCACCTTCGCGGCGCGCGGCTTCATCCACCAGTGCACCGATCCGGAGGCGCTGGATGCGCTCGCGGCCGCGAAGCCGGTCACGGCCTATGTCGGCTTCGACTGCACCGCCGACAGCCTGCATATCGGCCATCTCGTCAGCATCATGATGCTGCGCCACCTGCAGCGGCACGGCCACAAGGCGATAGCGCTGGTCGGCGGCGGTACCACCAAGGTCGGCGATCCCTCGGGCAAAGACGAGAGCCGTCAGCTCCTCTCGGAGGCGCAGATCGAGGCCAACAAGGCCGGCATTCAGGCCTCGCTCGCGAAGTTCCTCGATTTCGACGGCGACACGGCGATCCTGGTCGACAATGCCGAGTGGCTGGACCGACTCCTCTACATCCCATTCTTACGCGACTTCGGCACGCACTTCACCATCAACCGGATGCTCACCTTCGATTCGGTGCGACTCCGGCTCGAGCGCGAGCAGCCGCTCACCCTGCTCGAGTTCAACTACATGGTGATGCAGGCCTACGATTTTCTCGAGCTGTCGCGCCGCTACGGCTGCGTGCTCCAGATGGGCGGCTCGGACCAGTGGGGCAACATCGTCAACGGGGTCGAGCTCGGCCGCCGCGTCGACGGCCGCCACCTGTTCGGGCTCACGACCCCGCTCATCACGACGGCCTCGGGCCAGAAAATGGGCAAGACCGCCCAGGGCGCGGTCTGGCTCGACGCTACGAAGCGGACGGCTTTCGAATACTGGCAGTTTTGGCGCAACACCGAGGACGCCGACGTCGGCCGATTCTTGCGGCTCTTCACCGAGCTGCCGCTGGACGAGATCGCCCGCCTCGAGGCGCTCGAAGGGGCCGAGCTCAACGAGGCCAAGAAGGTCCTGGCCTACGAGGCGACCAGGCTCTGCCACGGCGTGGATGCGGCGGAAGCGGCGGCCGCGGCGGCGCGCGCGGTGTTCGAGGGCGCGGGCGAGGGCATCGAGGGTCTGCCGGTCGTCGAGTGCGACGCGGCACGGCTCGCGGCGGGGCTGCCCTTCATCGAGCTTCTGTTCCTCTCAGGCCTCGCGGCCTCCAACAGCGACGCGCGCCGGCTCGTGCGCGGCGGCGGGGCCAGGCTCAACGACGAGCGCGTCGACGACGAGACGCTCGTGGTCGACATGGATGCCCTCAGGGGCGGCCACCTCAAGCTCTCGGCCGGCAAGAAGCGGCACGTGCTGGTGCGTCCGGTCTGAGCCTCCTTCAGCGCTGGTCCTGCGGGGCCGCCTCCGGCGGTCCCGTGTCGGCCGTGAGCGCATTGAACAGATCGCGCACGAGCCCCGGCACCAGGGCCGCCAGCGGGTTGACGGCGACGCTGGGCTCGCCGAGCGGGCCTGTCACCGAAAAGGTCGCGGCGATGGCGGCATCCGACTGGCTGCCGGAGAGGATCTGGCCCAGGATCGGGATGCTGCCCAGGATCCTGTTGATGGTGTAGGCCGGCGCCACCGTGCCGTTGATGTCGAGCCGACCTTGCGCGAGGTCGATCACGCCGTCGGCCCGCGCCCCGATGTCGGAGCCCACGAGCCGGGCCTGCTGCAAGAGGAGCCGGCTACCGTCGATCTCGAACGGCACCACGAGCCGGTCGATCGGAACCCCCTTCCCGCTCAGCGCGTTGCCGAGGCCGCTGAACGAGGCGAGCGACACGATCCGGGCGATCAGGGGCGCTCCCCAGAGCGTGAACTCGCGGATCTTGAGCTCGCCTTTGCCGCGTAACGTGGGCCCGCCCTGACGGAGATCGGCGGTGAGACGAAGCTGGCCGCCGCGAACACCGTTGTCGTTGCCCGCGAAGCCGCGGATCAGCCAGCCGGCATCGCTCGAGCGCAAGGCCAGAGCGCTCACGCCATCGCGCGTACCGAGATCGAGCCCGACCTCGCTGTCCTCGATCCGGGCACGAAAGCTGGCACTCTGCCAGATCCCGCCCGCGCGCCGGACCGAGCCCGTGAGATCGCTGAACGGCGCGTCGCCCAGGCGGAGCGACCGTGCGACGACGTCCAGGGCGAGATCGGGCGGGGTGAAGCCCTCTCCTGCTCCGCTCTCGCGGCGGGCCTGGAGCACCGGCCGGAGATCGAGCTGGCCGATGTCGATCCGACCGCGCCAGACGTCGCGCTGCAAGGCCAGATCGGCGGCAAGGTCGCCCAAGGGTGTCCGCAGCTCGCGCAGCGACAGTCGCTCCGGCCGTAGCGGATCGAGCTTCAGCCCCGCCGTTCCTTCTGCTGTGACCCCCGCCGCGTCGAGGCGGAACCGCTCCACGGCGAGCGTGCCCGCATCCGGCTGGACGAGGCGTGCCGAAGCCCTGCCGGGCTGGCCCGGCTGCTTCGTGACCAGGGCCTCGGGCAAGCGGATGCCGGTCGGCTGCAGGTCGAGCGTGAGATCGACGGTGCGCAGCGGGCTCTGCGCCTCCGTCAACGTGGCATCGAAGCCGACCCGGCCGCTCAGCCGCTCCGGCCAGGTGAACCGCAAGGCCCGTACCCCGTCCCGATCGAGGCTGCCGGTGACCATCACCTGACGCCGCGGCCCCTTGCCGGCACCCGGGCTCTCGTGCCAGGCGACGTCGAGCGGCACGCCGTTGACCCGGATACCGCCCCTGATGCTCACGGCTGCCGGATCGGCCGTGAGCATCAGGCTGTCGGCGGCGAGGTCGTAGCCGGGGCGGACATTCTTCACGGCCAGATCGTCGAGCCGGGTCGAGGCCTCGTAGCGGATCTGCTCCGGCCGCAGCCCTTCGCGCAAAGGCAGGCTCAGCGCGAGCCGGGTCGTCTGCCGGCCGGATACGGCCTGCGGCGCGAGCCCCATCGCCTTCGTAAGCTCGATGGGGGGCGCCGCGAGAAGCCGCAGCGCCGCGGGCACGGCGGAGCGTAGATCCAGCTTCGCCGCGAGCTGCGCGTCGCCGGAGCCGATCAGGTTGCGCAAGAGGACCTCGCCGCCGGTCAGCTCGACCTCCCCGCTCCGGCCACCCTCGAGCGCGAGCTGCAGGCTGTCACCGGCGAACCGGCCGGTGCCGGCAAGCGCCGTCGCCGTCGGCAAGGCGGGAAGATAGCGCAGCTCGGCATCGGCGAAGGTGAAGCTGCCGGCAAGACCGAGCTGGTCCGGGTGCGGCCCGCCACGCCCGAGCTCGAGCGAAGCTTCGGACACCCGCCCCCGGCGCAGGTTCCGGCTGGTCCAGGCACGGGCCGCAGCGCCGAGCTCCCGCGGCCACAGCGTCAGGATCTCCGCCACGTCCAGATCCACAGGCTCGATCCGCAGCCGAACGCGCGGCCCGTCCCCCATCGCGGCGATGCGGCCCGACACGGCGAGGCCGTAGCCCTCGCCCTCGACCTCGAGCCGCTCGATCCCGGCCTCGCGCCAGCCCGCGGCGAGCGTCGCCACGAGGCCGGCGCGGCGGATCGGCACGGGCCCGAGCCCGATCTCCGGGAGAGAGAGCGTTGCCTGCCGCGTCGCGAGCTGCAGCCGCGCCGTGCCCGGCTCGAGGGTCGCGGCATCGAACGGAAAGTCGATCCGGCCCGAGACCGGCAGCACCGAGCCCCCCACCGGCAGCCCCGGCACGATCCCGGCCAGGTTCTGCACCGGGAACCGCTCGAGCTCGATCACGACCCGCAGCTCACCGGCAGAACCGCCCGGCTCGGCGGCCAGCTCGATTCTGCCGTCGCCGAAGCGGCTCGCCAGCGACACGCTCCAGCCGTCCTGCCGGCGGCGGAGCCGGAACAGCGGGTCGTCGGCCACGGCACGCCGCCCGGTCGCCTCGTCGTAGAACTGGAGCGAGGGTGCGGTGACGCGCACGAGACGCAAATGCTCCAGGCCCGCGGTCCCGCCGCTCGGGGCAGCATCGCCGAGGAGCGCCTCGAGGCCACCGCTTCCGACCGCGCTGGTCAGCGGAAAAGCGGTGAGCTGGCCGGCGAAGGCCAGAACGAGCCTGCCGTCGGCCTGTCGGACGAGCTCGAGCTCGGGCAGCTCGAGCCCGATCGCGACCGGCTCGATCCGCCGCTCGAGGAGCAGCGGGGCCACGGCCACGGTGACCGCGGCGCTCGGCGCACCGGCGACGAAGTCGCCTGCCGAGCTGCGCACTTCCAGATCCTGGAGCCGCAGCGCCAGGATGCCTTCGCTGCGGGACCACACCAGCGTCGGCGAGCTGAAGCTCACATGGAACGACGAGCCGCGGTCGATCAGCTGTTGCAGGAGCGGCTGGACGGCGGCAAGCGACAGCGGCCCCCGGTCGAGGCGCCACAGGAGCAGACCGGCCGCCACGACCAGCAGCATCAAGAAGGCGAGGACGAGCCGGGCGAGGCGGCGCATGAGGATCGGATACCCGATTGTGGAGCGGTTCACCCGGAAGGATCACGAGCCTGCCGGCCGAGGCAAGGATCATTGCCGATCCCGCTCCGGCGAGTCTGCGGGCACATGGTCGCCGAGATCGCGAAACAGATCGCGGATGATCCCCGGTACGAGCGCCGCCAGCGGGTTCACCGTGATCTCGGGTGCCGCCGGATCGCCTCTGACGCTGAAGGTGGCGGCCAGCGCCGCATCGGCCTCCCGGCCGCGCATGATATCCCCGACGATCGGCACCTGCCCCAGCATCCGGTTGAAGCCGTAGGCGGGTGCTACCGTCCCGTCGAGGACGATCGCGCGCGCGGCGAGATCGATGGCGCCGCTGGCACGCGCACCGATATCGGCACCGCGCAGACGTGCGTTCTCGATCTCGACCCGGCGGCCGCTCCAGACGAACGGCACGGAGAGCCGCTCGATCGGGATACCCTGCCCGCTGAGCGCGCTGGCGATGCCCTGAAACGAGGTCAGGGTGAAGATCCGGGCCAGAAGCGGCGAATCGAGCAGCCTGAAATCGCGCAAGCCCAGCTCGCCCGCGACCCGGCCCGAGGCCGCGCCGACTCCGGCATCGAGCGCGAGCCGTCCGCCCTCGATGCGCGTCTGCCGCATACCCAGAGCCTCGAGCAGCCCGCCGCCGTCGTCGGCGCGCACGGACACCTCGCCGCCGCGCTCGTCACCGCGATAGTCGAGGCTCGCCTGGGCACCGCCCTCGAGCTGCCCGCCGAGCCGGACCAGCCGCCAGGCCCGCCCGCTGCGCTCGAGCCGGCCGGCCACGGCCCGAAGCGGCGCCTCCGCGAGGCGGACCTCCGCGGCGCTGATCCCGAGATCCAGGGGCGGCAGGGGTGTGTCTTCCGGCCCTCCGCTCGCGATACGCTCGCGCCAGGCCCTGAGATCGAGCCGCCCCGCCTGGACCAGACCCGAGACGGTGCCGTCGTCGCGCTTGACGAGCTGTGCTGTGAGATCGCTCCCGCCGATCTGCAGCCGCTCCAGCTCGAGGCGGCGCCAGTCGAAAGGATCGGTGCGGATGCCGGCTGCCGCCTCGAGCGCCAGCCCCGGAAAGCCGACGGCGACGTGCTCGACGTCGAGCCGGTCGGGAGCGGACTGCATCGCGGTCGCGGCGACGTGCCCCGTGGTGCCGGCCGGCTTCGCGAGCCCCAGCTTCGGCAAGCTCAAGGTGGCCGGGGTCAGGTCGAGATCGAGCTCGACCCGCCTCGCCCCCTGCCACGGCGCCGTCACGGTGGCGCCGGCACCGACCGTCCCTAGCAGGAAATCCGGCCAGGGCACGGCGAGCCGCCCGGCCGCTGCCGCGTCGATGTCGCCCGCGACCGTGATGCGCCGCCGCCAGGGACCGCCCCGGACCAGGCGTTCCTGCCAGTCGAGACGCGCCGGCACGCCCGCGACCCGGACCGTGCCCCGCAGCCTCAGCGCGGCCTCGTCGCCGGCGAGCGTCAGCTCGGCGCCGCTCGCGGCGAGGTTCCGGAAGGCATCGGTGAGGCCGGCATCGTGGAGCGCCGCGTCGAGCGTGAAGCCGACCTCCTTCGGCTCGATGCCGCGATGCAGCGGCAGCCGCAGGCCGAGCCGGCCTTCCACCTGCCCGCCGACACGGGCCGGATCGATCCCGGCCTTCGTGGGAAGGCGCAGACGCTCGCCGTCCAGCATCTGCAAGGCCGAGCGCAAGGGGCCGCTCAGGCGCAGCTCGGCGGTCAGCCGGGCCGGCACGTCGGGAACGGCGACGTCCTCGATCGCGAGCGAGCCGCTTTTCAGCTCGACCTCGTCGATGCGGCCGCTTTGCAGGGTGAAGTCGAGGCGACTCGGCGTCAGAAGCCCGTCGCCCGCGACGTCCTGCGCCGGCGCCATCCCGTCGAGCCAAGTGAGCGTGGCCCCGCCGAATCCGAAGGCGAGGCTCGCTGCGACCGGCTCGCCGCTCTGCTCCCAAGGCAGCGGGGCGGTCAGCCCGAGGCGGGCCTGTCCGGCCCGGCCACCCGCGACGTGCGCGGCGAACCACGCCCGGGCCTTCGACGCCTTCTGCAGCGGCCAGAAGCGTGCGATCCCGGCCGCATCGAGATTCCGGGCCTCGATCGCGGCGTCGAGCCGAAACGCCTTCTGGTCGAGCACGAGCTCACCGCTCGCTCTCAACCGGACCTCGCCGCTCGCGAGCTCGGCGTCGCGGATGGTCGCCATCTGCCAGCCCGCCGCGATCTCGCCCGCCACGTCCGCCCGCTCCGCGGTCAGCGTCTCCGCGAACATCTCGGGCCAGCGGAGCGTCATCCCGCTGGCGCTCAGGCGGAAGCGGCCGGGACCGGGCTCGAGGGCCGACAGGCTCAGACTGGATTCGAGCCGGCCGGAGAACCGGCCCTGCAGCGCCCCCGCCGGTAGGAACGGCGCCAGGCCGGCCAGCGCCTGTGCGGGGACTTGATCGAGAACGAGCTGGAAGCGCTGCTCTTTGGCACTCGGACCCGGTGCCACGGCCAGCACGGCGCGCCCCGCCAGCGCACCCTCGCCCACCTCGGCGCCGAGGCTGGCCCGCCAGCCCGCATCGTCGTGCTCGAGCCGAAGCTCGGCGGCGCGCGCCGTGAACGTCCGGCCGCTCGGCTCGTCCTCGAAGCGCAGCGTGGGTGCCGCGATCCGGATCACCTGCAGGCGCTGCAGGCGAGGGTCCCCGGCCTCGGGCGCCCCGGCGAGGAGGCTCGTCAGGCCCTCGCTGCCCGTCGCCTGCAGGAGCGGCAGGGTGGCGAGCTGACCGGCGAAGCCGAGCTCGAGCCGCCGCGGGCCGGTGCGCGCCAGCTCCATCCGCGGCAGGTCCAGCACGAGCTCGACCGGTACCAGCGCCTGCTGGAGCAGAAGAGCCGCCGCATCCACCCGGATGCCGGCGCGAGGAGCCTTCAGCACGAGCTGGCCGGTACGGCTCTGGAGCTCGAGGTCGCGCACCGTCAGTGCGAAGGTGTCGCTCTCGCCCGACCAGGCCAGTGCCGGATCGGCGAAGCGGACAGCGAACGGGCTGCCGCGCGCCACGAGCCGCTCGAGCGATGCCTGGAGCGCCGCGAGCGAGAGAGGCCCCTGCTCCAGACGCCAGAACAGGCCCGCGACGATGCCCGCCGCCAGCGCCAGCGCCAGCAGCAGCATCGCCACGAGGGGCCGCACGATCCTCCTCACCGGCACCGACCCCGTCTCCTCCGGGCACCCGGCCATGACGCTTGACCCCGCCCGTCCGTCCCAACAATCTGCCCCGGCTTCGGTTCAGCCTACCAGGAATGGCCCGATCTTGAGCACCTCCGTCCTGTCACGGCCCCGTGTCGCCGATGCGGCCATGGCCGAGCGCGGCCTGAAGCGCTGGCAGCTCCTCGCGGAAGCCAGCAGCGACCGGGAGCTGGCCGCGTTCGTGCGCGATACCCTGGTGCCGGGCTCGGCCGCGCACGCGCTCCTGGAAGGGGTGTTCGGCAGCAGTCCGTTCCTGAGCGAATGCCTCGTGCTCGAGCCCGGCGTGCTGCGGCTCCTGCTCGAGCGCGGTCCGGACGAGGCCCATGCCGTGCTCCGTGCCGAGCTCGATACGGTACCGGTCGGCGACCGCACGCGCCTGATGATGGCCCTGCGGCGGCAGCGGCGGCGGCACGCGCTCCTGATAGCACTCTGCGACCTCACGGGCGCCTGGAGCCTCGAGCAGGTGACGGCGGCACTGACGGAGCTCGCCGACCGCTCGGTCCAGCTCGGCCTCGACCATCTGCTGCTCGAAGGAGCGAAGCGCGGCGAAATCGCGCTCGTAAACGAGGTGGCCCCGGCGGAAGGCGCGGGCATCTTCGTCCTCGGCATGGGCAAGCACGGGGCGAGGGAGCTCAACTTCTCGAGCGACATCGACCTCATCGTCCTGTTCGACGAGGAGCGACTACCCTACCGCGGGCCGGAGAGCGGGATCGCGTTCTGCGTGCGGCTCACCCGCGGCCTCGTCTATCTGCTCGAGACCAGGACCAAGGACGGCTACGTCTTCCGCACGGATCTTCGCTTGAGGCCGCACCCGCCGGGCCATCCCCTCGCACTTTCGAGCGAGGCCGCCGAGATCTACTACGAGCGGCACGGCCAGAACTGGGAGCGCGCGGCGCTGATCAAGGCGCGCGTGGTGGCGGGCGACCGGGTGGCGGGCGAGCGTTTCTTGAAGACCCTCGTCCCGTTCATCTGGCGCAAGCATCTCGACTACGCCGCGATCCGCGACATCCACTCGATCAAGCGCCAGATCAACGCGCATCGCGGCTACGGCACCATCCGGGTGCTCGGCCACGATCTCAAGGTCGGCCGCGGCGGCATCCGCGAGATCGAGTTCTTCGCCCAGACCCAGCAGCTCATCCTGGGCGGCCGGGTGCCCGAGCTGCGCCTGCCGCAGACCTGTGCGGCACTCCGGGCACTCGCGGCGCGGCGCTGGGTCGACGAGGCGGCCGCGGCCGAGCTGACCCGCTGCTACGAGATCCTGCGCTCCCTCGAGCACCGAGTGCAGATGGTGGCGGACAAGCAGACCCAGGCCCTGCCGGAGCGGGAGGCCGACTTCCAGAAGCTCGCGGCCTTCGCGGGCTTCGCCGATGCGGGCGAGCTCGAGCGGCTCCTGCTCGACACCTTCCTCACGGTCGAGCGCCATTACGCGGCCCTCTTCGAGAGCGAGCCCGATCTGGGAGCCGGGGGCAGCCTCGTCTTCACCGGCACCGCGGACGACCCGGAGACGCTCAAGACCCTGGCCGAGATGGGCTTCAAGGAGCCGTCGCAGATCTCGGCCCGGATCCGCGAGTGGCACCACGGCCATATCCGCGCCACGCGCAGCACGCGCGCCCGCGAGCTCTTGACCGAACTCATGCCCTCGCTGCTCAAGGCCCTCCAGCAGCAGCCGGACGGCGATGCCGCGTTCCGTCTGTTCGACGAGTTCGTGACCGGCCTGCCCGCGGGCGTGCAGCTCTTCTCGCTGTTCCGCGCCAACCCCGAGCTCCTGAAGCTGCTTACCGACCTCATGGGCACGGCCCCGCGCCTCGCCCGGCACCTGAGCCGGAACGTCGACCTGTTCGACGCCATGCTCACCCCGGACTTCTTCGAGCGCCTGCCGGGCCGCCCGATGCTCGAGGCGGAGCTGCGCTCGAAGCTCGCCGATGCGCGCGATCTGCAGGACATCCTCGACATCTGCCGCCGCTGGGCGCACGGGCGGCAGTTCCAGGCCGGTCTGCAGGTGCTGCTCGGCATCGCTCCCGCCGGGGCCGCGTCACGAGCTCTCGCCGCCATCGCCGAGGTGGTGATCGCAGCCCTCCTGCCCGCGGCCGAAAGCTGGCTCGTGGCCCAGCACGGGGCGATCGAAGGGGGGGCCTTCGCCGTCATCGGCCTCGGCAAGCTGGGCTCGCACGAGCTGACCGTGGGCTCGGACCTCGACCTCGTCTTCGTCTACGACGCCGCCGAGGATGCCGTATCCCAAGGTGCGAAGCCGCTGCCGGCCGCCACCTACTATGCGCGGCTGGGCCAGCGCCTCGTGAGCGCCCTTACCGCCAAGACCTCGGAAGGCCAGCTCTACGAGATCGACATGCGCCTGCGGCCCTCGGGCAATGTAGGTCCGGTCGCGACCTCGCTCGCGAACTTCGCCCGCTACCACGCCGAGACGGCGCAGACCTGGGAGCAGCAGGCGCTGACCCGGGCGCGCGCCATCGCCGGCGATCCCGCCTTGTGCCGGAAGGTCGAGGACGCGATCTGGGCCAATCTCGCCCGCCCGCGCGAGCCCGGCCCCTTGGGCCAGGCCGTGCGCGCCATGCGCGAGCGGATCTTCAAGGAGCACGGCAGCGAGGACCCCTGGAACCTCAAGCACGCGCGCGGCGGCATCGTCGAGATCGAGTTCACGGCGCAGTACCTGAAACTGCTCCACGCCCATGCCGTGCCGGGCCTGCGCACGACCGAGACGCAGGTGATCTTCGCCGTGGTGCGCGACGAGGGTCTGCTGCCGCCCGACGAGGCCGAGGGTCTCGCCCGGGCCCATGCGCTCCACCAATGCCTCCAGGCCGTGCTCCGTCTCTCGCTCAGCGATCGGTTCGAGCCCAAGGCGGCCCCGCCGCGGCTTTTGGAAGCGCTCGTGCGCGCCGCGGCCTTGGCCCTCGAAGGCGAGCCGCCGCCCGAGGATTTCGCGACCCTCGCCCGGCGGCTCGTTGAAAGCCAGGCCGACGTGCGCCAGATCTTCGCTCGTCTCTGCCCGCCGGCCTAGCCGTCGGCGTGGCTCGCTCGAGGAGGGGAACAGGCATGAGCGGCATCGCGGAAGGCTCCACCGCACCTTCGTTCGACCTGCCCAGGGACGGCGGCGGCCGTATCCGCTCCGCCGACCTCCAGGGCAGGCCCTACGTCGTCTACTTCTATCCCAAGGACGACACCTCGGGTTGCACCAAGGAGGCGATCGGCTTCGCTGCCGCGTACGACCAGTTCCGGACCGCGGGTGTCGAGGTGATCGGCGTCTCGAAGGACGGCGTCGCGAGCCACGACCGATTCAAGGCCAAGCACGGGCTCCCCTTCCCGCTCGCCTCGGACGAGACGGGCAGCCTGGTCGAGGCCTATGGCGCGTGGGTCGAGAAGTCGATGTACGGCAGGAAGTACATGGGCATCGACCGCTCGACCTTCCTCGTCGGCCCCGACGGGCGGATCGTGAAGGCCTGGCGCAGGGTGAGCGTGCCCGGCCACGTCGAGGAGGTGCTGGCGGCGGCGAAGGTACTCGCGGACAAGGCAGCCGCTTAGGCCTGTTCGGATCGTCGGCAGGGGGCACGGGATGGCCATGTCGGCTGGCCGACAACCGTCCGCCCCACCTGAGCCGACGGGCGGTGCAGCGGGCCGTTGCGGGCGCTCGAGCCGGAGGAACGGGCGCTCGGTTGATACGAGAGTTCAAAACCATGCGCTAATCCACTGTCTTGCCAAGAGAACTGCCTGATCCTAGATTGCAGCCTCCAACAAGGGTTCAGCGGGGATCATGGACAGGATGACAGGTCGCTCCCAGCCCACGGTGCTGCTGGCGGAGAGCACGCTCCTCATCGCCCTCGCCCTCAGCGAGACGGTGCAGGACCTGGGCTATCGCGTGCTCGGCCCGGCCCGCTCGGTGCGCGAGGCCTTGATACTGGCGCAGCGGCAGCGGCCCGAGCTGGCACTTTTCGACGCTGAGCTCGCGGACGGCTCGGCGGCGCCGCTGGCCAAAGCCCTGCGTGGCCTGCGGGTGCCGTTCGCACTGGTCACGGCGCACGATCCGGCCTGCCTCGAGGAGCCCGTGCTGCGGACCGCGCCCTGCATCGCCAAGCCCTATACCGGAGAGGAGATCGCGGCTGCGTTGCGCTGGCTCCACATGGAGCACCAGCCAGCCTGACCTGTGCCGGGAGCAGGCGATACATACGCCAGAGGCGGGCAGCCTGCCTCACGGACGGTGCCCGATGGCGCGCCCGCACTGCTGCCACCGGGGCCTGGATCAGGCGACGGAGCCGGATCGGCCCGGATGGCTCAGATGCGGACCGAAGGGCAGATCGGCCGGTGGAGCCCCGGTCTGGTGAAAGCGCTGCACGAGGCGCACCACCTCGGGCAGCAGCTCGGCCGCGAACGGCTTGTCCGGGCAGCAAGCCCGATCTCGGGCCGGCACAGGCCTTCACCATGCGCGGTGACGAACAGGACGACGATGGTCACGGGATACCCGCCGCAGCGAGAGCCGCCCGAGAAAGAAGGGATGGCCGGAGCCGTCCAGAGAGACAGGTAGGCAAGAGACAGGGCGGCGAGCCGGGTTGTTCCGACCCGCAGCAGCAGCGACGACACTCCCGTCGGCGACGCCGGCGACGACCGGCTGCTCGACGGTGCCGGCCCGCCCCTCATCAGCACCGATCTTACCTAGGTGATCTGCAGCACTGGCCCGGTCGCATCGCCGGCCGGACTTTCTGTCCGTGACCACGAGCGCCGTCGCACGCAGCGCATCGGACCATCCGTGGCGATCCTCCGCGAACGGGACATCGGAGACGATCCCGAAGCCGCATGTCCGTCACGATGGACCGAAGCCTGACGCGACGCGCTCCTCGGCAGACAAGCCTGCCCGGACAGGGTCGGGAGGGATGAAGAAAGCCAGCCATGTCGAGAGAGGTGGATGCCCGGGGTGGATTCGAACCACCACTGACGGAGCCAGAATCCGTAGTCCTACCATTAGACGACCGGGCAGCCGCGGGCGTGTGATTAGGGGGGAAGCGCCCCCCTGTCAAGCGCCTAGCGCGGATCTTGCGCTTCGGCATGCGCGGCCAGGAGCGCGTCGAGGCGGGCGAGGCACGCGGCGCGGTCGGGGGCGAAGTCCGCCTCCTCCCAGAAGGTGCGCACGGCCTCGAGCAGCCGGCCGAGAGCCGGCCCGGGGTGCACGCCGCGGACGAGGAGGTCGGCGCCGCCGATCGGGAAGGGCGGCGCCCGCCACGTCGCGGCGAGCGTCAGGCAGGCCTCGGCATCCGCGGGATCGGCCCGATCCAGGGCCACGGCGAGGCGGACGAGGTCGGTATAGCGCTCGGCGCCCAGGCGATGGATGGCGAGCCGCTGCGCCCTCGGCGGTGCCGCCGTGTCGGGAAGAGGCAGAAGCAGCAGGTCGTACAGCCGCCTGGCCTCGGCGTTGGAAAGCCGCAGCCGATCGGCCAGCCGCCCGATGCTTTCGGGATCCGCGGTAGCGTCGCGTACCATGGCGGCGAGGCGCAAAAGCGGGTCGGCCCCAGGATAAGCCTCGATCAGCCGTTTCAGCCGGTCGGGCCGCACGGGCCAGGGTACCACGCGGGCGAGCACGCCGGTGGCCTGCATCAGACGGAACGCTTCGACGACGCGCGGTGTCCGGAGGATGCGGAACAGCTCCTGGCGCACGCGCTCGCCCGAGAGCCGGTCGATGCCGTGGGCGAGCTCGGCGCAGGCCGCGAGCGCCTCCGGGTCGGCCGGCGGGCGGCCGAAGCGGGCATAGAAGCGGAAGAAGCGCAGGATGCGTAAGTAATCCTCGGCGATCCGCGCCCTCGCCTCGCCGACGAAGCGCACCCGGCCGGCGAGGAGGTCGGCACGGCCGCCGAACGGGTCGTAGAGGCGCCCCTCGCCGTCGCAGCTCATGGTGTTGATGGTGAAGTCGCGCCGGGCGGCATCCTCGACGAAATCGTCCGTGAACGCGACCTCGGCGTGCCGGCCGAAGCAGGCGACGTCGCGGCGCAGCGTCGTGATCTCGTAGGCGTGCCGTCCGCACAGCGCCGTCACCGTGCCGTGCTTGAGGCCGGTCGGGATCACGCGAATACCGGCGGCCTCGAGCAACCCCATGACCCGCTCGGGCGGCTCGGGTGTGGCGATGTCGAGGTCGGCGACGTCGAGCTCGGGATGGATCACCGCATCGCGCACGCAGCCGCCCACGAACCGGGCCGGCCGGCCGTCGGCCGTGAGGGCGGCGAGCACGCGCCGGCTCTCCGGGGCCGTGAGCCAGGCCGCGTGCACGCGAACGGGTGCGGGAAGCTCAGTCATGTCGGCCCACCTTCGGCCGCACCTCGCCCGGAACGATGCGGCCGCCCTCGACATGCGGCGGGACGTAGACGCCGCCGGGCGCGAAACCTTCGGTGAAGGCGAGTGAGACGAGGCCGAGAATCACGAGCAGGATGCCGAAGGCGATCAGCATGTACCAGGGCGTGCGCTCGAGGAAGGAGCGGCCGCGGGTCACGAGGAGCCGGTAGGCGAAGAAGGCGGCGAAAGGCGCCAGGAACGGCAGCGCCACCTCGAGCAGGAACCGGAGCAAGCAAGAGCCCTCTCATCCGGCGAGGAGGCGCGCGAAGTTGACCAGGATTCCGGCCGTGGCACCCCAGATGTAGCGGTCCCGATAGGGCAGGACGTAGAAGTGCCGGCGCTCGCCGTTCCTGACGTAGCTGTCGCGGCGGTGGTTTTGGGGCTCCAGCACGAAGCCGAGCGGCACCTCGAACACCTCGGCGACCTCGAACGGGTCGGGAGCGAACGTCACCGGCGGCTCGATCCAGCCGACGATGGGATGGATGCGAAAGCCGGTGATCGTGTCGTAGTGGCGCAGGCCGCCCAGGACCTCGACCTTCTCCGGGGCGAGGCCGATCTCTTCGAACGCCTCGCGCAAGGCGGCGGCGGCCGGGCCCTCGTCCTCGGGCTCGATGCGCCCGCCCGGCAGGCTGATCTGGCCGGCATGGTCCTTGAGGTGCGCGGTGCGCTGGGTGAGGACGACGTGCGGGCCGTCGGTCCGCGCCACGAGCCCGAGCAGCACGGCGGCGGGGGTGCGCGTCTCGGGCGCCATCCTTTGCGCGTGGCCCTCGTCGCCGGTGAGCCAGCCTCTGGCGTCAAGCCCGCCGCCTGCCGCCTGCAGTCGGCGCCGCAGGCTCTCCCGATCCGGCAGATCGGCCCTCGCCATCGTCTCCGCAGCCACCGTCGTCATCCGTCCACCGAGCCCAGCGGAAAAAACCGGCCGGCGCTCCAGACACCGACCACGTCATCGTGACCGTCCGGAGCCGGTTCGGCAAGCTCTACCAGATGGTAGAAGACGGATCGCGATACTCGCGCCTCGAGCTGATCACGTACCGTGACATAAGGAATCCGGGCTCCATCGAGCGCGGGCGCCAGGCGCAGAGGGTGCGCCGCGTCGAGCGGCACCCACTCGTCGAGGTTGGTGCGCAGCTCGATCCGCTGCGCAGGACCCTCCCCTTCGCTCCGCAGCTCGACCACAACGAACGGGACATCCTCGACCTCGATCCGTCCCTGCTCCACGGGGGTGACGAGCCAGTAGCTCCCGTCGGGTGCCCGGCGCAGCACGGTCGCGAACAGCTTGACGAGCGGCAGCCGCCGGATCGGCGAGCCCTGATAGTGCCACGTCCCCTCACGGTCGATCCGCATCGCGAAATCGCCACAAGCACGCTCTCCGCGCGCGATGGCCGCGAGGACGGCTTCCGGATCGAACGGCTTTCTCGCCAAGGGACCTCACCCGAATCGGCTTTACGTGAAATCAACTTGCCGAACCCTATCTAAGGAGGCAGCGTCTGGGAATCCAGCGAGAGCCCTTTGCCCGGGAAGGACCGTGTGCCGACCAGCATCTTCGAGGGCGACGACATCGCCCGAGCCGTCGAGGCGACCATCGAGAAGCTCGATCAGGTCAAGCGCGAGATCGGGCAGGTGATCTTCGGTCAGGAGCGCGTGATCGAGGAGACCCTGATCACGCTCCTGGCCGGGGGCCATGCGCTCCTCGTGGGCGTGCCGGGCCTCGCCAAGACCAAGCTCGCCGAGACCCTGGGCACGGTGCTGGGCCTCGTCGAGAAGCGCGTCCAGTTCACGCCCGATCTCATGCCGGCCGACATCCTGGGCTCGGAGGTCCTGGACGATCCCGGCACGGGCCGGCAGAATTTCCGCTTCATTCCGGGCCCGATCTTCGCCCAGCTCCTCATGGCGGACGAGATCAACCGGGCGAGCCCGCGCACGCAGGCCGCCCTTCTCCAGGCGATGCAGGAGCGCAAGGTCACCGTGGCCGGGCACGATCACGCGCTGCCCACGCCCTTCCACGTGCTCGCCACCCAGAACCCGATCGAGCAGGAGGGAACCTATCCTCTGCCCGAGGCGCAGCTCGACCGGTTCTTCATGCAGGTCAACGTCGATTATCCCAGCGCCGAAGCCGAGCGGCGGATGATGATCGCGACCACGACCGGAGCCGAAGCGCAGCCGCGGCGCGTGCTCGACGGCCCGACGCTGCTCGCGATGCAGCGTCTCGTGCGGCGCATGCCGATCGGCGACCAGCTCATCGACCTCATCCTGCGCCTCGTGCGCGCCGGCCGGCCCGAGAACGACGCCATTCCCGGCCTCGGCCAGCAGATCGCCTGGGGTCCCGGACCGCGCGCGAGCCAGGCGCTCATGCTCGCCGTGCGGGTGCGGGCGCTCCTCAGCGGGCGGCTCGCCCCCTCGGTCGAGGACGTGCTCACGCTGGCCCCGCCCGTACTGCGCCACCGCATGGCGGTGAGCTTCGCCGCCCGTGCCGAGGGGATCACGGTGGACGACGTCGTCGAGCGCCTGTGCCGACATGTCGCCTGACGCCGCGGCCAGCCTGCGCACCCGAGCACCGCGCCTGCGTCAGGCCGCGGAGAGCCTGAACCAGCGCCTGCCCTCGCTCCTGGTCGAGGCCGAGCGCGTCTCGGCCACGGTAGTACCCGGCGTGCACGGGCGGCGGCGCACCGGGATGGGCGAGACCTTCTGGCAGTACCGCCAGTATCAGCCGGGCGATGCCGCGAGCGAGATCGACTGGCGCCAGTCGGCACGCTCGCGGCATCTGTTCGTGCGCGAGCAGGAATGGGAGGCGGCCGAGACGGTCTGGCTGTGGTGCGATCTCTCGGCCTCGATGGCGTTCCGCTCCGGCCCGAAGCTGCCGCTGAAATGGGAGCGGGCGGTGCTGCTGACGCTGGCTCTGGCGGGCCTCCTCGTCAGAAGCGGCGAGCGGATCGCCTTTCTCGGCGGCGGCGAGCGGCCGGCCGGCGGGCGCTACGGCATGGAGAGCCTCGTGCGCTGCCTCCTGCGGGCGGGCGACGAAGGCGCTTCCGAAGCGCCGCTGCCGCCGCTGCCGCGGCACGCCCGCCTGATCCTGATCTCGGACTTTCTCCTGCCGCTCGAGCGGCTGCGCCAGCGCTTCGGGCAGTACGGCGCTCTTGGTGCCCGCGCCGGGCTGCTTCAGATCCTCGATCCGGCCGAAGAGCTCCTGCCCTACGAGGGCCGGGTCCTGTTCGAGGGAACCGAGCAGGAGGGCAGCGCTCTTATCGATCGTGTCGGCGGCATCCGCAGCCGCTACGCCGCACTGGTGCGCGCCCATCGCGAGGCGCTGGCCGGGCTCGCCGGGCGGCAGGGCTGGCGGTTCACGGCGCACCGGACCGACCGCACGGCGGAGACGGCGCTCCTGGCCCTGGTCGGGATGCTCGCACCGCGTATGGTGACCTGACGATGCTCGATCTGGGCCTTCTGGGCTTCACCCAGCCCTGGCTCCTTCTCGCGGGCCTGGCGCTGCCGGCCTTGTGGCTGCTCCTGCGCGTCACCCCGCCTGCCCCGCGGCGCATCGCCTTTCCGCCGTTCCTGTTCCTTCTCGGGCTCGTCAGCCGCGAGCAGACCCCGGCGCGCACACCTTGGTGGCTGCTCCTTCTGCGGCTCGCGATCGCCGCCCTCTTGATCCTGGCCCTCGCCGGGCCGGTGCTGAACCCGGCCCCGCGCTTGGGCGGCAGCGGGCCTCTGCTCCTCGTGCTCGACGACGGCTGGGGCGCCGCCAAGCGCTGGAACCAGCGCCTCGCGGTGGCGCGCGATCTCCTGCAGCAGGCGGAGCGCGAGAACCGTCCGGTGCTTCTGCTCCGCACCGCGCCGACGACGGACGGTGTCAGGCTCGAGTGGCGCACCGCCCGCGCCGCGCTCGAAGAACTGCCGGGCTGGCAGCCGCGGCCCTGGCCGGTCGATCGCGAGGCGGCGCGCGGCGCGCTGGCGGATGCCGGCGTGAAGACGGCGACCGTCGTCTGGCTCGCGGACGGGCTCGCCGAGACGCCGGCGGCGCGGGCGGAGGCCGAGCGGCTGGGCGAGGCGCTGCGGCGGCTGGGGGTGGTGCGGGTCCGAGCCGATGCGCCGGCCGATCTGCCGGCGACCTTGCGCCTGGGCGAGCCCGGCGCCACGCGGCTCGACGTCGAGCTCGCGGCGGTGCCGGCCGAGAGCCCACGCTCGTTCGAGGTCCTCGCCATGGGCCCCAACGGCGAGTCGCTGGCGCGCCAGCCGGTCGCGCTGCCGCCGGGCGAGGGCAAGGCCGCGGCGAGCCTCGATCTCCCGGCCGATCTGCGCAATCGGATCGCCCGGCTCGAGCTGGCACCTTCTCAAGGTGTCGGCGGAACCTTCCTTCTCGACGAGCGCTGGCGGCGGCGCACCGTGGGCCTCGTGGGCCCCGCAGGCCGGACCGAGGACCAGCCGCTCCTGGCCGAGTTCTACTTCATCGACAAGGCGCTCCGGCCTTTCGCCGAGATCCGCGAGGGTGCCATCACGGACCTGCTCGGGCAGCCGTTGTCGCTCCTCGTCATGGCCGACAGCGGCCGGCTCGATCCGCAGGAGCGCGAGAAGCTCGAGGGCTGGATCGCGGGCGGCGGCGTGCTTCTGCGCTTCGCCGGTCCCAAGCTCGCCGCGAGCGGCGACGACCTCGTGCCGGTGCCGCTCCGTGCGGGGGATCGGATGCTGGGCGGCGCGCTCTCCTGGTCCGAGCCCTTGGGGCTCGCTCCCTTCCCGGCCGCCAGCCCGTTCGCGGGCCTGCCCGTGCCGGCCGAGGTCCGGGTCAGCCGTCAGGTCCTGGCCGAACCCGGTCCCGAGCTGGCACGCGCCACCCTCGCCTCGCTCGCCGACGGCACGCCGCTCGTCACCGGCACGAGGCGCGGCAAGGGCTGGCTGATCCTGATCCACACCACCGCCAACACGAGCTGGACCTCGCTGCCGCTCTCCGGCCTGTTCGTTCAGATGCTGGAGCGCGTCCTGGCCCTGGGCCAGGGCGCCGGCGGTGCCCTACGCTCGCCCCTGGAGCCGAACGAGGTGCTGGACGCTTTCGGCCGCCTGGGCGATCCGCGCGGCACCCTGCCCGCGATTCCGCCCGATGCCTTCGCTTCCACCCTGCCGGGGCCGCTCCACCCGCCCGGCCTCTACGCCCCGCTCGGTCGCAAGGAGGCCGCGACGGAGCTCGCCCGCTCGGCGCTCAACGTGCAGCGCGCCATTCCGGCTCTCCTCCCGCTCACGGCGGGTGCGACGGGGACGGTGGTCGAGCCTTACGCCCGCGCCGCCGAGCGTGAGCTCGGCCCCTGGCTCGTGCTCGCGGCTCTTCTCCTCGCTCTCGTCGATCTCGTCGTGGCGCTGGCGCTGCGAGGTCTCCTGCCGTCCCGTGTGCTCGGCCGTGCCGCCGGCACCGCGGCGGTGCTCCTGCTTCTGGCCCTGCCGGCCGCAGCACAGGAGAGTGGTCCCGGCGGGAGCACCGGCGACGACAGCCGGATCGTGGACCTCATCCGCGAGATGCGGCTCGCCTACGTCCTCACCGGCAAGGCCGACATCGACCAGGAGAGCGAGGCCGGCCTCAAGGGCCTCACCCGCGTTCTCGCCCAGCGCACGTCGGTGGAAGCGGCGGACCCCTGGCCCGTGGACGTCGCGAAGGACGATCTGGCACTCTTTCCCCTCCTCTACTGGCCGATCCCGCCCGACCATGCCGACCTCTCTCCCGAGACCATCGAGCGAATCGAGTCCTATCTGGCGCAGGGCGGCATGATCCTGTTCGACACCCGCGACGGTGCCAGCCTGCTGCCCGGTCAGGAGGGTGGCGGCCCCGGCGAGCAGCGCCTCGCCCAGATCCTGCGCGACATCGACCTGCCGCCCTTGATCCCGGTCCCGGCCGACCACGTGCTCACCCGCTCCTTCTACCTGCTGCAGGACTTTCCCGGCCGCTGGACCGGCCAGCAGGTCTGGGTGGATCAGGCAGCACCCGGCATCAACGACGGGGTGTCGAGCGTGATCATCGGCGCCAACGAGTGGGCCGGCGCCTGGGCCGAGGACGACAACGGCGAGCCGCTCTATCCCGTGGTGCCGGGCGGCGAGACCCAGCGCGAGATGGCGCGCCGCTTCGGAGTCAACCTCGTCATGTACGCGCTCACCGGCAACTACAAGACCGACCAGGTCCACGTGCCGGCGCTTTTGGAGCGTCTCGGCCAATGAGCGCCTTCAGCCTCGTCCTCGACCCGCATCTCCCCTGGTGGCTCCTCGCCGCGCTGACAGCAATCGGCCTCGTGCTCGTCGCGTTCTCGTTCTGGCGCCGGGCCCGAGGTGCGGTCTGGCGGCTCCTGTTCCTGACCCTGCTTCTCCTCTTCCTCGCGAACCCGATCCTGCGCCGCGAGGAGCGGGCACCCCTCGACGATCTCGTGCTGCTCCTCGCCGACCGCTCGCCGAGCCAGAGCCTGGGCGATCGCCCGGCCCAGCTCGCTGAGGCCGAGCGTGCTCTACGCGAGCGTCTCGCCCACATGCCGGGGATCGAGCTGCGCGAGGTTCCGCTCGAAGGCGAAGCCCGGCAGGGCACCAGGCTGTTCTCGCGGCTGAACGAGGCCTTGGCGGAAAGCGACCGCGCGCGGCTGGGGGCGGTGATCGCGCTGACCGACGGCGAGGTCCACGACGCTCCGGCCGATCCCGCGACCTTCGACGGCCCGGCACCGCTGCACGTGCTCCTCACCGGCCGGCCCGGCGAGAGCGACCGCCAGCTCACGATCGAACAGGCGCCGAGCTTCGGCGTGGTGGGTGAGCAGCAAGCGCTCGTGGTGCGGGTCGAGGATGGCGCTCTCGGCAGCGACGGCACCGTGCCGGTCACGCTGCGCCAGGATGGCAGGGTCGTGAGCCGGCTCGCGGTGAAGCCGGGCGAGCCGACCAGGATCCCCTTCAAGCTCGACAAGGCCGGCACCACCGTCCTCGAGGCCGAGGCTGCCGTCCGCCCCGGCGAGCTCACGACGCTCAACAACCGCGCCGTGGTCGAGGTCAGCGGCGTGCGCGACCGCCTGCGCGTGCTCCTGGTCTCGGGCCAGCCCTATCCGGGCCTGCGCGTCTGGCGCAATCTCCTGAAGGCCGATCCGGCGGTCGATCTCGTCCACTTCACCATCCTGCGCCCGCCCGAGAAGCAGGACGGCACGCCGATCCGGGAGCTGGCGCTGATCGCTTTCCCCTCGCGCGAGCTGTTCGAGGTCAAGCTCAACGAGTTCGACCTCATCATCTTCGACCGTTACTCCCGCCGCGGCCTTCTGCCCTCGGTCTATCTCGAGAACGTCGCCCGCTACGTCGAGAAAGGGGGGGCTCTCCTCGAGGCCTCGGGCCCGCAGTTCACCGAGCCCATGAGCCTCTACCGCACCCCGCTCGCCCGCGTGCTGCCGGGCCGGCCCTCGGGCGAGCTGTTCGAGCGCGGCTTCAAGCCCACCCTCACCGAGGTCGGCCGCCGCCATCCGGTGACGGCAGGCTTGGGGCCGGACGGCGGCGAGCCCCCGTGGGGGCGCTGGTTCCGCCAGGTCGACGTCGAGGCCGAGGACGCACAGGTGCTGATGACCGGCGTCGCCGACCGGCCACTTCTGATCCTGAAGCGTGTCGGCGAGGGCCGGGTGGCGCAGCTTCTTTCCGATCATGCCTGGCTCTGGGCGCGCGGCTTCGAGGGTGGCGGCCCGCAGGCGCTGCTCCTGCGCCGCCTCGTCCACTGGCTGATGAAGGAGCCGCAGCTCGAGGAGGAGGCACTGCACGCCCGCTCGTCGGGCGACGAGATCCTGGTCGAGCGCCAGTCGCTCGAGAGCAGACCCGTGGATGCCACCGTCACCACGCCCTCGGGCAGGGAGCAGCCGCTGCATCTGGTACCCGAGGCCGACGGCGTCGCCCGCGCCCGCTTCAAGGCGGAAGAGGACGGTGTCTACCGCATCGCCGCCGGCGAGCACACGGCCTACGTCTCGCCGCGTCCGATCGCCCCCGTCGAGCTCGCCGACATGCGCGCCACCGACAGGATCGTCGCTCCCTTCGCCGAAGCCAGCGGCGGCACGGTGCGCTGGCTCGCCACGGACGGCGTTCCCGATCTCCGCCGCATCGAGCCCCACCGCCGCGCCTTCGGCCGCGGCTGGCTCGGCATCGAGCACAAAGGCGCCTACCGTGTGCTGGGCATGAGCGAGACTCCGCTCCTGCCGGCCTGGCTGGCGCTGGCGTTCCTGCTGGGCGCTGCCACCGTCGCCTGGTGGCGGGAGGGGCGAAGCTGATCTCCTCCCCTTCCTGCCCGGGCTGCCGATGGATCTCGTGCCCATGCTCGACCGGCGGCTGGCCGGTGACGATGGCCGCGCCGCGGTCGTGGCGATCGTCCACGATCTCCAGCGGGTCGCGGCGCGGCGATGCGCGGGGCGAGGCCCCGCCGTCGGGGACCGGCGGCGGTACCCGGGTGAGGTTCTTCTCGAGCAGGCGTGGCACGCGGCGGTAGAGCGCCGATCGGTCGTCGCGGTAGGCCTCGTGGCCGGGCGCGCAGGCGATCCGGCTCTGGCCCACCCCGGGGCGGGTCGACGCGCAGCAGGTTCTGCCGGCGGTCGATCCGGCCGCCTGGCGCAGGGCCGCGAACTCGGGCCGGGTCACCAGCCGCTCGTTCTCGCGCGGTGGTCTCGTGCTCGAGCAGGAGCGCCGGGCGCTTCTCGAAGGCAAGCGCCGCGAGACCGGGCTAGTGGTGCTGCGCGGCGAACGCCTCGGCCATGGCGGTGCGGCCCGGCGCCGGCAGGCGCGCGGGGATGGGTGAGCATCGGATCGCCCTTGCTCGGTGGCCGTAGCCCTGGCCGCGGATGTTGGCGTGTCGCGGGGGCTCGGCGTCGCGCGGCTTCCTGATCCGCCTCGGCAGGATCGAGCGGCCGTGGTGCACAAGCGAGATCCTGATGGGTGCGGTTGAACCGCGCCGGGCTTCCCGAAGGCTCCGCTTTGGGACGGATGCAGCCATGGGAACGACGGAGCCGTACCCGGCGGAGCCGCGCGCGCCGTCCGCCTCGGACGCGAGCAGGAAGAGGAGCACGCCGCGCAGGCGGCGGCGATCCGCGGCGCCGGCGCGGACGAAGCGTGCCGTCCGGCGGCGCGGGCACGTCCGCCGGGTCCGGGGGGCGGACTTCGGCGTCCACGGCGTGCGCGAGATCTGACGGCGGGAGGGCGTCGCCCGTCGCACCGTGGCCCGGCCGAGACGCGCCATGGGCCCCGAGGGCGTGGTGCGCGGCAGGGAGCGCCGCACCACGCGCGCCGCCAGCACCCGGCCCGGCCGACCGGGTGAACCGGCGGTTCCGGGCGCGGCACCCGACCGCGCTCGGGCTCGCGGCCTGCACGTGCGTGGCGACCCGGCAGGGGTTCGCCCGTGTGGCCCGCGTGATCGCCGCCTGCGCCCGGCGGATCGTCGGCGGGCGGGGGGCACCCCCGGCGCGGGCCGGCTCGGTGCCCGACGCGCCGGCGCTGCACGCGCGTGCTCCCGTGCCGGGCGGCGGGCTCGTCCACCACCGCGATCGCGGGGCAGTCCCCGTCGATCCGCGACACCGAGCGCCTGGCCGGCCGGGCGGGCACGCCCGACGGGATCGCGCCTGCCGTCGGCAGCGTCGGCGACAGCCGTGCCGCGGCCGCGGCCGAGCCGATCGATGGCCGGTTCGAGACCGCGGTCGGGCGGCGGTGCGGGCCTGGGTGCGGCGTGGCGGCGGTCGAGCTCGCCACCCTCGCCCGGGGCGACCGGCTCGGCCACCGCCGCCGGCCCGGGCCGATCGGGAACGTGCCGCCATGCCGGGCTGGCGGCGCCCGCCGCGGCGGCGCAGTCGCCAGACGAAACCGCCTCCGGCAATCCCGGCGCGGTTCAACTACGTCATCGTGCTTGATCTCGCACAAACGGCCGGCCATGAACCCCGTCATGTGCGCGACCTCACTGATGATCCAGGGTACTTGCTCGAATGCCGGCAAGTCGCTCCTCGTGGCAGGCCTCTGCCGAGCTTTCGTGCGGCGGGGTCTCGTCGTGCGGCCGTTCAAGCCGCAGAATATGAGCAACAACGCCGCCGTGACCGCCGATGGCGGCGAGATCGGTCGTGCCCAGGCGCTGCAGGCGCGAGCCTGCGGGGCAGCGCCTTTGGTCGATATGAACCCCGTGCTGCTGAAGCCCGAGAGCGAGACCGGGGCCCAGGTCGTGGTGCGAGGGCGAGTCCTGCGGAGCTGCAGCGCTCGCGACTATCATGCGTTGAAGCCGCAGCTCCTGCCCGCCGTGCTCGAGAGCTTCGCACGGCTCCGGGCTGCGGCCGATCTCGTCATCGTCGAAGGTGCAGGCAGCCCGGCCGAGATCAATCTGCGGACCGGCGATATCGCCAACATGGGCTTCGCCTGTGCGGCCCGCGTGCCAGTCGTACTCGCAGGCGACATCGAGCGCGGCGGGGTGGTCGCTCAGCTCGTGGGTACGGTGGCGCTGCTCGAGCCGGAAGAGCGGGCGCTGCTGCGGGGCTATATCGTCAACAAGTTCCGTGGTGATCCTTCCCTGTTCGATGGCGCTCACCCGATCATTACGGCCCGAACCGGGCTCGAGCCGTTGGGTGTGGTGACCTGGTTCGAGCGAGCCCGCGATCTTCCCAAGGAGGACATCCTGGGTCTGGCCGAGCTCGCCGGTGGCGCTCGTGCCGCAGAGGGCGAGCGGCCGATCACGATCGCCGTGCCACGCCTGCCGCGGCTCGCCAACTTCGATGATCTCGATCCGCTCGTAGCCGAACCGAACGTGCATGTGCGCATCCTCGAGCCGGGGCAGCCTCTGCCGCCCGAGACCGACCTCGTCCTCCTCTCCGGCAGCAAGGCGACGCTCGCCGATCTCGCAGCGCTTCGTCGCGAAGGATGGGACGTCGACATCCTGGCTCATGTGCGGCGTGGCGGCCGGGTGCTCGGCCTGTGCGGCGGCTATCAGATGCTTGGGCGGTGGATCGCGGACCCCTTGGGTCTCGAGGGTGCTCCAGGCGAGGCGCCGGGGCTGGGCCTGCTCGAGGTCGATACCGTGCTCGAGCCCGTGAAGACACTGGCCTTGCGGGAGGCCGAGGAACTCGCGACCGGCGAGAGGATGCAAGGCTACGAGATCCACATGGGTCGCACCGACGGGCCGGGCCGTTCCCGCCCCATGCTGCGCATGGGCAGGGACTTCGATGGAGCTGTGAGCTCGGACGGACGGGTAATGGGCTGCTACCTCCACGGTATCTTCGCCGCCGATGGCTTTCGCCGCGCGTTCCTCGACCGTATCCGACGACGGACGGGGGAGGAGGTGGCCTACGAGGCACGGATCGAGGCAGCGCTCGATGGGCTGGCTGCCCATCTCGAGCGCTGCCTCGATCTCGATCGGCTGCTCGCCATCGCGCGGGCCGACGACAGGCTCAGATGCTGACCGAAAGAAGCAGAGCGAGCAGGAGCGCGATGACCGCCAGCCACCAAGCGGCCCAAGCGAGCGCCACGGCACGGCGGATATCGGTAGCATCGACCTCGCTCCTCCCGTGGCCCATCCAGCCATCGGCCACCACCACTCCACCATAGACGCGCGGACCTGCCAGCCGCAGACCGAGGGCAGCCGCCATCGCCGCCTCCGGCCAACCGGCGTTGGGCGAGCGGTGCTCGGGCGCATCTCGCAGCATGATGCGGATGGATGAAGAAAATCTTGCCTGCCGCCAAAAGGTGCCAGCGCAGCAGAGCAGGAGGCCGGTGAGCCTCGCCGGGATCAGGTTCATGAGATCGTCGAGGCGCGCGCTGGCCCAGCCGAAGGCACGGTAGCGCTCGCTCTTGTGGCCGATCATGCTGTCCAGCGTGTTGACCGCCTTGTAGGCGAGCAGACCCGGCAGCCCGGCCACGACCATCCAGAACAGCGGTGCCACGACCCCATCCGACAGATTCTCGGCCAGCGATTCGACCGCGGCCCGTCCGACTCCGGCCGCATCGAGCCGCTCCGGGTCGCGGCCGACGATCATGGACACGGCCTTGCGACCCTCGGCAAGGCTCTGCTCGAGCCCCGTCGCCACGGCAGCGACGTGCTCGACCAGGCTGCGCTGAGCCAGAAGGGTGCTCGCAAGCAGTCCTTCCAGCAGCCATCCCCCTGGCATGATCCGGAGACCGAGATGGAGGATGAAGCCGAGCCCCGCAGCGCCCATGGTGACGATGATCAGCAGGATGATACCCATGATGCGCTTCCGTCCTTCGGCTGCCACGGGCACGAGAAGGCGGGCCTCCAGCCAACCGATGCTGCGTCCGATCAGCACCACTGGATGAGGCACGCGACGATAGAGCCAGCCCGGCTCGCCGAAAAGCGCATCGCAGGCGAGGGCGATGAGGAGCGTCGGCAGCAGCCAGAGTGGGAACTCGAGAAGCATTCGCTCTCCACTAGCGCAATGGTAGAAATCCGTCGGGCGAGGACGGATGTTAACGGATCGCTCATTTCCGGCCTTTATGCTCGCCGACGGGATGGTTGAGAACAGTCGCGCCGTCCGCTGCGCGGGGGAGAGGAGAGCTCATGGTCGCTCGCCGATGGCCGAGCCGACTTCGATGCTTCTGGCAGGATCGGCGCGGCAATGCGGCGATGGTGTTCGCGCTCGTGCTTCTGCCTCTCACCGCCGCGGCCGGCATCGCGGTCGACTCCATGCTGGCCTATACCGTCGAGAACGAGCTGCAGAAGTCCCTCGATGCCGCGGGCTTGGCGGCAGGTCGCACCATCGATCCCGCCGATGTCGAGGCGGACGCGCGTTCCTTCTTCGCGAGCAATTTCGGCGCCGGTCCCGACCTCGCCGCCTTGAGCAATCTTCGAGTCGATATCGCCCAGGCCGACGGGCAGATCACGCTGACCGCTACCGCCCGCATGCCCACCACCTTCATGCGCCTGTTCGGCCGAGACTCCGTGACGGTCAGCGCCCGAACGGTGGTGAACCGCCAGACGCGCGGCATGGAGCTCGTGCTGGTGCTGGATACCACCTACTCGATGATGTCGAGCAACAAGATCACCGGCCTCAAGACCGCCGCCACGGAGCTGCTCGACATCCTCTACGGTGATCGCGAGACCGTGCCCAACCTGTGGGTCGGCGTCGTGCCCTACATCGCCGCCGTCAACGTCGGCACGGCGAACATAGGGTTCCTTGCGGCCAGCGACCGGGCCCGGGCGGCGCCGCCGACAGCCTTCAGCCCCGACACGTGGGGCGGGTGCGTGCTGGCCCGCGCGGCGCCGCGCGACCAGAACGACGATCCACCCAGCATCGCGGCGTTCCGCAGCTATCTCTACCCGGATACGCCGAGCGGCCCGAGCTCGAGCTTCATCAACGACTGGGGTTCGCCGCGCGTGCCGCCCACGCTCCGCCAGATCCGGTATTCCGGCGGCGTCCCCTACATGACAGGCTATGGGCCCAACGCGGGCTGCCCGCCCGCGATCACGCCGCTGGTAGCCGAGAAGTCGCGCATCATCGCGGCGATCCAGGGATTGCTGCCCGAGGCGCGGGGCGGGACGCTCACCAGCGAGGGTGTCGCCTGGGGCTGGCGCGTGATCTCACCGCGCTGGCGGGGCCTGTGGGCCGGATCGCCGTTCAACCTGCCGCTCGCCTATGGCACGCCGAACATGGACAAGGTGATGGTGGTGCTCACCGACGGCGACAACCAGATGCTGGTGAGCAGCTACAACGGGAACCTGGTATCGCCCTATACCGCCTATGAATCGCATGTGACGCTGAACAGCTACACGACGAGCGCCACCCAGGCCGAGCTCGACCGGCGCACACGCAACGTCTGCAGCAATGTCAAGGCGCAGGGGATCGTGCTCTACACGATCACGTTCGGCAGCGCCCCGTCTGCCACGGGACAGGTGTTGATGCGCGACTGCGCCACCGATGCCGCGCACTATTTTCACTCGCCCGACAACGCCACCTTGCGCACCGTGTTCAAGAGCATCGGCAGCCAGCTCAGCAACCTGCGGCTCGCCCGCTGACCGCCATGCGCAAACACCTCCGATCCTTCGCGCGCGATCCGGCGGGAAACGCCATCGTCGAGTTCGCGCTGGTGATGCCGCTGCTCCTTCTCCTGATCGTGGGCAGTTTCGAGCTCGCGATCATGCTCCTCGTCGGCGGCAGCCTGGAGGCAGCGGTGCTCGCCGCCTCGCGTTACGGAGCCACGGGCTACGAGGGCGGCGGTGTCAGCCGCGAGGCTCGTATCCGGCAGATCATCGGCGAGCGCACGTTCGGCCTGGTCGATCTCGATCGAGCGACCATCGAGACGCTCGTCTATCCGAGCTTCAGCGACATAGGTCACCCGGAGCCGTTCACCGATGCGAACGGGAACGGTCGATACGATGCCGGCGAGCCGTTCGTCGATACCAACGGCAATGGCCAGTGGGATCGGGACATGGGCCGTCCCGGCACCGGCGGCGCCTGCGACGTCGTGCTCTACGTCGTGACCTACGATACCGGCCCGATCACGGGCCTGCTCCAGCCGATCATGGGGCGGATCACCCATCGTGCTTCCGTCGCGGTCCGCAACGAACCTTATGGTGGCACACCGTGCTGAGAGCTGCTGCGGATGGGCATTTGTGGCGTGACCGCCACGGGCTCGTGGCCGTGGAGTTCGCCCTCGTGCTCCCCATCCTGCTCCTGCTCACCTTGGGTGTCGCGGAGATCGGCCGCTTCCTGCTCCTGGACCTGAAGCTGCAGCACGCCGCCGACACGATGGCCGATCTTGTCTCACGGGAGACGACCCTGAACTCCGCATCCTTGCACCGCATGTTCGATGCGGCACAATACATCGTTCAACCGTTCGATCTGACGCGAAGAGGCGTCGTCATCGTGAGCGGCGTAGGGGTCGACAATGGCAGCCCGCCAACCGTCCTTTGGCAGGAGAGCGGCGCCGGTAGCCTCGCTGCCGCGAGCGCGATCGGGAGTGCGGGCGGTCGAGCGACCCTGCCGGCGGACCTGATCGTGCGCGACGAGGACACAGTCATCGTCGCCGAAATCTGTTTTCGTTACCAAGGATGGCTCATGCGTATCATCCCCGATACCGTGCTACGTCGGGCGGCGTTCTACCGCCCTCGTCTCGGCAGGCTGCGGAGCCTGGGCTGAGCTCGAGTTTGGCCCTCGGACAGCGTGGCAGAGGGCGTAGGCGATGCCGGGCGAAGCACCGGATGGAGTTTCATCCATCTCGGCCTGGCGTCGCGACAGAAGCAAGCCGGAGGTCGGCATGGCTCGCCCGTCGAGACCGCGCTTGCAGGCGAGCTTCGGCCTCGAGCATATCGAGCGCACGTATCAGGATCGTCTCCGTCGGCAAGTCGAGAATGCTGCTGCGCGCCATGACTGCGGCCTCGCAGGACCGCTGCGAATCCTCGCGTATGCCATCTTCCTCCCCGCCGATCGGAACCCGATGCAAGCACCGCCGATCGCCGCCTCGCGAGAGCAGCAGGCGAGCTCCGTATCGCCGCATCCGGGGGTAGCGTCCATGGAGGTGGTGGAAATTCGCTGCCCGTGCGGGTGTCGGGCGAGGCGGTCATCGGATCGGTGGTCT
>NZ_JBBLZC010000058.1:0-2952 GCF_037908215.1 Benzoatithermus flavus | reverse complement strand
TGCGCGCGGCCGATGGGCAGGCCGACGATCTCGCGGCTGCTGTCGGTGGCCACGGCCACGGCGATTGTCGCCGCCACGGAGACGAGGTGAAGGCGTAAGCTTGCCGGAAAGCGGGTTGGGATGCACCCTGCCCGAACGACCCCGGGAACGCGGGCTTCCGATTGGCGCCGGGATCCCCAGGGGGCATCCCATGGCAACCAGAGTAGCGGCCTGCGACCGGACACGCGAGCGCCTCGCGGCCTCGATCGACGGCCGGCTGGCGACAGCGCCGGAGCGTTCGGACCTGGTCCGGATGGTGGCACGGCTGATCTTGGAAAAGGCTCTGGAGGGCGAGGTGCGCGACCGGCCCGGGCGCGAGCGCCACGAGCGCGCTGAAGGCGAGCCGACGGGCTACCGGACGGAGCGGATGAAGACGGCCGAAGGAATGGTCGAGTACGCTGCGCCGCAGGTACACGGCACCGCCGAGCCGTTCGTCTCCGCGGTCCGCGAGCGCCTGGCCGGCCGCACCGAAGCGCTGGAGGACCTCGCCATCGAGCTCCATGGCCGCGGCCCGTCCACCCGGGACATCGAGGACACCTTCACCGACCAACACGGGCACAAGCTGCTGAGCCGGGCGGCGGTGCGCGAGATCACCGAGCGGCTCTGGGAGAACCATGCTACCTTCACCCAGCGTGACTTCGCCGGGCATCGGGTGCTCTATCTCTACGTCGACGGCATCGGCGAGCGGCTGCGGGCCGGCCTGCCGCGAGGCGGTCCTGGTCGCCTGGGGCATCGGCGCGGATGGGCGCGAGGTGCTACCGCACCTGATGGTCGGCTCGCAGGAGGATACCGAGACCGTGCGCGCCTTCTTCCAGGACATGCGCGGCTGCGGACTCGGCGACCCGCTGGTGGTGGTCTCGGACGGTGCGCCTGGGATCATCCGGGCAATCGAGGAATGTTTCCCGTGCTCGGCTCGGCAGCGCTGCCTGGCGCATCGGATGCGGAACCTGGCGGTCGAGGTGCCGGCGGATCCCCGGCCGGAGTTCGAGGCGCTGGTCACCGCCCGCTATCAAGCGCCGTCACGGGCCATTGCCCGCGACCTCGCCGCGGGCATCCGGGCCGACCATGCCACTCTGGTGCCGAGCGCGGTGGCGTGCTTCGAGGACGACTTCGAGGCCGGCATCGCCCACCTGCGGCTGCCGGTCATCCATCGCCGGGCGACCCGGACCACGAACCTCCTGGAGCGTTGGTTCGTCGTCCCCCGGGACACGGTTAGGCGAGACACCCCGCGAGCGGGTAGAAGGCCCGCACGGAGGTGAGCATGACCGAGGAGACGACCAAGGAGCCTGGACCCGGCCGTGGCGGGCGGATGGCGCGACCGCGCAGGCGCGAAGCGGTGCCGCGCCTGCTCCGCGGCGAGGATCTCGAGCCGGTCTCCCGCTCGCTCGGCATCACGGCTGCCACGCTCTCGGGCTGGCACGACGTGAGCCACCCCGGGAATCCCGGAGACTCGTTGGTGTGAGTCACGCCGCCATGGCGAGCGCACGGGATTGTTGATGGTAGATCGCTTCGGCCTCGGCCGGTGGGCTGTCGCCGATCGGGCCCAGCAGCCGCTTGTGGTTGAACCAGTCCACCCAGTCCAGCGTCGCCGGTTCCACCGCTTCCCGGTCGGGCCAGGAACGCCGATGGATGACCTCGGCCTTGTACAGCCCCTCGATCGTCTCGGCCAAGGCATTGGCGTAACTGCCGCCGACGCTGCCCGCCGACGGTTCGATCCCGGCTTACCCGGCGCCGCAGCGTCTCGGCCGTGCAGCCCATCTTGCCGGCAACCGACGCGATCGCCGCCCATTGCGAACCGTGCTCGCCTTGGTGCTCCAGCACCCGCCGGACCGCCCGCCCCTGGACCTCGGGGGAAAACGTCGGGGCCTTCCTCATGGCTCCATCCTCGCAAGTGAAGGAGCCTCCGGGAAAGCCGGGGCGGTTCAACGACTGCCTGGCCGGCGGCGAGGCGGCACGCGCCACCAAGCCCGCGTACGGCAGGGATCTCGAGAACCGGCGGCTCGAGGCCGAGCTCGGCGAGCTCATGCTCGAGCGCGAGCGCTTGGCTGAGAAGATCGCCGCCCTGGCGGCCGTCGATCCGCGCTGCGGCTCGCCCCCTTTGGCCCGCGGGAGGTCGAGGCCATGGGCCGGAAGGTCGCGCCCGCGACCGGCCGCGCCTACGGCCTTGGTGGCCCGGGTCTGGGGCGTCGCTCGCGCCACCATCTACCGCCAGCGCCAGCCTGCGGCCGCGCCGCACCGACGACCGGGGCCGCAGGGGTCGATGCCGGACGCGGGCTCGGTCGAGGCGCGAGCAGGCTCTGCTGGCGCATCGGCGGTCGGGGGCGGCCCCACGAGCCACGACGGCACGATCACCACCGAGCGGGTCGATCTCGTGTGAGAGACGGATCCGACCTCGGTCATGACCGGCGAGGGTCAAGCTGCGGTGTTGATGGCCGTCGATCACGGCTCGACCGAGTGCGTGGGCATCCATGCCAGCCGCAGCGCTACCCGGTGCGAAGCGCTCGAGCCGATCCGGCAGGGCGTGCGGCAGCGCTTTGGCGGGTTCGATCGTGCCAGCCCGCCGGCCTCGCCGTTCGGTACGATCACGGCTCGCGGTACGTCGCCCACGACTTCCGGAAAGAGCCGGCCTTCCTCGGCGTCCAGAGCTCGCCCGCGTTCGTGCGGGCGCCAGCGGGCAACGGTTGCGCCGAGCGGTTCGTCCGAACCCTGAAGGAAAATCTGCTCTGGCTGCAGCGCTTTGAGACGATCGGGCTGCGTCCCAGGTGGTGGTATAGGAGGCCGCCTCGGCTTGGCCGCGCCGGAGCGCCCCACACACGGCTGGCGTAGGCGCGGCCAAGCCGAGGCGGTCACCGCCGGTCTTCGGTGTAGGATCGAGTTGCTGAGGCACGAACCTGCACGGAGACGACGATGACC
>NZ_JBBLZC010000057.1:0-3078 GCF_037908215.1 Benzoatithermus flavus | reverse complement strand
GTCGGCCGGCGCCGCCGCGCCGGCACCGGCCCGGCCGCGTCTCGCCGGCCTGCCCCGCCGCCCGCGCGGTCCTTGACGGCACGCCCGGCAGCCGGCCTGCAGGATGAAGCCGCTCCTTGCCAGCCCGACGTGACCGCTGCGATGGATCTCCGGCTCGGCGGCGGCGCTGTCGCCGTCGGCCCGAACGATCCGTGTCGCAGCCCGAGAAGAACGCGCGGACCTGCCACGCCGCATGCAGGAAGCGGCGCCGCCGCAGCCGAAGCCGTCGTCGCGGCTGCTGCCGCGGTCGGTACCGCCGTCGGGCCGGGAGACCTTCGGGGTTCTCGCCACGGCCGGTCCACGGGAACGGCACCCCCGCGCGCCTTCCGGCCTCGCGCTGCGGCGGGGTTAACCTCATCGTAAGGAAAGGGCGCTAGACCGGAGGCGGAAGGAGAAAGCCGAGCATGCGTTCCCTGAGCGTCGCCGCTACCGGCATGATGGCCCAGCAGCTCAATGTCGAGGTCATCTCGAACAACATCGCCAACATGACCACCACCGGCTACAAGCGCCGCCGGGCGGAGTTCCAGGACCTGCTCTACCAGAGCCAGCGCCGGATCGGCTCTGCCTCCTCGTCGGAAGGAACGGTGGTGCCGGCCGGGGTGCAGCTCGGCCTCGGCGTCAAGACCGCCGCCGTCTACCCCGTCCACGACCAGGGCGACTTCGTCAACACCGAGAACGGTTTCGATCTCGCCGTGCAGGGCCAGGGCTATTTCGTCGTCGAGCTCCCCAACGGCGATCTGGCTTATACCCGCTCCGGCAGCTTCCAGCTCAGCCCCGACGGCCTCATCGTCACCGCCGACGGCTACACGGTGAGTCCCGGCATCACCGTGCCCAAGGACGCGATCGACGTCTCGATCAACCAGCAGGGGCTCGTGACCGCCAAGATCGCGGGCCAGGCCCAGCAGCAGCAGCTGGGCCAGCTCGAGCTCGCCACCTTCGTCAACGAGGCCGGCCTCGAGGCGATCGGCAGCAACCTCCTGCAGGAGACCGACGCTTCCGGGCCGGCGCTGGTCGGCCCCCCCGGCACGGAAGGGCTCGGCACGATCCAGCAGGGCTTCCTTGAGAGTTCGAACGTCAACCCCGTCCAGGAGATCACGGCGCTGATCGCGGCCCAGCGCGCCTACGACATGAACTCCAAGGTCATCTCCGCCTCCGACGAGATGATGGCCACGGTCACGCAGCTGCGCTGAGGCGGGCGGGAATGTGCCGGCTCCCCGTCTCGGGTCTCCTCGCGTTGGCATGGCTCTGCCTGGGGGCGGGCCGCCCGGGTGCCGCCGATACGGTACTCGCCCCCGGCGAGCCGCTCACGCCGGCCGTCATCGCCGATCTCGTCGGCGCCGCGCTTGCCGAGCGCGGCATCGCGGGCAGGCTCGCGGTCACGGTCGAGACCCCCGCCTCGCCGCTGCCCAATCGGGCCGCGGCACCGATGCGCATCGCCATCACCGACCTTCGCTACGAGGCGCGCACGGGCCGCTACGACGCCCGCCTCACGGCCCGTCTGCCGACGGGTCAGTCGGGCAGCGTGCGCAGCACCGGCCGGGCCGAGGAGCTGGTCGACGTGGCCGTCCTGAGTCGCCCCGTCGCCCGTGGCGAGATCATCGGCCCCGAGGATGTCGCCACGAAGCCTTTCGGCATCACGATGCTGGGGGCGGATGTCCTGCAGCGGCCGGAGGAGCTGGTCGGGATGCAGGCCATACGGCCGCTGTCCGCCGGGCGGGTCCTGCGCGTCCGCGATCTGGCGGCGCCGCTCCTCGTCAGACGCGGCGAGCCCGTCACCATCCTGTTCTCGCGCGGCGGGCTCGAGGTGACCGACGCCGGCGTGGCGCTGGATCAGGGCCGGCTGGGCGAGACGGTGCGGGTGCAGAACACGGGCAGCAGCGAGATCCGGCGCGCCGTGGTCGCAGGGCCGCGACGGGTCCAGGTGGGAATGCCGGGGCTGGCGCCATGATCGCCACGGTCCGCGTTTGGCTGCTCGTGGCGATGCTGCCGTCGCTCGCCGGATGCACCATCGCCGACCGGCTGGCGCAGGTCGGCAAGGCGCCGACCCTCTCGCCGATCGAGAACCCGGTCCGGGAGCCCGGCTATCGTCCGGTCTCCCTGCCCATGCCGGAGCCGGAGCCGCAGCCGAGTGCCGGGGCGAACTCGCTGTGGCGCTCGGGCGCCAAGGGCTTCTTTCGCGACCAGCGCGCCCGAAGGGTAGGGGACGTGCTCACGGTCCAGCTCAGCATCGCCGACAAGGCGGCTCTCTCGAACGAGAGCAGCCGGTCGCGCCAGAGTCGGGACCATCTCGGCATTCCGAGCTTCTTCGGGCTCGAGAACCTCGCCGTGAAGGCCTTGCCCGATACGAAGGACGGAACGCCCGTGGATCCCGCCGACTTCGTCAAGATGAGCGGGCAGAGCGCCAACGAAGGGCGCGGCGGCATCGCGCGATCGGAGACGATCAACACCGATATCGCCGCCGTCATCACGCAGGTGCTGCCGAACGGCAATCTCGTGATCCACGGCCGGCAGGAGATCCGGGTCAACTTCGAGCTGCGCGAGGTGGTGGTGGAGGGCATCGTCCGTCCGGAGGACATCACGCCCCGGAACACGATCGGTCACGACAAGATCGCGGAGCTCCGGGTCGCCTATGGCGGACGTGGCCAGATCACGGACGTCCAGCAGCCCCGTTACGGCGCACAGCTCTTGGACATCCTGCTGCCCTATTGAGAGCGCCCTGCCGCCCCGAAAATCGGGTGCCGTCACCAGCAGGCGGGACACCGGCAGGGGATTGAACCGCGCCGGGTTTGTCGGAGGCGGTTTCGTCTGGCGACTACGCCGCCGCGGCGGGCGCCGCCAGCCCGGCGCAAGAGCGTGCCTCGGCTTCCGTCGCCGGCACGTGGCCGATCGGCCCGGGCCGGCGGCGGTGGTCGAGCCGGTCGCCCCGGGCGAGGGTGGCGAGCTCGACCGCCGCCACGCCGCACCCAGGCCCGCACCGCCGCCCGACCGCGGTCTCGAACCGGCCATCGATCGGCTCGGCCGCGGCACGGCTGTCGCCGA
>NZ_JBBLZC010000056.1:0-3198 GCF_037908215.1 Benzoatithermus flavus | reverse complement strand
ACAGTCCCAAGGGTTTAAGGGCAATTTTTTCCCCCTAATTTTTCCCCCCAATTTGAGTTGTATATCAAGTTTATATATAGCGCTCCTCCCAAAATTTAGTGCTCAAACTTTGAACACTTTTTCGGCTATTAGATAGGCAGCCGAAAAAGTTATAGCACTCCTCCCCAAAAAATTCCCTTAACCGCTTCTCTTTATTGTCTCTAACGCTTCTAGGACTAGTTTTCTATCATTCTCGCTTTCCATTTTGCGAACAACTGCTAAAAATACATCCTCTATGCGTGAAAAACGATGTACTTCTTTTCGATAGTCTGCTGTTCGAGGTCTTCCACGGCGTTTTTTCTCTTTAACTTGCATTTCTATCACCTCCCTTATGCTTTATTGTATACGAAAAACTAAATTCCTCCAAAAAAATTGAAATTTTTTTTTGCGGAATAGTAGAACGCAAAGAAGTCCCGTTCCGACAACGCTTGTCCATCCCGTTTAGCAAAAGAAAAAAGGGCTTCTTTGCGTTTTACTGTTTCGCAAAATGTTTCCCCCAACGTTATAAAAAATCTCCCGTTCAAAACGGGAGATTGTCTATTTACTTTCTCGCTCGAATTTTAATTGCTTGAATCAGCACATTAAATTCTTCTTCCCCTAAAGTCGAAAAAATGTCCGAAAGAGATACTTCCAATCCATTGTACAAACTCATCCCACAAGCAACCATACGCCGTGTCGTTCCTGTTAACGCACCAATGTTATGATTCCCCTCTTGGGCTAATTCTTCATCTAACAAATATGACAGCGGTCCAAATTCGGTACTTATTTCGCCAAAGCATTTAAAAATTTGCGGATAGGAAGCGATATAAATACTTGCTTCGTACTCAACATCATCCCCTGGCTTCAATCGATACAACCCCATCAGATAGTTGTAATTTTCCTTATGCTCATCATTCGCGAAATACATTTAATTTCCCCTCCTAGAAAGGTTTTTCTAATTATAACTTAATTCCTTTTTCACGCAAGAACAAAAAACATAAAAAAAACGTATAACTGAACGCTAAAGCAAACGTATGCGGATGGGTTAAAAGACCGTCTAGCATTATTTCACCTCGCTTCTTGGAAACGTTGGCGAGACAGTCCGCTATTCCAATTCCTCCATTGTTGCGGACTCCTGCGTCCCTCACGCTCCCTCAAAGCGAACCCGCAGGGCGAAAAACACCCTGCGGGTCGCTTTGCCGAGCATAGCGAGGGACTCTCCACAACAATGGATTTTCTCGGCATATGCTCCTGTCTCGCCCCACGACATATGCGTCCTTCCCATGTCCTCGCTATGTCGCGACACGTGTCGTCATGTCTTCGCTATGTCGCGTCACCTTGTCGCCTATCGGCTTTCCGTGACTGGCGTCACGGTCGCACGTGTCGTGCGGTCGTAAGTGCGTAAGTCGTGTCGTGTAGCGTGTGCGACACAGAAGGGCACACGTGACACGACACGCCTAGCGCACTAGCGACGCTAAGCCTTTCTGAGCTTTTGCATTACGTCTATGATGTCGTAGACGGGGACACAGCCCCGCCAAGCAGTTTCGCATCGGAAACCGAAGCAATACTTGATGCGTTCCTCGTCCGTCCAATTGATATGTATGCCATACTCTCGCAAGACGCTCTTTAACTCCGTGTACGTCATTCCGTAGTTCACAATGTCGTATCCAGCCCGAATGACGTCTTTTTTTAAATATCGTCCGTGAGCGTTTTTCTTAAGCATCTTCGCGTCTGATGTCCACCAAGAATGTATCAGCCACATCAACCCATATTTGTTGCCCTTTTTCATCCTTGAAGGACAGACGCTTTAAGCTAATCCGAATTTTTGTTTCAACCACTTCCCGTTCTTTCACATCCGCTTTTACTCCAATTGTCGTTATCTTATCGAAATTATCTAAATCCAAAAGTGTATATAAATTCACATTTGCTTTTTCTTCTATCTTTGCCACTAGAAATTTTTTTGTAAAAATCATCTTCTCACCTCCATTTTTTTGCTATCTTATTACTTTTTTAATGTTTGTAAAGGAATTTCTATCTTTTTGAACAAAAAAAGACAAGAAACCCACCACCGAGTTCCTTGTCTTTATTACTGTTTTCGCATAGAATTATTGTAAGGTTATTCATTAGATTGGTTTTCGATAAGTTTGTTCCAAAACGTCAGTTTAATGTTATTGTCTGTTTCAGCTTGGTAAATCTCATATGTTTTTTCTTTTAATTGCTCAACTCCCAACATCTCCAACAGTTGAGCAATTTTCTTTTCATCCGTTATCTTTATTTCTTTTTTCAAATTCTTCGAGAAACCATACATTGCAGAACCGAACAGCAACATGTTATCCGATTGCTTTTTTAGATAACTCGTTAGATAATTTCCCAAACTCCATATTGTTACGAGTTGCTCATCTGCTGCCAATTGTTTAAGCTCTTCTTGAGCTTCTTTTTTATTCTCTTTTGGAACGTACTGATACTTAATTCCTTTAATGTTTATCATTCCATGTTTCCAAGCCTGGCGAACTTTCATGAATCGCTTTTTGTCTAAAACCCCTTTTTCATCCGCACATTTGCAAATAACGTGAAAGTGAATCGCACCTCTTGTTTGAAATTCCATCACGTATACATATTTAAAATCGTCTACAATCTTATTTACTTCTTTCGCCCATTCCTTGAAGTTTTGCTTCGCTTTCTTAATATTTAACTGATTGTAATGATGTGTAAGAGTGATAAAATGTGTCCATTCATCAAAGTTCGACTGAACAAGCAATTTCAACTTTTTTATTTTTCTTCGCTCATTGTCTTCACGTATCACTAATTCATCTTTGTACTTTTCTTTAATCTTTTCTAATTCAGCGATTGCTTCTTTATCATCTTTTGAAACAAAGGGATGACGTTTCGAAAAATCATCTAATTCTTTTTGAAGTTCTTCACGAAGTTTTAAACTCTCCAAGCGATTTTTAACACCTTCTTGAACCGAAGTCGCATCGCGAACAAATCCTCGAATGATGGGTTTCTCATATTCCGCAAGACAAATGTGGAAACCTGCAATTTCCAAAGATTTATTGATTTCTTGAATGTATCGTGGATTTCTTTCTTTCAATGTTCGATACATATATTCTTCTTGTTGAGCAATCTTTCTCAACTGCTCTAATTGCTTTTTGTATTCTTCTTGCTGCCATTTTTCCAACT
>NZ_JBBLZC010000055.1:0-3285 GCF_037908215.1 Benzoatithermus flavus | reverse complement strand
CTAGTAGAGGAAGGGACATCGTTCACTGTGAGTGTATACCTAACCATGAGCCATTAGCTCAGTAGGTAGAGCATCTGACTTTTAATCAGAGGGTCGGAGGTTCGAGTCCTCCATGGCTCACCATAGCGCGGAAGTAGTTCAGTGGTAGAACACCACCTTGCCAAGGTGGGGGTCGCGGGTTCGAGTCCCGTCTTCCGCTTGGGCGGGGCCTTAGCTCAGCTGGGAGAGCGCCTGCTTTGCACGCAGGAGGTCATCGGTTCGATCCCGATAGGCTCCACCACTTTTCTTGATTCGTTCCTTGAAAACTAGATAACCGGAAAAGCGGAGGCGAGTGTTTCGCCGCGATGGGCAAATGTTCTTCGCCCGCAGGGGTGCTGGCACCCGGAAGGCGAAGGTTATTTGACCCCGAGCGGCGGCGAGCCGACGCTAGACAATAAGGAAGAAGCCGAGAGCGCTGTAGGTTAAGCTAGAAAGGGCGCACGGTGGATGCCTTGGCACTAGGAGCCGATGAAGGACGGGGCAAACGCCGAAACGCTCCGGGGAGCTGTAAGCAAGCGTTGATCCGGAGATGTCCGAATGGGGGAACCCACTGTCCGTAATGGGGCAGTATCCATGCCTGAATCCATAGGGCATGGAGGGCACACCCGGGGAACTGAAACATCTTAGTACCCGGAGGAGAAGAAAGCAAACGCGATTCCCTGAGTAGCGGCGAGCGAAACGGGAACAGCCCAAACCAAGAGGCGTGCCTCTTGGGGTTGTAGGACCGCTCATTGTGGGAGTGAGAAAGGAACGGGGTAGACGAACCGGTCTGGAACGGCCGGCCAGAGAAGGTGACAGCCCTGTAGTCGAAACTTCGTTCCCTCCCGAGCGGATCCTGAGTACGGCGGGACACGGGAAATCCCGTCGGAAGCAGGGAGGACCATCTCCCAAGGCTAAATACTCCCTAGTGACCGATAGTGCACCAGTACCGTGAGGGAAAGGTGAAAAGCACCCCGGAAGGGGAGTGAAAGAGAACCTGAAACCGTGTGCCTACAAGTAGTCAGAGCGCGTTCATGCGTGATGGCGTGCCTTTTGTAGAATGAACCGGCGAGTGACGATGGCGTGCGAGGTTAAGCCGAAGAGGCGGAGCCGCAGCGAAAGCGAGTCTGAACAGGGCGAAAAGTACGTCGTCGTCGACCCGAAACCAGGTGATCTACCCATGTCCAGGGTGAAGGCCGGGTAACACCGGCTGGAGGCCCGAACCCACGCACGTTGAAAAGTGCGGGGATGAGGTGTGGGTAGGGGTGAAATGCCAATCGAACTTGGAGATAGCTGGTTCTCCCCGAAATAGCTTTAGGGCTAGCCTCGGGATGGAGAGTGTTGGAGGTAGAGCACTGATTGGGCTAGGGGCCCTCATCGGGTTACCGAACCCAGTCAAACTCCGAATGCCAACGACTTATGCCCGGGAGTCAGACTGCGAGTGATAAGATCCGTGGTCGAGAGGGAAACAGCCCAGATCGCCAGCTAAGGCCCCAAAGTGCACGTTCAGTGGAAAAGGATGTGGAGTTGCAAAGACAACCAGGATGTTGGCTTAGAAGCAGCCACCATTTAAAGAGTGCGTAATAGCTCACTGGTCGAGTGACTCTGCGCCGAAAATGTACCGGGGCTAAACGTGCCGCCGAAGCTGCGGGATGACCGTTGGTCATCGGTAGGGGAGCGTTCTAAGGGCGTTGAAGCCAGACCGGAAGGACTGGTGGAGCGCTTAGAAGTGAGAATGCCGGTATGAGTAGCGAAAACAGAGGTGAGAATCCTCTGCGCCGAAAGCCTAAGGGTTCCTGAGGAAGGTTCGTCCGCTCAGGGTTAGTCGGGACCTAAGCCGAGGCCGAAAGGCGTAGGTGATGGACAACAGGTTGAGATTCCTGTACCACCTCCTTCCCGTTTGAGCGATGGGGGGACGCAGGAGGATAGGGCGAGCAGGCGGCTGGAAGAGCCTGTCCAAGCCGCAAGGCTGATCCGTAGGCAAATCCGCGGATTGTAAGGCCAAGCGGTGATGGCGACGGAGTCATCCGGAAGTCCCCGATTTCACACTGCCAAGAAAAGCCTCTAGCGAGGGAAGAGGTGCCCGTACCGCAAACCGACACAGGTAGGCGAGGAGAGAATCCTAAGGCGCGCGGGAGAACTCTCGTTAAGGAACTCGGCAAAATGACCCCGTAACTTCGGGAGAAGGGGTGCTCGTTTGGGTGAAGAGCCCGAACGAGCCGCAGTGAAAAGGCCCAAGCGACTGTTTATCAAAAACACAGGTCTCTGCGAAGCCGAAAGGCGACGTATAGGGGCTGACACCTGCCCGGTGCTGGAAGGTTAAGGGGAGCGCTTAGCGGAAGCGAAGGTGCGAACCGAAGCCCCAGTAAACGGCGGCCGTAACTATAACGGTCCTAAGGTAGCGAAATTCCTTGTCGGGTAAGTTCCGACCCGCACGAAAGGTGTAACGACTTGGGCGCTGTCTCAACGAGAGACCCGGTGAAATTATACTACCTGTGAAGATGCAGGTTACCCGCGACAGGACGGAAAGACCCCGTGGAGCTTTACTGCAGCCTGATATGGAATTTTGGTATCGCTTGTACAGGATAGGTGGGAGCCTGGGAAGCCGGAGCGCCAGCTTCGGTGGAGGCGGCGGTGGGATACCACCCTGGCGGTATTGAAATTCTAACCCGCACCCCTGATCGGGGTGGGAGACAGTGTCAGGCGGGCAGTTTGACTGGGGCGGTCGCCTCCCAAAAGGTAACGGAGGCGCCCAAAGGTTCCCTCAGAATGGTTGGAAATCATTCGGAGAGTGCAAAGGCACAAGGGAGCTTGACTGCGAGACGGACAGGTCGAGCAGGGACGAAAGTCGGGCTTAGTGATCCGGTGGTTCCGCATGGAAGGGCCATCGCTCAACGGATAAAAGCTACCCCGGGGATAACAGGCTGATCTCCCCCAAGAGTCCACATCGACGGGGAGGTTTGGCACCTCGATGTCGGCTCATCGCATCCTGGGGCTGTAGTCGGTCCCAAGGGTTGGGCTGTTCGCCCATTAAAGCGGTACGCGAGCTGGGTTCAGAACGTCGTGAGACAGTTCGGTCCCTATCCGTCGTGGGCGCAGGAAATTTGAGAGGAGCTGTCCTTAGTACGAGAGGACCGGGATGGACGCACCGCTGGTGTACCAGTTGTCCCGCCAGGGGCACCGCTGGGTAGCTATGTGCGGACGGGATAAGCGCTGAAAGCATCTAAGCGTGAAGCCCCCCTCAAGATGAGATTTCCCAATTCGTAA
>NZ_JBBLZC010000054.1:0-3299 GCF_037908215.1 Benzoatithermus flavus | reverse complement strand
ACAGAATCGAACGTTTCTCCGCAGGCGATGATCGTCTCGGCGTATCGATCATGTTCGAGTGTGCACTGACGGATCGTTTTGTTGTATGGTGTAAATTAGCACATTATTTCAGAATCCCTTTTTCAAATTATTTCGGACGGATTCGGAAATAATGTGCAAAATCTTTGCGAATTATTCCAGGTTTTGCAGATTATTTCCGAACGTTTGCACATTATTTCGGATGATTAACTAGAATGAGGATGGATCGGGATGAAACATAACAGGGGCCGATCAGCCCCTGCTGTGTCAGTACCCCATTTCTTCGGCTGCCATACGCACAATGTCTTCGTCAATCATATGTTTTTTTAATTGAGCGCCGTATAACAGGCAAGTGGTGGCGAGGTTGTTGATGATCCGCGGCCACCCCTGCGACTGCAGGGCAATCGCTTCTAAGGCAGCTGGGGTAAAAATCGGGTGTTTCGCCCCCGCCTGTTTCAGGCGGTGTTCGATATATCCTACCACTTCTTCCTTATCAAGAGGCCCCATCTGGTATCGCATGATGATTCGTTGGTGAAGCGGACGGTGTTGATTCAACCGTAGTTTTGCCTGTAAATGGGGCAGCCCCGCCAAAATCAAGACAAACGGATTCGTTGAGTCCATGTGAAAGTTGAACAGGATCGCGATATCCTGCAGAAAGGCATCCTTCGCTAAATGCATTTCATCGAGGATGAACACTGACGTTACCCGTTGTTCATGATACAAGCGCTCGATCCCTTGTTGGATTTGATAAAACAAGTCGACCTTGCGGTATTTCGGCTCTTCCCCGAGCCCGAAGGCAAGGCCGCGATAAAAGTCCATCACGCTTCCCGTTGACAATGGAAAATAAACGACGTGATACAGTGACGGATTCAGGGATTCCTTAAACGCCCGAAGGGCGAATGTCTTGCCGGCCCCTGGTTCACCGATCAATAGCCCGATCCCTCTTGTTCGTTTCACGTAGTCCAAAGCGGCGAGGGCCTCTTGATACGAGGCCCCTTGATAAGCCTCTGGTGGATTCGTCTCCTTCGAAAACGGCTCTCGGGAAAGGGAATAAAACGTTTTATACATCGTTTTCGCCTCCCTCTACCGGAACCGCCGCAAACGGTGACCGATGGCGTTTCACATAGGCATTGTCCTCGAAGCGAACAAGGACCGCTTCGGCGACCCGTTGACCGTCTTCGTACACATACACGCCTTGTTCATCATAACGGAGTTCGATCGATTGTCCGATGAACCGGGGCGGAACTTCATACAGCTGCTTGTTCAACGTGACCGTACCATCGGCCTTCACTTTACGGTATTCGCGTTTCAAAAAGATCGAGTCGAGCCAATCCGAATCCTCGACGAACGACACCAAATGGACTTGCGATTGAAACACTTCATGTGGCGTCTTCCCGTTCAACGAGGCATGCGGTTTTCGATGGTAATCTTCCTCCAACCACTTCCAAAATCGCTCGTTTAGCTCTTCGAGCGACTTCGGTGAATTCATTTCGAGCAACGGGTAAAACCGCGTCTGTACGGTGCGGAAAAATCGTTCGATTTTCCCTTTGCTTTGCGGATCGTACGGCTGGGTATGGATCAAGGTGATCCCTAACTCCGCGCAGGCGTACTGCAAGGGTTCCGCCCGATAAATCTTGCCGTTATCCGAGTAAATTCGCTTCGGCTTTCCGTATCGAAGCAGCGCTTCCTTGGTTACGATCCGCAACCCGTCAAATTTCTCGGAAGAGAAAAACTGAGCGTACGGCACGACCCGCGAGCAGTCATCGATATAGGCAATCAAAAACGTTTTTTGCGTTTTGCCATTCACGCGAATCAACGGGCCATGGGACAAATCACCTTGCCAGAGCTCATTGACCTGATCGTACGCGAATCGTTTTCGTTCAGGAATCGGTAAAATTTCTTTCCCCACGAGGTTGTATTTTTTTAAAAGTCGGTATATAGTGAAATAAGAGATGGATTGGATTTCCCCCTGCTCGATAAGGTGTTGGTAAAACACCGTCACGGGCATGTGGGGGTGTTTTTTTCTCAGGGCTAAAATGTGATCCTCTTCTTCAGGTGACAGCCTCCGGGAATGGCCACGGTCCGACCGTCGTTTCGGCTTCAGCGCCTCAAAGCCCCCTTTTTTGTACTGCGTGCACCAGTCGAGGATCGTTTTGGCGGCGATGCGTTTCTCTCCATGGTGGGGAACTTGATGGATCCGTTCCGCTACTTCCTTCAAGTACGTTTTTGGATCGACTTGTCCATTCACCAATGGAGCGATCAATCCATACCGAAATAAAGCGATCTCCTGTCTCATCGACTCATTCATTTCGATCTCCTCCTTCGTTCATCCCATTCTAGGACCTTATCGGTCCATCCTGTCTCTATCCTATCGGATCATTCCCCCGACCGTCGAGAGGAAAGGTTTGTGGAATCTATAAATGATTCCATATAAGGGGATATAAGTAAAATCAGGAACTGAATGTACGTGCAAAAAGATGCGTCGATCGGTGCTCCCATATCTCTTGGATGACGAAAAAGAGGCCGATCTCCTCCATCGTCTGGATCCACCATAGGGCTCGTTCTCTCGCTTGGGCGATGGCAGGACCAATTTTTCTCCAGCGCTCCGCAAAAAACCAATGAAGGTGGTTCAAATTTCGGAATAAACGTCGGACATAAAATAAAACCCCTTCATCCGTAGGAAGGAGTGGAGCCTCCTCCATCCCCCGTTTCGGAGTCAGGCCCAACCGTTCTTTCACCACTCTCCATATGGTGGGCAACGTATACTGAAAATAGGGGAGAAGAAATGAAGGCAACACGGCCACCGTCCTCCTGCACTCCGGGCAGCGATACCGAGCGATCCAAATGCGATAAGACTGATGTGACGTCACGGCATTTCGTTCGTAGTACCCATGGCGATAAAGAGGTCGTTTTGCCTGGCAATGAGGGCACCGCTTAAGAAGGGGAAAGTCGTTTTGTTTTCCCCGCTGGGCATATGTCTGGACATCGACCTGAAAGTCATGAAACCGAATCACGTCCTCGTCCCCCCTCTGGAAATCACCCATGTCCCATTCTGAAATAATTCACAAAAAATTTAGCACATTCTTTCGGAAAGGGGGAGAGGGATATTCCGAAGGAATGTGCAAAAAAGAGTCTTTTTTGTGCGGAAATAAAGTGATAATTTACATTAGTAAGAGAAAAAGGAAGAGTTTTTATTGATATAACCAATTTTCTTGTGCCTGGCTTTTCAGGAATCTGGGGTGGAATTTGTTCGGTTATGACACTCCTTCCAAGCAGACGGG
>NZ_JBBLZC010000053.1:0-3951 GCF_037908215.1 Benzoatithermus flavus | reverse complement strand
TGGACCGCGGTGTCGTTGATCGCCATGTCGCTGGTGTAGTGCGACGGCACGCTCGGGTTGCGGTGCACCGAATGGAAGAGCAAGGGTGCGCCGATGGCGCCGCTCGCCACCACCTGCTTGAGCGCGCGGTAGGCCGGGTCGTAGCGGCGCATGAACCCGACCTGCACCAGCCGCCGGCCACAGGCCATCTCGGCCGCGAGGATGCGTAAGCATGCCTCCTGCGTGGTCGCGAGCGGCTTCTCGCAGAACACCGGCTTGCCGGCGGCGATGCAGGCGAGCACGTACGCCTCGTGGGTCGCCCCCCACGAGGCGACGAGCACGGCATCGACCGCGGGGTCCTGGATCAGCGCCTCGCCGGTCGCGTGCACCCTGGCACCCGGCAGGCCCCCGGCCACGCTCTGTGCCCGCGCTACGTCGACGTCGCTGACGGCGACCACGGCCGCCCCCGGCAGCACGGTGGTGAGCCGGCGGATATGGTCCTGCCCGATCAGGCCCACCCCGATCACCCCGACCTTCACGGTCATCGCTCCCGTTCCTCCCTTCCCTCTTTTCCGATGGCCGGCAGCGGCAGCGCCCGGCTCAGTGGATTTCCGGCTCGGGCAAAGGCTGGGTGCCGAGCAGGAAGTCGAAATCGCAGCCCTCGTGTGCCTGCTGGATGTGCGCCGCATACATCCGCCCGTAGCCGCGCGGCGGCAACGGCTTCGGCTGCCACGCCGCGCGGCGCCGCGCGAGCTCGTCCTCGGGGACCAGGAGGTTCACCTGCCGCGCCGCGACGTCGACCGCGATCACGTCACCCGTGCGCACGAAGGCGAGCGGTCCACCGATCGCGGCCTCGGGGCTCACGTGCAGGATGCAGGCACCATAGGACGTGCCGCTCATCCGTGCGTCCGAGAGCCGCAGCATGTCGCGCACGCCCTGCTTCAGCAGCTTCTTCGGCAGGGGCAGCATGCCCCATTCCGGCATCCCGGCCGCGACCGGCCCGGCGTTCTTCAAGACCAGCACGTGGTCGGGTGTGACGTCGAGGCTCTCGTCGGCGATGGCGGCCGCCATCGCGTCGTAGCTCTCGAACGCGAGCGCCGGGCCACGATGCTTCAGGAAGCGCGGATCGGCCGCCGAGGGCTTCATGACGGCGCCGTTCGGGGCGAGATTGCCGTAGAGGATCGCCGTCGCCTCCTTGGCGACGGGATCGCCCAGCCCGTGGATCACCTCGGGATTCCAGACTTCCGCACCTGCGATGTTCTCGCCCAGCGTCCGGCCGTTGACGGTGAGGCAGTCGAGGTCGAGCACGTCCTGGAGCCGGGCGAGTAGGGCGCGGATGCCGCCGGCGTAGTAGAAGTCCTCCATGAGATACCGGCCCGAGGGCCGGACATTGGCGAGCACCGGGATCTGCCTCGCGAGCTCGTCGAAGCGGTCGAGGGTAAGGGGAATGCCCGCGCGTCGCGCGATGGCGACGACGTGGATCATGGCATTGGTCGACCCGCCCATGGCGAGATGGCAGCGGATCGCGTTGTCGACCGCGGCCGGGCTCATGATGTCGGAGGGCTTCAGGTCCTCCCACACCATCTCGACGATGCGCCGGCCCGATTCCGCGCACATCCTCGGATGGCTCGAATCCGGCGCCGGGATCGAGGAGGCGCCCGGCAGCGAGAAGCCCATCGCCTCCGCCACCGCGGTCATGGTGGCGGCCGTGCCCATGGTCATGCACATGCCGGCGGAACGCGCGATGCCGCTCTCGATGTCGTTCCAGTCCTGGATCGTGATGTTGCCGGCCTGAAGCTCCGCCCAGTACTTCCAGCTATCCGAGCCCGAGCCCAGCACCTGGCCGCGCCAGTTGCCGCGCAGCATCGGCCCGGCGGGGACGAAGATCGCGGGCAGGTTCATGGAGATCGCCCCCATGAGGAGGCCGGGCGTGGTCTTGTCGCAGCCGCCCATGAGCACCACGCCGTCGATCGGATGGCTGCGCAGCAGCTCTTCGGCCTCCATGGCGAGGAGATTGCGGTAGAGCATGGTCGTGGGCTTGACGAACGGCTCGGAGAGCGAGAGCGCCGGCAGCTCCAAAGGAAAGCCGCCCGCCTGGAAGATGCCGCGCTTGACGTCCTGCACCCGTTCCTTGAAGTGGGCGTGGCACTGGTTGATGTCGGACCAGGTGTTGAGGATCGCGATCACCGGCTTGCCGGCGTAGTCCTCGGGCCCGTAGCCCATCTGCCGGATGCGCGAGCGGTGGCCGAAGGCGCGGAGATCGTGCACCCCGAACCAGCGATGCGAGCGGAGCTGCTCGGGCGTCTTCCGGCGTGGTCTGGCGTTCGTGGTCATCGGCATGCTCCCCCTCTCTCCCGGTCGCCTGGCACCGGCCATGCCGGAAGACGCCCGATCGAGGGCGATCCCGTCAACCTTTCGTCGATGATGCCCGGCACCATCGAAGAACCGTCGCACCCGACCCGCTCGCCGGCGACGCTAGTGCAGCTTCAGCCGCGGCTCGGTCCGGCGCCGCAGGAAGTTGATCAGCGTGTTGAGCGCCACCCAGACGAAGCCGTGCACGGCGAGCTGGTGCTTCTTGTAGAGCGACTGGTAGGTCAGGCGCGCGATCTTCCCCTCGATCATGACGTTGCCCAGGAGATTGCCCATGAGGTTGCCGACCGAGCTGTAGCTCAAGGAGACGAGCGAGCCGTAATCCTTGTAGACGAACGGCACGGGTGCCTGGCCCTCGAGCCGGCGGCGCAGCGTTCTGGCCAGCGTCATCGCCTCCTGGTAGGCGGCCTGGGCGCGCGGCGGTACCGGACGGTCGCTGCCGGGCTGCGGGCAGGCAGCACAGTCGCCGATGGCGTAGATGTCGGGATCGCGCGTGGTGCGCAGCGTCTGGTCGACGACGAGCTGGTTCAGCCGGTTGGTCTCGAGACCGGCGATGTCCTTCAAGAAGTCCGGCGCCTTCACGCCCGCCGACCAGACCTTGATCTCGGCCGGGACGAACAGGCCACCGGCGCAGCGCACGCCCTGCTCCGTGACCTCCACCACCTTCTCGCCCGTGTGGACCGCGATACCCAGGCGCAAGAGCTCGCGCATGGTCGCCTCCGACAGCCGCGGCGGCAGGGCGGGAAGCACGGTCGGCCCCGCCTCGATCAGGCTGATCTTGACGTCGCGCTCGGGATCGATCCGGTCCAGCCCGTAGGCCACGAGCTCGCGCGTCGCCCGGTGCAGCTCGGCCGCGAGCTCGACCCCGGTGGCGCCGGCGCCGACGATGGCGACGTGGAGCTGGCCCTCGCGCAGCGGCTCCGCTTGCGCCTGCGCCCGGAGGCAGGCGTTGAGCAGGCATTTCTGCACCTGCTCGGCCTGCTGATGGGTGTCGAGGAACATGCAGTGCTCCTTCACCCCCGGCGTGCCGAAGTCGTTGCAGAGGCCGCCGACCGCGATCACCAGCGTGTCGTAGGGCACCGTACGGGCCGGGATGACCTCGCGGCCCTTCTCGTCCAGCATCGGTGCGAGGCGCACCTCCTTGCGCTCCCGGTCGAGGCCGTCCATCCGGCCCTGCTGGAAGCTGAAGCCGTGCCCCTTGGCATGGCCGAGATAGATCACGTCGTCCTTGTGCGAATCGAGCGTGCCGACCGCCACCTCGTGCAGGAGCGGCTTCCAGACATGGGTGAGGTTGGCGTCGATCAGGGTGATCCTTGCACGTCGGCGCCGGCCGAGCCGGTGGCCGAGCCTGGTCGCGAGCACGAGCCCGCCCGCCCCGCCGCCGACGATGACGATCCGGTGCAGCCCGTCCGCGGCCACGGACGGGCGCTCGGCAGACGGGAGGGCCGTCGCGGGAGGTGCGGCCCCCTCCCTGCCATGCTTTCTCGCCAGCATGTCCTTCCCTCCCGTCGGGGCAGCGCCTCAGCGCATGGTGGGCATGACGAAGTCGGCACCCGCACGGATGCCGGTCGGCCAGCGCGAGGTGATGGTCTTCAGCCGGGT
>NZ_JBBLZC010000052.1:0-4392 GCF_037908215.1 Benzoatithermus flavus | reverse complement strand
CCCAGGCCCGCACCGCCGCCCGACCGCGGTCTCGAACCGGCCATCGATCGGCTCGGCCGCGGCACGGCTGTCGCCGACGCTGCCGGCCCGCGCCGGGAGCGACCCCCGCCCGCCGACGATCCGCCGGGCGCAGGCGGCGATCACGCGGGCCACATGGTGTCAAGGCGCTTCGCATTTTGGTCCTTCCGCATTCTCGGTGCAGCAGAGCGGCGCTTGCGCCGATCCGATCGAGCCTGGCTCGTGCCGCGAGCAGCACACGCTGCCGAAGAAGATCGAAGCCGGCCCGCGCGTACATCTGGCGCTCGCTCATCTTCGAACGGCTGCTCTGCCCCTCGACCGGGCTCGTGCTCCAGGGTTCGCTCAGCGCCGCCCGCACCGCCGCGAGATCACGACGCAGGCTGACGGCGCAACCACGCAGCACCGGCGAGCCCGCCGCGCCAAGCCAACCATCGAGCCGCTCCGGCTGCCGCTCGCACCCCATGCGACGGAACTCGCGGGCGAGCTCGATCACCGCGACGCGCGCGGCCGGACCGGCGAGCAGGACATCGACGAAGCGGCGCTCGGTCCCGTCGAGCTTCCCGGCCTCGGCCACAAGACCCCTTGCCGCTGCGGCGAGACCGGCCGGGATGCCGGAGGAAGCATCGGGGGCAAGACCTCGTTCGCGGCGCGCAAGACGGTTACGGCTGCCTTGGCGGCGGCGCGGAGATCCGGCGGACGGCGATCGAGGATCCGCGGCAGGGCGTCGCCCAGGTTGCGCAGCAGATGCCAGCGGTCGGCGACTGGCACGGCTTCCGGCGCGCCGAGACGAGCTCCTTCGGCATCGGCGCCGGTGCGGTCACGGGCGACGATCTCCAAGCCGGGATGATCTCGGAACCAGGCGGCAACGGTCTCGGCGTCACGATCGGGCAGCAGGTCGACGGGCCGGTGGCGCTCGAGATCGACGACGATCGTGCCGTAGCGCCGGCCACGGTGCCAGGCCCCGTCGTCGATGCCGACGATCCGCGGCGGGGGCGGCGGCTCGAGCGGCGTCGCCCGGATCAGGCGCAGCAGCGTGTCGCCGCTGATCGGCATGGCGAGACGTGTGGCCAGGCGGGAGCCGGGCTCTCCGCCCGTGCCGTGCGCGATGGCGCGCTGGCTGTCGGCGAGCCGGCCGGTACGCCGGGCTTGCGCCTCCATGGCGGCAGGCGTTCGGCGACGCTGCGGCGTGGGCACCCGAGCACCGGGCAGCGGCAACGGCGTACGCGGACCGCGAGGGTGACCACGCGTCCCTGCCAGGGCCGGGCGGCGAGCCGCCGGGTATAATGGCCGTGCACGCGCGCGGAGGCATGCCCGCAGGCCGGACAAACGCCAGAGGTCGGCTTCGGGACGGCGAGGATGCCGCCGCGGTCGGGGCTGGGACGGACCCGCTCGACCGCGAGGTCGGCCGGGATCGGCGGCAGGAGCTGGCGGGGCGAGGACGAGGATCAAGGCTCCAGAGGTGATCGCCTCATGTGGTCCCGGACGCCCTCGTCGGCCACCACCTGCACCGAGAATGCGGAAGGACCATGCGAAGCGCCTTGACAGGGCAGCCAGGCCAGCGTCAAGCGGCAAGACACAGGCGGTCCGGCGGCCGCTTACCCCGCGAGACCGGCTGGGCCGACTCGACTCTGGCGCGGCGCCTCGGTGCGATCGAGCGCCGGCTCGACGCGGGGACGGCGATCGAGGCTCGCCATCGTGAGGGCGAGAAACTGCGGCGTCGGGTCAGGGCGCGCCGAGCTGACCCTGTGCCTGCGGCGGCGCGACGTGCCGGCGACCAACAACGCTTCGGAGCGGGCGCTGCGGCCGTTCGTGACGGCCCGGAAGGTGTTCGGCTGCGCCCGATTGAAGGAGGGTGCCGACGCGATGGCCGCGATTCGCTCGGTGCCGACCACGGCCAAGGCCCGTGGCCTGCGGGTGATGGACGCGCTCGCCGGCGGTGTCCTCTCGCCCGGCGACCGGCCCGGGGCCGCCCGATCACACCGTCATCATCGGAGCCCGTCCGGGAAGTTCGGCTTCGGTGAGAGGCACGTGCAAGCCGGCGCAGCACGAGCCGGATCATTGCGAGCAGAACGAAGGCCAGCGCGGTGCGGGCGAGGCTGTCGACATCGCGCACGAGCCGGCGACGGCGGCCGAGCCAACCGAACGTCCGCTCCACGAGCCAACGCTCGGGCAAGGGCGTGAAGCCGGTCGCCCCCTGAGCGCTCGACGATCGCCAGCCGAGCGCCGCCACCGCCGCGGTGGTGGCCGTGCCCCGATGGCCGCCATCGGCGAACACCGGCTCGACGAACGGGAAGCGGCGGCGCACCGCGCGCAGCAGCGGCAGCGCCCCGGCTCGGTCCTGCACGTCGGCGGGATGAACCATCGCGCGCGGCACCGAGCCGGGCGTGTCCACCACGCGGTGGCGCTTCTCGCCCGCATCGTAGCCATGCGGGTCGACGCGCGCCCCCCCTTTCCGCGTCCTCGACGCTTTGGCCGTCGACGATCGCGGCGGTGGGGCTCGCCTGTTGGCCGGCGAGGGTGCGGGCTTGCCGGCAGAGCGCATCACGGCGGCGATCGAGCGTGCCGTCGCAGGCCCAGCGCATGGGGTAATCGTGCGCGGTGCCCTTGGGCGGCAGAGCCTCGGGCGGCGCCCGCCCTTGGCAGCCGGTCGCGAGCACGTAGAGCAGCGCGTTCGGCTCCTCGCGCAGGTTCACCGAGCGCCGCCCACCGCGTTTGGCCGGCGGGATCGAGGCGCGACCAGCGCCCATTCCGTATCGGTCGGATCGCGCGGAGAGCGCGGGCCGGCACGATCGTAGGTTCGACGCGGCTCGGGCGTCCACATCGGGCATCTCCCGGGACGTGGACACCTCCGGAAACCTGGGTAGCGCTGACGCGGATGACATGATTCCGTCCGCCTTGGACGATGGCAAGCGAGGCGCGGATGTCGGCAGGTCAGCCAGGGTTCTGGGATGTGCAGGATCGTCTGCGGGAGCTGTCCGCGCAGGGCGATCCGCTGGAGAAACTCGCCGCGACGGTCGATTTCGAGATGTTCCGGGCCGAGTTGGAGGCCGCACTTGGCGCCCGCGACCGCAGCCAGGGCGGCCGTCCGTCCTTCGATCCGGTGCTGCAGTTCCGCATGCTGGTGCTGCAAGCGATGCACGGGCTGTCGCTGGCGCGACGGAGTACCTGGTGGCTGATCGGCTGAGTTGGATGCACTTCTGTCGCCGCGGCCCCGGCGATACAGTGCCCGACGCCGACGCGCTGCAGGACTTCCGTGAGGCGCTGATCGCCGCCGGCGCGTTCGACGCACTGATCGCCCGGCTCGACCGGGCGATCACGGAGGCGGGCTATCTGCTGATGGCCGGCCAGATCGCCGACGCGACCCTGGTGGCCGCCCCGCGCCAGCGCACCACCGAGGCCGAGAAGGCGCGCTCGAGGCGGGCGAGACGGCCCGTGACGTCTGGCCGGACAAGCCGGCCAAGGCACACCAGAAGGACACCGACGCGCGCTGGACGGTGAAGTTCAGCAAGACCCGCCCGCGCGAGGATGGCACCCAGCAGCACGAAGCGCCTCGACTGCAGGATCGGCAAGGCCCGCCCGCCCGAGGATGGCACGCCGCAGCTGGACATCGCGGTCCCGCATTTCGGCTACAAGTCGCACATCTCGATCGATCGGCGCCATGGCGCCATCCGGTGCGGCAAGGTCACGGACGCGGCGGCGCATGACGGGGCGTGGCTGCGCGAGGGGCTGATCGATCCGAACAACACGGCCGCCGACGTCTGGGGTGACACGGCCTGTCGCTCGGCGGAGAACGAGCGCTATCTCGCCGGCATCGGCAAGGTCAGCCACATCCATCGGCGCAAGCCGGCGGGCCGGCCGATGCCGAGGCGCACCGCCAGGGCCAACGTCGCCAAATCCGCGGTGCGCGCCCAGGTCGAGCATCCCTTCGCGCATCAGAAGGGGTGATGGGGCCGGTGATCCGCACCATCGGCCTCGCCCGGGCGCGCGCAGCCGTCACCCTCGCCAATATTGCCGACAACATGAAGCGATGGTGCTGGCTCGACAGGCGAAGCCTGCCCGCCTGAACCACAACACAGACAGAACAGTCACCGCCGGCCTATCGATACCACCGCAGCGGCTCTTTCCATCCCGAGCCGCTCGGCACAAAGGCCCCTCCGATGTTCCCTAACGCAACGAATACCCGGTTATCGGAGGTGTCCACGTGACCGGTAGCAACAGGCAAACCCTTGTCAGAACGCCCTTTCCTGGAAGGCTTGCAGGGGATCGGAACGGCCAGACGCCGCGCCTCGTGACCAGTTACTAACCCCTAAATATAGGGATCGAGCAGCGCAGCGGGTGGTTGGCGCCTGGAAGAACGCCCGCACCCGCTCGGGC
>NZ_JBBLZC010000051.1:2500-5369 GCF_037908215.1 Benzoatithermus flavus | reverse complement strand
TTGGTTGCGGGGGCAGGATTTGAACCTGCGACCTTCAGGTTATGAGCCTGACGAGCTACCGGGCTGCTCCACCCCGCGTGCGGGCTCCGGGTTCGCCTTGGCGGCGCGGCCGGGGAGGGGGATCGTTGGGTGGTGACGGTCTGGGGGGCCGCTTGCTGGACCTGGCGGCGACCTGCTCTCCCGCGCCTTGAGGCGCAGTACCATGGGCGCGGCCGGGTTTCACGGCCGAGTTCGGAATGGGATCGGGTGGGGCACCGGCGCTGTGGCCACCAGGTCGAGCAAGCGGCCCTTTCGCCTTTGGGGCGAGGGGCGGGACGGCTGGCGAGCGGGGCATGGGCGGGTGCGGTTGCCGCTGGAGGGGTCGAGGTCGATCGAGCGATTAGGACCGGTTGGCTGCACGCGTTGCCGCGCTTGCACCTCCGGCCTATCGACGTGGTGGTCTACCACGGCTCTGATGGCGAGACCTGGTTTTGAGGTGGGTTTCCCGCTTAGATGCCTTCAGCGGTTATCCCGTCCGAACTTAGCTACCCGGCGGTGCCGCTGGCGCGACAACCGGTCCACCAGAGGTTCGTCCACCCCGGTCCTCTCGTACTAAGGGCAGATCCTCGCAAGTCTCGAACACCCACGGCAGATAGGGACCGAACTGTCTCACGACGTTCTAAACCCAGCTCACGTACCACTTTAATCGGCGAACAGCCGAACCCTTGGGACCTGCTTCAGCCCCAGGATGTGATGAGCCGACATCGAGGTGCCAAACAACCCCGTCGATGGGGACTCTTGGGGGTTATCAGCCTGTTATCCCCGGCGTACCTTTTATCCGTTGAGCGATGGCCCTTCCACGCGGGACCACCGGATCACTAGCGCCGACTTTCGTCTCTGCGCGGCCTGTCGGCCTTGCAGTCAGGCGGGCTTGTGCGCTTGCACGCGGCGGCTGGTTTCCGACCAGCCTGAGCCCACCATCGCGCGCCTCCGTTACTCTTTGGGAGGCGACCGCCCCAGTCAAACTACCCGCCATGCAGGGTCCCGGAGCCCGGTTCAGGGCCCGCGGTTAGACACGCAATGAGCCAAGGGTGGTATTTCAAGGTTGCCTCCACGCGGGCTGGCGCCCGCGCTTCACTGGCTCCCACCTATCCTACACATGCCCCATCGCGTGCCAGTGCAAAGCTGTAGTAAAGGTGCACGGGGTCTTTCCGTCTGACCGCGGGTACTCCGCATCTTCACGGAGAATTCAATTTCGCTGAGCCGGCGTTGGAGACAGTGGGGAAGTCGTTACGCCATTCGTGCAGGTCGGAACTTACCCGACAAGGAATTTCGCTACCTTAGGACCGTTATAGTTACGGCCGCCGTTTACCGGGGCTTCGGTTCGGAGCTTGCACCCCTCCCCTTGACCTTCCGGCACCGGGCAGGCGTCAGACCCTATACGTCGTCTTCGCGACTTCGCAGAGCCCTGTGTTTTTAGTAAACAGTCGCCACCCCCTGGTCTGTGCCACCCCCCATCGGTTGCCCGGCGAGGGGTCCCGCTTCTCCCGAAGTTACGCGGGCAATTTGCCGAGTTCCTTCAACGCCGTTCTCTCAAGCACCTGGGTATGCTCAACCAGTCCACCTGTGTCGGTTTCGGGTACGGTCCAGGTGCGGGGGCTGTTTCCTGGAGATCTTCGGCTGCCCGGACAATCCGTTAAGCCCGGACAACGGTCGGATCCCGTCACCACCCGCGGGCCCAGGAATGTTGACCTGGTTCCCATCGGCTACGCCTGTCGGCCTCGCCTTAGGGGCCGGCTCACCCTGCGTGGATTAACCTTGCGCAGGAACCCTTGGACTTTCGGTGAGAGCGTCTCTCACGCTCTTTGTCGCTACTCATGTCAGCATTCGCACTTCCGATACCTCCAGCCAGCCTCACGGCTGACCTTCACGGGCTTACGGAACGCTCCGCTACCGCGCGCATCGACGCGCCCGCAGCTTCGGCACGTGGCTTGAGCCCCGTTACATCTTCGGCGCAGGACGGCTGTTAGACCAGTGAGCTGTTACGCTTTCTTTAAAGGATGGCTGCTTCTAAGCCAACCTCCTGGTTGTTATGGCCTTCCCACATCCTTTCCCACTTAGCCACGATTGGGGGGCCTTAGCTGGCGGTCTGGGCTGTTTCCCTCTCGGCGACGGACCTTAGCACCCGCCGCCTGTCTGCCGGACTAAAGGCCTCGGTATTCGGAGTTTGGTTAGGTTTGGTAAGGCTTGCGCCCCCCTAGCCCATCCAGTGCTCTACCCCCGAGGGTCATCGTCCGACGCGCTACCTCAATAGCTTTCGCGGAGAACCAGCTATCTCCGGGTTTGCTTGGCCTTTCACCCCTAGCCACAGGTCATCGCCGACTTTTTCAACAGGCGTGCGTTCGGTCCTCCAGTGGGTGTCACCCCACCTTCAACCTGCCCATGGCTAGATCACCCGGTTTCGGGTCTGATGCCGACAACTTCGCGCCCTGTTCAGACTCGCTTTCGCTGCGCCTACGCCTAGCGGCTTAAGCTTGCTGCCGACATCAACTCGCTGACCCATTATGCAAAAGGTACGCCGTCACCCCACCCGGAAGGGAGGGCTCCGACTGCTTGTAGGCATCCGGTTTCAGGGTCTGTTTCACCGCGCTCGTCGCGCTGCTTTTCACCTTTCCCTCACGGTACTCGTGCACTATCGGTCGCCAAGGAGTACTTAGGCTTGGAGGGTGGTCCCCCCGTCTTCGGACAGGATTTCCCGTGTCCCGCCCTACTCGAGGACCGATCGGCGTTCTACCCGTACGGGGCTGTCACCCGCTATGGCCCGCCGTTCCAGACGGTTCCGGTTCTGACCGATCGGCCACTGGCCTGGTCCGCGTTCGCTCGCCACTAC
>NZ_JBBLZC010000050.1:0-5473 GCF_037908215.1 Benzoatithermus flavus | reverse complement strand
GTGGACGCCTACATCCAGGACATCGTCAAGGGGGTGATCATCGTCGCCGCGGTCGTCGCCGACCAGTACCGCCGCCGGCGCCGGGTGTAACGAGCATCGGCTTCAGTGGGCATCCACGACCTGCGGATGCCCGCCGGCGACCCGCGCAAGCCGGCCCTTGAGGGCCACAGCGCCGCAGGGAGGCGATGGCCAGGGCGTTGTCGACGGACGGGTAGTCGGCTGCGTGACGAGCACGCGTGACCTTGCCTGCGCGACCATGATTGCCACCGGACGGGCAGAGCTCACCATGAACATCAAGATCTCGACCGCACCTTGCTACTGGGACGTCGACGACGTCAGGAACCCGCACCTGCCTCCGTGGCAGCTCGTGCTCGACGAGGCGGCGCAGGCCGGCTACCGGGGCCTCGAGCTCGGTCCTTGCGGCTATATCCCGCTCGATGTCGACCTGGTGAGCGACGCGCTCGAGCGGCGCGGCCTGTTCATCGTCGCCGGCACGATCTTCGATGACCTCGTCGCCGGGTCGAACCTGCCCAGCCTCCTACGGCAGACCGACGAGATCTGCGCCCTGATCACCAGGCTGCCGCGCGTACGATGCACCACATCAAGGTGATCGCCGAGCTCGCCTGGCGCAAGCACGGCGTGCGCGCGGTCATCCCCCCATGCGGGCGGCTACATCGAGTTCGCGGACGAGATCCGGAAAGTCATCACCGATATCCCGTACGAGACGGCGGGCTTGTGCCTCGATACCGGACACCTCTACCATTCCGGGATGGATCCCGTGACGGGGCTCCGCGACCATGCCGACCGGCTCGACTACATCCACTTCAAGGATATCGATCTCGACGTCCATTGCCAGGTCATGGGCGAGCGGATCCGGTTCTTCGACGCTTGCGCCAAAGGGGTCATGTGCCCGATCGGCAAGGGCGTGATCGACTACCCGGCGATCCGTCGGCTGCTCGAGGACATCGGTTATCACGGCTACATCACGATCGAGCAGGAGCGTGACCCGCGCGACGTGGGCGGCAGCCTCCGGGACGTGGCGCAAAGTCTGGATCACCTCAAGAGCGTCGGCTTCTGACCCGTTTGCTCTGGCCATGGACGCGACCGACCGTGGCGATGCGGCACTGCTCGCGACCATTCGCTATCCCGTCATCCGCGCCGGAAGGCGTCCGCTGGGTGGAGAGCTGCGTCCGCTAGGCGGAGCAGGGCGGCATGTGGGTCGACTATGAACGAACGCTCGCCCTTGACTTGATGAAGTCCACCACCCGCATCCGCTCCCTGGCAGCACAGGAACACGCCCTTGGTGGTGACCGCCAGGACCTTGTCCCACTCGGCCTCGGTCATGTCCTCGATCCGGGCGATGGTGATCACGCCGGCGTTCTGAACCGAGACGTCGACCCGGCCGAAATGCTGCTCGGCCGCATCGTACAGGCGGGCGGCCTGCGCCGGATCGGTGACGTCGGCCACGAACGGGGCCGCGGTGCCGCCCGCGGCCGTGATCTCGCCTGCCACCTGCTCCACCAGCGGCTCGTTGGCAGCGACGAGCACGGCGGCACCTTCCCTTGCGAAGCGCCTGGCGATGGCGGCGCCGATGCCGCGAGCGGTGCTGCGCACCATCGGCAAGGCCGGGCTCGGCCATGTCGGTGGCGATCTCTCGGTCACCGACACCCTGACGACACTGCTGTTCGCGGTGATGCGGATCGATCCGGCCGATCCCGCCCGACCCGATCGCGACCGACTGATCCTGAGCAAGGGCCACTGCGCGGCCGCGCTCTACAGCGCGCGGGCACTCCGCGGGTTCTTCCCCGTTGCACGGCTCGACACGTTCATGGCGCCGCTCTCGCCGCTCGACGGCCACCCCAACCGGCGCAAGGTGCCCGGTGTGGAGGCCAACACCGGGCCGCTCGGCCACGGCCTGCCGATCGCCGTCGGCTGCGCCATCGCGGCCCGCCGGTGATCGTCGATCACAACCGGCTGCAGCAGGGTGCCCGCACCGAAGCGACCAACCGGCTGGAGCCGCTCGCCGACAAATGGCGCGCGTTCGGCTGGAAGACGATCGAGGCCGACGGCCACGATCACGCGGCGCTGCTCGCCGCGTTCAGCGCCGCGCCGGCCGGCCCCGCTGCGTGCTCGCCAACACGATCAAGGGCAAGGGCGTGTCCTTCATCGAGGACCGGGTCGAGTGGCATCACAAGGTGCCGACGGCCGAGCAGATCGCCCGGGCTCTCGAGGTGCTGAGCCGATGAGCGCATGTTCCCCGAGCCGGCACCGCCGGCCGAGTGGGAGGTTCTGCGGGGCGAGGGGCTGACGGCGCAGATGGGCGTGAAGAGCCGGCCGCTGCAGCTCGCCCGTCATCTCTCCGGCGGCAACCAGCAGAAGGTGGTCATCGCCAAGTGGCTGGCGCGCAAGCCGAAGGTGTTCATCCTCGACGAGCCGACCCGTGGCATCGACGTCGGGGCCAGGGCGGCGATCTATGAGCTGATCGCCGAGCTGACGCGGGCCGGCATGGCCGTCGTCGTGGTCAGCTCGGATCTCGACGAGGTACTCGGCCTGTCGCATCGGGTCATGGTCATGAGCCGCGGCCGGTCGCGCGGGATCCTGGATGCCCACGAGGCTAGCCGTCATGCGGTGATGGAGCGCGCCACCCATTGACCGTGACCGGGAGTCGGTCACGGCGAAGGACGCTCGAGGGAGGCTTAGGACATGGATCTGTTTCGTCTCGACGGTCAGGTGGCTTTCGTCACCGGCGCCGGCAGCGGCATCGGCCAGCGTCTGGCAATCGGGCTCGCCGAAGCCGGGGCCGATGTCGCCTGCTTCGACCTGCCGGCAAGCCAGAGCCTGCCGCAGACCATCGCCCGTATCGAGACGCTCGGCCGCCGCGCCCTGGCCCTGTAGGGCACGGTGACCAGCGAGCCGGAGATCGTGGCGGCGGTCGCCGCCTGCGAGGTCGATCTGGGCCCGATGTCGGTCGCGGTGAACTGCGCCGGGATCGCCAACGCGGGTGCGGCGGAGACCATGCCGCTCGAGCAGTGGCAGCGCATGCTCGACATCAATCTCACCGGAGTCTTTTTGTCCGCCAAGGCCGAGGCGCAGGTCATGCTGCCGCGCCGCCGCGGCTCGATCATCAACATCGCCTCGATGTCGGGCTCGATCGTCAACCGCGGCATCCGCGTGAATGCGATCAGCCCGGGCTACACCCTCACCCCGATGAACCTGCGCCCCGAGGTCGCCGAACAGCGCAAGCGGTTCGAGGCCGAAACGCCCATGGGGCGGATGGCGACCGTCGACGAGCTGGTCGGGCCGACGATCTTTCTGGCGAGCCAGGCCTCGTCCTTCTGCACCGGCATCGACCTCATCGTCGATGGCGGGTTCGTGTGCTGGTGAGGGCCGAAGCCGAGGTGCTATGATGATCGGCCACCGGGGAGCCTGCCCGCCTCGGCCGTCGTCGGAGCCGTAGGACGGGAACATCCGCGGCATCCGGCGGCTTGCGACGCGAGCGCGACGATCGCGTCTTCCTGCACGAGCAGCGCCCGCGAGCGCGCCACCCGACCCCTGCCCGATGAGGTGCATTCTATGGCCAACCCGAACAACCCCTTGCGCAAGCTGAACGCCGCCGGGCAGAGCGTCTGGTGCGACAATATCCATCGTGCCATGCTGACCTCAGGCGGTCTCCTGACCATGATCGAGGACGACGACCTGCGCGGCGTCACCTCCAATCCCGCGATCTTCGACAAGGCGATCGGCACCAGCCATGCGTACGATGCGCTGCTCGAGCGCGAGCTCGAGCGCGACCGCAGCCAGTCGCCCCGCGACCTGTTCTTTGCCCTCGCGATCGAGGACATCCGCGACGCCGCCGACGCGATGCGGCCGGTCTACGAGAAGACGGGCGGGGTCGACGGGATGGTGAGCCTCGAGGTCTCGCCCGACCTCGCCCACGACACCGAAGCGACCTTGCGCGAGGCACGGGAGCTGCACGCCCGCCTCGGCCGGCCCAACGTCATGATCAAGGTGCCCGGCACCAGGGCCGGCCTGCCCGCGATCGAGCAGCTCACGGCCGAGGGCATCAACGTCAACGTCACCCTGCTGTTCTCGGTCGAGCGCTACGCCGAGGTGGCGGAAGCCTACCTGCGCGGCCTCGAGCGTCGCCTGGCCCAGGGTCAGCCCATCGACCGGATCGCCTCGGTCGCGAGCTTCTTCATCAGCCGGGTCGATACGCTGCTCGACCCGATGCTGGCCGAGACGCGGCCCGATCTGCAGGGCAGGATCGCAATCGCCAACGCCAAGCTCGCCTATCAACGCTACAAGCGGATCTACGGTGGCGAGCGCTTCGAGGCCTTGCGCGCGGCCGGCGCCCGCCCGCAACGCCTGCTCTGGGCCAGCACCGGGGCCAAGAACCCGGCCTATCCCGAGCTCCTCTACGTCGAGGAGCTGATCGGCCCCGAGACGGTCAGCACCATGCCGCCCGCAACCTACGAGGGCTTCCGCGAGGCCGGCACCGTTGCCCAGACCCTGGAGCAGGACGTGGCCGAGGCGGAGCGGCAGGTGAAAGCGCTGGCCGAGGTCGGCATCGACCTCGCCGCCGCCGCCGACCGGCTGGAGCAGGAAGGCGTGGCGCTGTTCGTGAAGGCGTTCACCAACCTCCTGCACCACCTCGAGGCCAAGGCCGCCCGCCTCGCCGCCTGACGCCGCCAATCTTCCACGCCGGTCGAGGAGACCGCCCTGGTGTTCTCCGGCTGTTGCCAGCCGGCGATCCGGCTGGCGCCGGAATTTCGCACCGTCGAGCAGGACATCCGCAACACGGAGAAGGCGACCTGATGGCCAGTGAGGGCTGAGCCGGCCATCCGTCCTCAGACCGGCACGGTCCTGCATCTGACCGTGCCGGGGCGACGCACGGGCACGCAGTCCTCAAGGTGTCGGCCGCACGAGGCGCGGATCACGCGACCGTGGCCTTTAGGACCTTGCGGATCGCGGGTCCGTGCCTGGCACCCGAGATCCGGTCGAACGGCAGGCTCACCGCCTCCTGGCCAATGGCGTAGCCGGGCTGGGCCATGGTCGTGAGCCGGGGCTGGAATGCCGTGGCCCAGGGGAAGTGGCCGAACGGGTCGTCGCCGACCTTGCCGATGAAGGCGCTGCTCGCCCCAAGCCGGACGAGACCGACGGCGACGTTCGCCGCCGCTCCACCGGGGGCCTTGACGAAAGCCGGGGCATCGGCCAGCCCCTTGCCGGTCACGGTCGGCACGAAGTCGATCAAGAGATCACCGAAGCAGACCACGTCGGCCATGGCGAACCCTCGTCGGTGAAAGGGACCCGGAGGCATGGCACCCCCAGGCACGTGCCGCGCCGGCCAGGGAGGTGGCACCGGCGCGGCCGGCCGCTCATTTCGAAGCCCGGCCTTGGGCGAGCGCCAAGGCCGCGCCCGCGAGCAGCAGGTTTTTCCACATCCGAGTTGTCTCCCTGGCCCCTCCCCGGGCTC
>NZ_JBBLZC010000004.1:0-245415 GCF_037908215.1 Benzoatithermus flavus | reverse complement strand
GTAGGCGAGCCCGGCATCGAGCGCGTCCTTGGGCGTCCGCGCCTGGAGCGGCCGGCCGTCGACCAGCACCTCGCCGCCGGCCTTGGGATCGGCGCCGTAGATCAGGCGCGCAAGCTCGGTGCGCCCCGAGCCGACGAGGCCGGCGATGCCGAGGACTTCGCCCTTGTGGAGCTGGAAGCTGCAGGGCTGCACCCGCCTGCCGCCGTCGGTGAGGTGCCGCACCTCCAGCACCACCGGCCCGCGGCTGCCGTGCGGATCGTGCGCCTTTTTGTAGAAGGTCGAGAGGTCGCGGCCGACCATCATCCGGACCAGCGCCTCGGCGCTGAGCCGGTCGCGGGTGAGCGTGCCGACGTAAGCGCCGTCGCGCAGCACCGAGACCCGGTCGGCGAGCTCGTAGACCTCGGCCATGCGGTGGCTGATGTAGATCAGCGCCATGCCCTCGGCTCTGAGCTGGCGCACGAGCGCGAACAGGCGCTCGGTCTCGCGCGCCGAGAGGGCGGTGGTCGGCTCGTCGAGCACCAGGATCTTGGATCGGGCGTGCAGCGCCTTGGCGATCTCGACCAGCTGCTGCTCGGCGATCGAGAGGGCGCCGACCCGGGTTTCGGGGCGGAACGGCGCCCCCAGCCGCTCGAGCACCGGCCGGCAGGCATCGTGCATGGCCGCGCGGTCGATGACGCCGCGGTGGTGGATCTCGTCGCCGAGATGGATGTTCTCGGCCACCGACAGGTTGGGGGCGAGCGCCAGCTCCTGGTAGATGATGGCGATGCCGTGGCGCTTGGCGGCGATCGGGTCGGCGATGAGCACGGGCTTGCCGTCGATCAGGATCTCGCCGCCGGGGTCGGCCTGGTAGGCGCCGGAGAGGATCTTCATCAAGGTGCTCTTGCCGGCGCCGTTCTCGCCCATCAGCGCCAGCACCTCGCCGCGCCAGGCCTCGAGCTGCACCCCGTTCAGCGCCTTCACCCCGGGAAAGGTCTTGGAAATGCCCCGCATCGCCAGAGTCGGAATGCGTGTCTCGTTCATGGCCGCCGCTCGCCTCCCGATGGTCCTCGTTCCGTCACGATCGATTCTCCCATCAGTAGCCGATCAGGACGTCCCGGCTAGGGCTGAAATTGAGATGGAGCGGCAGGATCGCGGCACCTATCGCCGGCGCCTCGCGCCCGATGCTGCCGCACAAGAGGCGCGGCGGCTCGCGCGACTCCGGGGACGCGATGCCGAGCTGGATCTCGAGCCGGGCGATCAGATCCAAAAGCAGAGGCCGGGGCAGATCACCGTCGATCACGACCGCCGGGACGTCGAGGATGCGCACGGCCGAGAGCACCGGCAGCACCAGCGCGTCGACGGCATCCTCGAGCCATTCGCCCACCGCGGGATGCGCCTGCTCGAGCAGAGGCTCGAGATCACGGCGGCTCTCGATGGGAAAGCCCCGGCCACGCAGATGCCGGATGAGCGCGTTGAGCGAGGCGCGGGTGAGCAGGATCTCGTAAGGCCCCCTGGGCCGCGGTGCCGTGGGCAGGCGGGAGGGCAGGGTCGGCATCAGGCCGAGATCGCCGGCATTGGCGTTGACACCACGGTGATAGTCCCCGCCCAGGATCACGCCACCGCCGGCGGCCGTACCGATGAAGACGTAGAGGAAGTCGTCGAGCGAGCGGCCGTGGCCCTGGAACAGCTCGGCCACCGCCGCCGCCGTGCCGTCGTTCTCGACGAAGACGGCGAGCCCCGTCGCGGCCTCGAGCTCGGCCTTCACGTCGACGTCGTTCCAGCGTTGATACGCGCTGTTCGGGATGTCGAGCTCGCGCTGCCAGCTCCCGAGATTGTAGGGTGTGGCGACACCGAGCCCGGCCAGGCGATGCTCGGTGCCGCGATTCAGGCACCGGCGCAGCGCCATGACGCTCTCGCGCACGAACGCGACCGCTTCGTCCGGCAGGGGAAAGGACCGCTCCAGACGCCGGCGCTCCAGCACATGGCCGCTGAAGTCGACGAGGAGCGCATCGAGCGAACGGCGCCCGATCTTGATGCCGATGGAGTAGGCGCCTTCGGGATCGAGCCGGAGTAGGGTCGCGGGCTGGCCGCGCGCACCGGTGCGCTTGCCCTCGCTCCTCACGAGCCGCTGCTCCTCGAGCTCGCGGACGATCTGGCCGGCGGTGTTGCTGGTGAGCTGGGCATGACGCGCGAGATCGGCCTTCGACGCCGCGCCGAGACGCCGTAGCAATGTCAGGATGACACGCTCGTTGAACTGCCTGACCTGGGCGGAGTTGCTGCCTTGCCCTACGGCGCCGCTACGCACGTCCAGCCTTCCCTGAGCTCGGCCCCGGCGCGGGGCCTTGATGGGACGTGCTCTTAAGCCGGTTCGGATGCGCTGTCAATAATTAATTCATGGTGAATTATTTTCCTGTCGGCCAGAAGAACGTTCCGGCCAGGGTCACGGGCTCACCGCCGAGCCCGAGCTTGAACCGGGCGATGCCGGGCGAGCGGTCGGTGTCGATTCCGCCGAGATCGACCCAGCGTACGCCGCGCTCGTGCAGCATGGCGAGCGCGCGCCACAGCAGGAGATGTTTGGCCCTCAGCGCGCGACCACGCGGCGAGCCGTAGCCGACCTCGTAGGTCGCCGCGGCGCCGTGGCGGACGAAGAGCACGCCGGCGACCGCGATTCCGGCTTCGCAGGCGATGAGGGCGAGGAGATCGCCCTGCGCCGCCGCAGCCTCCGCCAGCCGGCCGAGGAAAGCTCGACTCGGACCGCGATAGCCGACCGTGCGCCGGTGCTGCTCGTTGCGGTCGAGGAGCCAGCCAACGAGCAGCGGGTCCGCGATGCGCACCTCGATTCCGGCGCGCTCCGCGCGCGCGAGACGATTGCGCCACTTGCCGTGCAGGATTCGGCGCAGGTGCGAGGGGCCAGGGGCGAGATCGAGCCAGGCCGTGCTGTAGCCGGTGACCACCGGCCGCTGGCCGTGCAGCCGGGAGAGCGGTTCCGGCCGTTCGGGTGCCCACAGGAGCGCCGCCCGGCCGAGCCGCCGGCAGATCATCTCGACCGCGCGGTCCTCCACCGCTTCGTCCGGCGCCAGCCGCACGGGGCCGCGCAGGAGGAAGGCGATGCGTCGCAGGCCCAGCACACGGCGCACGGCGATCTGGGCGCAGGCGAGGGGAGCGCCCGTGAGGTCGCGGACGACCGCGCGATGCACCTCCACGCCGCCCTTCATGAGCGCCGCGCCGTAGGCCCAGCCCTGCTGCAGGCTCGACCGGCCGGCTGCGGCGAGGAGGGCATGCCACGCCTCGTGCGAGGTCCGATCCCAGTCGAGCTCCAGTGCCGTCACCGCCCGCTCCGTCTTGCCTGTGGCCCGAAGGTGCGGGATAGCTCGTCAACTTTTGGTTAATGAAGCGGATCGCGAACCATGGCGCGCTCGCGCAGCAGACGAGTGACGGGACCTCGCCTCACCGGCTGGGGCATTGCCACGATCGTGGTGCATGTCGGGCTGCCGCTCGTGGCGGCGCTCCTGGCGCTGGATCTTCTGTTCTATCTCGTCTTTACGCGCGTGCTGGGGCGCTGCTACGGCCTGCTGTGCTGGCTGGACTGAAGGCTCCAGCGCTCATGCCCCGCTTCCCGAGCAGGAAAGGTGCCGCACGCCATGACCGCCGCGATCCCCGCCGAGATGACCTACATCCGCATCGACCGGTTCGGCCCGCCCGAGGCACTGGTGCCGGACCGGATGCCGGTACCCCGGCCCGGCCACGGCGAGGTGCTGATCAAGGTGGCGGCGGCCGGGGTCAACCGGCCCGACGTGCTGCAGCGCCAGGGCGGCTACCCGCCGCCGCCGGGAGCGAGCGAGGTGCCGGGGCTCGAGGTCGCGGGCGAGATCGCGGCCGTGGGCGAGGGCGTGGAGCGCTGGCGCACGGGCGACCGGGTCATGGCGCTCGTCACGGGCGGCGGCTACGCGGAATACTGCCTCGCTCCGGCACCGCAGGTGCTGCCGGTGCCGCACGGCATCTCGCTGATCGAGGCCGGCGGCATTCCCGAGACCTTCTTCACCGTCTGGACCAACGTGTTCGACCGCGGGCGGCTGCAGCCGGGCGAGAGCTTCCTCGTTCACGGCGGCTCGTCCGGCATCGGCACGACCGCGATCCAGCTCGCCCGCGAGCTCGGTGCCATCGTCTACGCCACCGTCGGCAGCGTCGACAAGCAGCGCGCCTGCGAGGCTCTCGGCGCCAGGCGGGCGATCAACCATCGCGAGGAGGATTTCGTCGAGGTCGTCAAGGCCGAGACCGGTGGCAAAGGCGTGGACGTCATCCTCGACATGGTGGGCGGGCCTTACGTCGAGCGCAACCTGCAGGCACTCGCCGTCGAGGGCCGGCTCGTCCAGATCGCCTGGCTCCAGGGCGCCAAGGTGCAGGCGAACTTCGCCCCGCTCATGCTCAAGCGCCTGACCTGGACCGGCTCCACCCTGCGGGCTCGCTCGGTCGAGCAGAAAGGGGCGATCGCGCGGGTGCTGGAAGAGAAGGTCTGGCCGCTGCTCGCCGCCGGCAAGGTCAAGCCGCTCGTCCACGCCACCTTCCCGCTCGAGGCGGCGGCGGCCGCGCACGCGCTCATGGAATCGAGCAGCCACATCGGCAAGATCGTGCTGACCACCCGGTTCGCCGGCTAGGCCGGCACGGGCGCGAAGACCGCCTCGCCGGGCCTCCCCTCGGCGTGGAGCCAGATCACGGGCTCGCTCGCGTAGCGGGGGAGGGCGAGGAGCGTGCTGCTCACGGTGCCGTAAGGGCCTTCGGTGACGATGCACATGGCATCGCGCGGCTCGCCCGTGGGGCTCGCCCGTTCGGCCAGGAGCGCCTGCCAGCTCGCCCAGTCCCTCGCGGCCGGATCGGGTGTCGGCACGAAGCGGAACTGCGGCAGGAAGCGGGCGATGCGCGGCGAGGCTGGATCGTCGAGCTCGCCGGCTTCGATCATGTGGAGCCCTTCCGGGATCGGTCGCATCTCGATGGCGCCGGTCCCGGCATGGCGCAGCCAGAAGGCATCGACCGCATCGGCGACGATCAGGTTGAAGGGCCGATAGGCCGCGGGATCGAGGGCGCGCAGCGCGTCGGCCGCGTGGTAGGCCTCGGCGTGATCGAGCGCTTCCAGCACGAGCTCGCCGCGGCTGCGCTTGCCGGGCTCCGGCCCCAGCGTGCCGCGACGGTTGAGGACGGCAGCCACGATACCATCGTCGTTGACGCCGAGCCAGGTGCCGCCAGCCTCGAGATCGAGACCGCCGCGCACGTGAGGCCGGTCCTCCCAGTGACGCCCCGGCGGGCGCGACGGCCGCGAGGCGAGCTCGTCGCGGTTGGCGGCGAGCAGAAGCGGCCAGGCCGCCGCCGGGCGACGGAGGAGGACGAGGGTGCACATGCGAAAAACTCCGCGCTGACCCGAGCGGGGATGCGACATGCGGCGATTGGCGCACCGCGACGCGAAGGCCTATATAAGGGCCAAGCGTCGGTCGCCCAAGAAAGAGGATTGCTCATGACCACGTTCGATGATCGGGAACGCGGCGAGGAGGCCAAGTTCAAGCACGAGCTCGAACTCGGCTTCAAGATCCGCAACCGGCGCAACAAGATGTTCGGCCTCTGGATCGCGCAGACCCATCTCGGGCTCTCCGAGGAGGCGGCGGCGCAGTACGCGAAGGACGTCGTGATGGCCGACTTCGCGGAGCCCGGTGACGGCGACATGCTGAGCAAGGTGAAGACCGATCTCGCCAAGGCCGGCAAGGAGGTCAGCGACCACAGCCTCGAGAAGCATCTGCACGAGTTCGAGGCCCTGGCGCGCAAGCAGGTGATGGCCGAGTGAGCGAGCGCGAGACCGAGCCCGCCGGCAAGGTCCCCGAGCGGCAACCGGACGAGCCGCAGCCGCAGCCTTTCCGCGGCCCGGCGCAGCCGCCGGGCGAGATCGACGGCCCGCCAGGACCCGAGCCGACCCGTTTCGGTGATTGGGAGAAGGGCGGTCGCTGCAGCGACTTCTGAAGCCGGTGCCCGAAGAGCCGGGCCATGGGGCGCCGCCCGCGGTGCCGTCGACCGATGCCGGCCGTCGGGCGGTGCCGCGCGCCGCGATCCTCCTGATCGCGGCGATCACCGTGCTCTGGGGCCTGAACTGGCCCGCCATGAAGATGGCGGTGAGCGAGCTTTCGCCCTGGACCTTCCGGGCGGCCTGCGTCGTCATCAGCGGTACGGGCCTCATGGCCATCGCCTGGTTCTCGGGCGAACGTCTGCGTCTGCCGCGCGCCTACTGGCGGTCCTTCCTCGTCGTGGCCTCGTGCAGCGTCACCGGCTGGAATCTGCTCTCGGCCTTCAGCCTCAAGCACATGGCGGGTGGGCGCGGGGCGATCATCGCCTATACCATGCCGGTATGGGCCGCCATCTTCAGCGCGCTCTGGCTCGGCGAGCGGCTGGAGCCGCGCCGCATCCTGGCGCTGGTGCTCGGGATGATCGGCATCGGCTTCGCCATCGGGCCGGATCTCGTGGGCCTCTCGCGCGACCTTCTGGGGCCGCTCTTCATGATCCTCGCTGCCATCTGCTGGGCCGCCGGCACGGTCGCCATCAAGACCCGCGCCTGGCCGATCGGCATGATGGCGCACACCGCCTGGCAGCTCGTGATCGGCGGCATGCCGATCGTGCTCGCCTGGCTCGTGATCGAGCCCCGTCCCGATCTCGGCCATCTCACCTGGCGGGGCATCCTCGCCACCCTCTATGCCGCGATCGTCGGTCTCATCTTCTGCTTCGCGGCCTTCAACAAGGTGGTGACGCTCCTTCCCGCTACGGCCGCCGCGATCAGCATTCTCGCGATTCCGATCGTGGGCGTGCTCGGCTCGGCTTGGCTCTTGGGCGAGCCCGCCGGCTGGCGCGAGCTCGTGGCGCTGGTTCTGGTCCTGGGTGCCATGAGCCTCGTGCTGATTCCGCGCCGTCTGACCAAATAAGACAATCGTATCCGCACATGATTCGCGTATAAGCTGAAAAAGGTTGGACGCGGCCGATGGCGCAGGCAGGCTCGATCGCTTGCGCGAGCAAGGTTTGTTGCCCATATGTTCCGAGTGGTTCGATGGAGCCGGCCCCAGCGGAAGAAGAGGACCCCGATCTCGCCGTCGTGCCACGCGGAGCTTTCCGCTGCCCCGGGCAGCAGATATAACCCTCCCCTGAGTTCTTCGAGGATCGAATGGCCATGGCCGATACCATGATCAGCCGGCGCGCCGGCGACGACCGGCAGCGGGCGCTGGACGCGGCGATCACGCAGATCGAGCGCGCGTTCGGCAAGGGCTCGGTGATGCGTCTCGGCCAGTCCGAGCTGCATCAGGAGATCGAGACCATCTCGACGGGCTCGCTCGGCCTCGACATCGCTCTCGGTGTCGGCGGTCTGCCGCGCGGGCGGATCATCGAGATCTACGGGCCCGAGAGCTCGGGCAAGACCACGCTGACGCTGCACGTCATCGCCGAGAGCCAGAAGACCGGCGGCACGTGCGCCTTCATCGACGCCGAACACGCGCTCGATCCGTCCTATGCCAGAAAGCTCGGCGTCAATCTCGACGAGCTCCTGATCAGCCAGCCCGACACGGGCGAGCAGGCGCTCGAGATTGCCGACACGCTGGTGCGGAGCGGTGCGGTCGACGTCATCGTCGTCGATTCGGTGGCCGCCCTGGTGCCGAAAGCCGAGCTCGAGGGCGAGATGGGCGACAGCCACGTCGGCCTGCAGGCGCGGCTCATGAGCCAGGCGCTCAGGAAGCTCACGGCCTCGATCAGCCGCTCGAAGTGCATGCTGATCTTCACGAACCAGATCCGCTCCAAGATCGGCGTGATGTTCGGCAGTCCCGAGACCACCACCGGCGGCAACGCGCTCAAGTTCTACGCCTCCGTGCGCCTGGATGTGCGTCGCATCGGCTCGGTCAAGGATCGCGAGGAGACCGTCGGCAACCAGACGCGCGTGAAGGTCGTCAAGAACAAGGTGGCGCCGCCGTTCCGCGTCGTCGACTTCGACATCATGTACGGCGAGGGCATCTCCAAGATGGGCGAGCTCATCGACCTCGGCGTGCGCGCCAACGTGGTCGAGAAGTCGGGCTCGTGGTTCTCCTACAAGGGCCAGCGCATCGGCCAGGGCCGCGAGAACGCGAAGCAGTTCCTGAAGGACAACCCGGCGATCGCGGGCGAGATCGAGCAGGCCATCCGCGAGCAGGCCGGTGTCGGTGGCGGGGCCGCGGGACTCGACCTGCTTGACGAGGACCTCACGCCGGGCGACTGAGCGGCGCCGACGCCCCACCCTTTCTCTAGCAGACGAGCACCAGTCCGCCCGATGCCGACCGCCAACGAGATCCGCACCACCTTCCTGGAATATTTCCGGCACCACGGGCACGAGGTGGTGCCCTCCTCGCCGCTCGTGCCCCACAACGACCCGACGCTGCTCTTCACCAACGCGGGCATGGTGCAGTTCAAGAACGTCTTCACGGGCGTGGAGCAGCGGCCCTACAAGCGGGCCGTGACCGCGCAGAAATGCGTGCGGGCCGGCGGCAAGCACAACGATCTCGACAACGTGGGCTATACCGCCCGGCATCACACTTTCTTCGAGATGCTGGGCAACTTCAGCTTCGGCGACTATTTCAAGCCGCTCGCCATCGAGCTCGCCTGGAACCTGATCACGAAGGAGTTCGGCCTGCCGAAGGACCGGTTGCTCGCCACGGTCTACGCCGAGGACGACGAGGCGTTCGATCTGTGGCGGAAGATCGCGGGCCTGGACGAGCGCCGGATCATCCGGATCGCCACCTCCGACAATTTCTGGGCCATGGGCGACACCGGCCCGTGCGGTCCGTGCTCGGAGATCTTCTACGATCACGGGCCGGAGATCCCGGGTGGCCCGCCGGGCAGCGCGGACGAGGACGGCGACCGGTTCATCGAGATCTGGAACCTCGTCTTCATGCAGTACGAGCAGGTGGACAAGGAGACCCGGATCCCCCTGCCCAAGCCCTCGATCGACACCGGCATGGGCCTCGAGCGCATCGCCGCCGTGCTCCAGGGCAAGCACGACAACTACGACATCGACGTGTTCGAGGCGCTGATCGGCGCCTCGGTGGCGCTCACGGGCACGCACGCGGTTGGCGACAAGCGCCCCTCGCACAAGGTGATCGCCGATCATCTGCGCGCCTCGGCCTTTCTCGTCGCCGACGGCGTCATGCCGGCCAACGAGGGCCGGGGCTACGTGCTGCGCCGGATCATGCGCCGCGGCATGCGTCACGCCCACCTCCTGGGTGCCAGGGAGCCGCTGATGTGGCGGATGGTGCCCGTGCTGCTCGATCAGATGGGCCACGCCTATCCCGAGCTGATCCGGGCCGAGGCCCTGATCACCGAGGTCCTGAAGCTCGAGGAGACCAACTTCCGCCGCACGCTCGAGCGGGGCTTGAGGCTGCTCGAGGAGGAGACCGCCTCTCTGCCCGCAAGGGCACCGCTTCCGGGCGAGGTCGCGTTCCGCCTCTACGACACCTACGGCTTCCCGCTCGACCTGACGCAGGACGCGCTCCGGGCGCAGGGGCGTACCGTGGACGTCGCCGGCTTCAACGCCGCCATGGAGCGCCAGCGCGAGGCCGCGCGCGCCGCCTGGAAGGGTTCGGGCGAAGCCGCGATCGAGCCGATCTGGTTCGACATCCGCGAGGAGAAGGGGGCGACCGAGTTCCTGGGCTATGCCACCACGCGCGCCGAGGCGCAGGTCACGGCGCTCGTCGTGGGCGGCAAGCCGGTGGACCGTGCCGAGCCCGGCAGCGAGGTCATGGTCGTCACCAACCAGACCCCGTTCTACGGCGAATCGGGTGGCCAGATCGGCGATACCGGCACGATCCGTGCCGGCAACGGCGCGGTCGTGACGGTGAGCGACACGCAGAAGAAGCTGGGCGATCTCGTCGTCCATATCGGCCGGCTCGAAGGCGGGCCGCTCGCCGTAGGCGACGTGGTCGAGCTCGTCGTCGACGAGGCGCGCCGGGCGAAGATCCGCCGAGCGCATTCCGCGACCCACCTCCTGCACGCCGCGCTCCGCCGCCATCTCGGTCAGCACGTGGCCCAGAAGGGCTCGCTCGTGGCTCCCGACCGGCTGCGCTTCGATTTCAGCCATCCGCGACCGATGACCCAGGAGGAGATCCGCGCCGTCGAGGCCGAGGTGAACCACTATCTGCGCCGGAACGACGAGACCAAGGTGCGGATCATGGATCGCGAGGCCGCGATCGAGAGCGGTGCGATGGCGCTGTTCGGCGAGAAATACGGCGACCAGGTCCGCGTGGTCTCGATGGGCGAGACCGAAGACGGCCGGACCTACTCGGTCGAGCTCTGCGGCGGCACCCATGTCCGGCGCACGGGCGACATCGCGCTCTTCCGCATCACGAGCGAGAGCGCCGTCGCCTCCGGCATCCGCCGTATCGAGGCGGTGACGGGCGAGCTCGCCTTCGAGGAGGTGCGCCGCGAGCACGAGCTGCTCACGAGCCTCGCCCAGACCCTGAAGGTCGGGCCCGCCGACCTGCCGGCGCGCATCGAGGCGCTCGTCGAGGAGCGGCGCCGGCTCGAGCGCGAGGCGGCCGAGCTGCGCCGGAAGCTCGCGCTGGGCGGCGCCGCTGCCGCGGGCGACGGATTCAAGCAGATAGGCGGGATCCGCTTCGCCGGCCGCACGCTCGAGGGCGTGCCGGCCAAAGAGCTGCGCGGCACGGCCGATGCGATCAAGAAGGAGCTGGGCTCGGGCGTCGTGGCGCTGGTGAGCGTCAACGACGGCAAGGCCGCGGTCGTCGTCAGCGTCACCGAGGATCTCGTCGGCAAGGTCGATGCGGTCGAGCTCGTCCGGCGCGGCGTCGCTGCGGTCGGCGGCTCCGGCGGGGGCGGCCGGCCCGACTTCGCGCAGGGCGGCGGTCCCGAGGGCGTGCGAGCGCCCGCGGCGCTGGCTGCGATCGAAGCCGGCCTCGCCGGCTGAGGGCGAGCCGGGCTTGCTCTATCCCTGGCTCGACTGGCAGCGGTCGCTGCTCGCGGCCTGGCTGGAGGCGGGGCGGCTCGCCAGCCGCGCCACCCCGCTTGAGCCGCTGTTCCGGCCACCGCAGGAGCTCGTGGCCCGCACGCTCGCCGCGGGCGAGGTGAGCCGGCGGCCGCTCGAGGAGGTGATCCGCCGCGATGCGCCCTTCCCGGTCCGGGGCGAGGCGATCGCGACGACGCCCTTCGTGCGGCTGGTCCACCTGCACCGGCCGGGCCGCGCGCAGCGCCATCGCTTCCTGCTGCTGGCTCCGCATTCGGGCTACGCCACGGCCGTGCTGAGCCCGCTCGCCACGACGCTCGCGGCCTTGGGCGAGGTGGTCGTCACGGACTGGGTCGATGCCCGGCTCGCCCCCCTCGCCGAGGGACCGTTCGGCCTCGCCGAGCAGATCGCGGTCGCCGTGTATGCCGCCGTCGCCTTGGGCGGCCCGGCGCATCTCGTGGCACTCTCGCAATCGGGTCCGGTCGTGCTGGCGCTCGCTGCCATGCTCGCGGCCGAGGAACCCGAGCTGGTGCCGGCGAGCCTCGTCTTCCTGGGCTGCCAGCTCGACCCCAAGGCTGCGCACACCCCGCTACAGCAGATGCTGTCGGCATGGCCACGCGAGGCGCTGGTCCGGCAGCTCACGACGACGGTGGGTCCCGGCTATCCCGGCGCCGGTCGCCGCGTCTACCCGGCCGTATTGCAGCTCCTGGCCTACAGCCTCGCGAGCCCGCAGCTCTATGCCGAGGTGCAGCAGGGCCTGTTCCGCGAGCTGTCGGCCGGCATCGCCGGCATCTACGCGCGGCAGCACGCCGACATCCACAGCCTGCTCGACGTGCCGGGCGAGCTGTTCACCGACATGCTGGAATGGATTCTGGGCGAGGCGGCATGGGAAGGCGATGCGCCCGTGATCGCCGGAAGAGCGCGCGAGCTCGGGCGCTTGCGCTCGATCCCGCTCCTGACCGTCGAGAGCGCCGAGGACGAGCTCGTCGGCGCCGGCCAGACCCATGCGCTGAGCCGGCGGCTGCATCGCTCCAGGGCACGAGCCATCACCCTGCCGGGCGGCCGGCATCACGACCTCTTCACCGGCCCCGGCTTCTTCCGGGCCACGGCACCGGCTCTGCGGCGCTTCTACGCCGAGCTCGACGCATAAGGCTCCGCTCAGAGCCCTTTGGGCGGTGCCACCAGCTCGAGGCGGACGTGGCGCATATCGAGGGTCTGCTTGCCGACGTGCTCGAAGTTGACGGTGACGCGCGTGCCGATCGCGGACTGCACCTGACCCAGGCCCCAATCGGGCCGGGCGGGGTTGCGGACGATGGCGCCGGGTGTCAGCCAGGGCTCGGCCATGGGCTCGGATCCATCCGGTAGGAACTGACGGGGCTCGGGACGCATTCTAGACGTGTCGACGCTCGATGCAGCAGAGGAGTGGCTCCGAGCCCATGGCGCTCTATGGCTTCCGCTCGGATTGGGAAACCGCACCCCGGTCGACGCCGTCCGCGACCATGCTGCTCGCCATCGGCGACGTGCACGGCTTCGCCGGCCACCTCGATGCCATGCTGGCACTCCTGCAGCCGGAGATCGCAGTGGCGCACGTCCGCGGCGTCGCCAGCCAGCTCGTGCTCATCGGCGACTATATCGACCGTGGCCCGGCGAGCCTGCCCGTGCTGCGGCGGATTCCGCGGCTGGGCGGCGAGCTCGGCATCCCGGTCCATGCCCTGCGCGGCAACCACGATCAGTACCTGATCGAGTTCCTCACCGCCGAGCGGCCTTCGTACGACCTCCTGGAATTCTGGTGCGGCAACGGCGGCGACACCACGCTCGCCGAGCTCGGCATCGACGAAGGCACGATGCTGACATCCGAGCCGGCCACGCTCGCGGCCAAGGCGCGGGGTATCGCAGGGCCGGAGATCATGGCGCTTCTGGGTGGCCTGGAGCCGCACTGGCAGGTCGGCGACTACGTCTTCGTCCATGCCGGTGTGCATCCGGACAAGTCCTTGAACGAGCACGAGCTCGAGGAGCTGCTCTGGCTGCGCCAGCCCTTCCTCGGCGCGCACGACTGGCCGCACCCGTTCGTGGTCGTCCACGGCCATACCATTCGCGGTCCCGAGGTCCGGCCGCACCGGATCGCGATCGACAGCGGCTGCTACCGCACGGGTGTGCTCACCGCCGTTCAGCTTCTGGATGACCGGTTGCGGTTCTGGTGCGTGACGAGCGATCCGGCGCTCGAGGCTTTCCATCGTCTGCCCGGCCTCGGGCAGAAGCGCCGCTTCGGCCAGCCCGAGAAGCTGCGCGAGCCGGACAGCGGGACCGCTCGGCCGGCCTGAGCCGTTCAGAGCATCGCGAGCGGCTGCTTGCGGGTGGGCGGCGGGAAAGCGCGATCGAGCGCCGCCAGATCCTCGGGCCGGAGCACGAGGTCGAGCGCCGCGCGGTTGGCGGTGACGTGCTCGATGCGGCTCGCCTTCGGAATGGCGATGACACCGGGCCGGCTCAGCACCCAGGCGAGCGCCACCTGGAAGGCGCTGCGCCCGTGACACCGGCCGATCTCGGCGAGGATGCCATCGGTCGGGAGACGGGCCTGCTCGATCGGGCTGTAGGCCATGACCGGTACGCCGCGCTCCCGGCACCAGGGGAGAAGATCCCACTCGATGCCGCGGCGGGCGAGGTTGTAGAGCACCTGATCGGCGGCGCAGCTCGATCCGTCCGGCACGGCCCAGAGCTCCTCGAGCTCGTCCGCGTCCAGATTGCTCATCCCCCAGTGACGGATCTTGCCGTCACGCTTCAGCCGCTCGAAGGCCGCCACCGTTTCGGCGAGAGGATGGCGGCCGCGCCAGTGCAGGAGGTAGAGGTCGATCCGGTCGGTCCCGAGCCGCTTCAGGCTGCGCTCGCAGGCGGCGATGGCGCCTGTGCGCGAGGCGTTGTGCGGATAGACCTTGCTCACGAGGAAGACCTCCTCGCGCCGGCCGCGGATCGCCTCGCCCACGACCTCCTCGGCTCCGCCCTCACCGTACATCTCCGCCGTGTCGATCAGCGTCATACCGAGGTCGAGCCCGTGGCAGAGCGCTCGCACCTCGGCCGCGCGCTCCGCCGGACTCTCGCCCATGAACCAGGTGCCCTGGCCGAGGACCGGGACCTCCTCGCCGTCGGGCAGCCTCACGGTGCGCATGCCCTGCCTTCCGCGATCGGATGGTCCCGCCCCCGTCCCGCCGGCCGGCAGGAGCAGAGGGGCGGGCAGAACGGATCAGATGCTAGGGTCGGGGGTGAGGCGCAGGTAGGGCTTCAGCTCCTTGACGCCCTTGGTGAACTTGGTCTTCGCCTCCTCGGTCGGGATCGAGGGCAGCACGATCACGTCCTCGCCCCTGTTCCAGTTGGCCGGCGTCGACACCGAGAACTTCTGCGTGAGCTGCATCGAATCGATCACCCGCAGCACCTCGTCGAAGTTGCGGCCGGTGGTCATCGGGTAGACCAGGACCAGCTTCACCTTCTTGTCCGGGCCGATGACGAACACGTTGCGCACGGTGGCGTTGTCGGCGGGCGTGCGGCCGGCGGCACTGTCGCCCGCACCGGCCGGCAGCATGTCGTAGAGCTTCGCGATCTTGAGCTCGGGGTCGCCGATCATCGGGTAGTTCGGGGCAACGCCCTGGGTCTCCTCGATGTCCTTGGCCCAGCGCTTGTGATCCTCGACCGGGTCGACGCTGATGCCGATGATCTTGACGCCGCGCTTGTCGAACTCGGGCTTGATCTTGGCCATGTAGCCGAGTTCGGTGGTGCACACGGGCGTGAAATCCTTGGGGTGCGAGAACAACACGCACCAGCTGTCGCCGATCCACTCGTGGAAGCGGATGCGGCCCTCGGTGGTGTCGGCCTCGAAGTCGGGGGCGTTGTCGCCCAAGCGGATGGACATGTCGTGAACTCCCTCTGCGGTGCCTCGTGGCGCGGCCTTTCCCGCCGGCGCCGATAGGGCGCTGATCCCGGCAGCGTTCACGGCTCCTTGCCGTATGCTGCAGCATTCATATGTAGTCCCGTTTGCGCCGCTTGTCGCCCTTGCGCCAGCAATGTCGGGCATTTCGACTCTGGCTCGCCCGAGGACGTCCGCGAGCCCAGGATCTTCGAGATCGGGCTGATCAGGACCTTGCGGCTGACCGATACCAGCTTCCAGCGCGGATGCGCAGGTGAATCCCCGAGGATTCCCGCTGCCGCAACGGGATCATCTGCTCGGTCTAGCGCAGCGCCCCGACAGTTCTGCTCCGGTCAGAACAGGAAGCCTGCCATACCGGAGATCGCCATCGATCCGATGAACATGAGCACGAGAAAGCCGATGAACACGGTGGCATAGAAAGCGAGCGGAGGATCATGGACCGGCGCACCTTCGCGCCAATGGATCTGATGCAGCAGAAAATCGGATCGACTTGGATAGTCGTTCGCCTGGACAGGATTCTCATAGTATTGACTTTGGGGCGTGCTCATGTGCGTCAGGCCCTTTCGGTGCGCTTATGGCTTCCCAGACCGGCTTCCAATCGGCAACGCTCTATAGGTATCAACATACGGTTGAGGGGTAAATCAGATTTTGAGTCGCTCTGGTAGGCGTCGTTCGCGGCATCGAGGTAGGGCGATGTCGAGCGACAATGAACGGGCAGGCCCGACGAAGCCGCCGAGGGCACACGCTCAGCGACGGTCGCAGACCGCCTCGGCGAGCCAGTCGGCAGCGAAGGTTTGAGCGGCGCGGATGTCCTCGTGCGTGAGCCGCGGGTGCTCGGCCATGATCTCCTCGACGCTCCGGCCGGCGCCGAGCTCGCGCAGGATCTGCTCCACGGTGATCCGCGTGCCACGGATCACCGGCTTGCCGTGGATCTCGCCGGGATCGATCGTGATCCGCTCGTGGCGCGGGGCATCACGGTTCATCACGGCCTCCCTCGCTGGGCACGCGAAGAAGCTAGCACAGGCTCAGCCACCGATCGCCTACGCGCTCGTCATGGCAGACCTGCCCTGAGGGTGAGAGCCGCCCCGGCCGTTCGCTCAGCCATTGAAGTCCCGGCCTTCCTTGACCTCGCGGATGATCCCTGCCCGGATCACGAAGTCGCCGAAGCGCTCGCCCGGCACGCGCTCCTTGGCATAACGGGCGATGATCGGTGTGAGCGTCTCGAGGATCACGGGCTCGCCCACGTTCTCGAGCAGCATCCGGTTGAGCCGCTGACCGTGGAAGCCGCCGCCGAGATAGACGTTGTACTTGCCGGGTGCCCGGCCCGTGAAAGCGATCTCGGCAACGTAAGGACGTGCGCAGCCGTTGGGGCAGCCGGTCATCCGGACGATGATCGGCTCCTCGGCGAGGCCGTGCTCGGCCATCACCTTTTCCAGCTTGGTGACGAGCTGCGGCAGGTAGCGCTCGCTCTCGGCCATGGCGAGCGCACAGGTCGGCAGCGCCACGCAGGCCATCGAGTTGCGCCGCAGCACGCTGCGCCGAACCGTCGAATCGAGTCCGTAGGCTTCGATCAGGGATTGGATCCGGGCGCGCGCCGTGTCCTTGATCCGGCTGATGATCAGGTTCTGGTTCGGTGTCAGGCGGAACTCGCCCTCGTGGACGGCGGCAATCGTGCGCAAGGCCGTCATGAGCTGGAGGTCAGCCGTGTCCTTCACCCGGCCGTTCTCGACGAACAGGGTATAGTGCCAGCAGCCGTCGTCGCCCTGCGCCCAGCCGTAGCGGTCGCCGTTGGTCGTGAAGACGAACGGGCGCGGCTCCTCGAGCCGCCAGCCGAGCCGGCTCGCGATCTCGTCCTTGAACCAGTCGAGGCCGCGATCGTCGATCGTGTATTTGAAGCGGGCGTGCTTGCGGTCGACCCGGTCGCCGTAGTCGCGCTGGATCTTGACCACCTCCTCGGCGACCCGGACCACCTGGTCGGGGCGGATGAAGCCGGCGACATCGGCGAGGCGCGGGTAGGTCCCCGGCTCGTTGTCGGCCCGGCCCATGCCACCACCCACCGTGACGTTAAAGCCTTCGAGCTTTCCGTTCTCGACGATCGCGATGAAGCCCAGATCCTGCGTGTAGACGTCGACGTCGTTCTCGGGGGGAATGACGAAGCCGATCTTGAACTTGCGCGGAAGATAGGTGGGGCCGTAGATCGGCTCCTCCTCCTCGCCGCTGCCGGCCACGGGCTCCTGCTCGAGCCAGATCTCGTGATAGGCGCGTGTTCTGGGCAAAAGATGCTCGCTCGTGGCTTTGGCGAGCTCGTAGACCTGCTGATGCAGCGCCGAGAGGTGCGGATTGATCGAGCACATCACCCCACGATTGACGTCGCCGCAGGCCGCGATCGAATCCAGGAGCACCTGGTTCATGCCCTGGATCGTCTTGCGCATGTCGCGCTTCAGGATGCCGTGGAACTGGAAGGTCTGGCGGGTGGTGAGCCGGAGCGTGCCGTTCGCGTACGTGCGGGCCAGCTCGTCCAGCTTCAGCCACTGGTCCGGCCGGCACACGCCACCCGGCAGACGCACGCGCACCATGAACTCGTAGGCCGGCTCGAGCTTCTGGCGGCGGCGCTCGTCGCGCAGATCGCGGTCGTCCTGTTGGTAGCTGCCGTGAAACTTGAGGAGCTGCTGTGCCTCGGGCGAGATCCCGCCCGTGACCGGATCGGCCAGGCCCTCGACGATGTCGCCGCGCAGGCGCCGGCTCGCGGCCTTGAGGCGCTCGTTGCCGCTCAGCCGCTCCACGGGCTGGGACACGTCGCGGCTGCGGTCCATGGTCATCGGGAGATCCTCAGTACACGTCACGCTGGTAGCGACCCTCGCGCTGCAGGGTCTTCAGGTACTCGGCGGCCTGCTCGGGCCCACGGCCGGACTGCTCCGCCACGATCCGCAGGAGCGCCGCATGGACATCGGGTGCTAGCTGCTCGGCGTCGCCGCAGAGATAGAGGTGGGCACCCTCCTCGAGCCAGGCCCAGAGCTCGGCCGCCCGCTCCAGGAGCCGGTGCTGCACGTAGACCTTCTCGGCCTGATCGCGCGAGAACGCAAGGTCGATACGGGACAGCACTCCGTCCTTGAGCCAGCGCTGCCACTCGACCTGGTAGAGGAAGTCGGTGCGGAAGTTGCGCTCGCCGAAGAACAGCCAGGAGCGGCCCTTGGCCCCGCGCTCCTCGCGCTCCTGCATGAAGGCACGGTAGGGCGCGACACCGGTGCCGGCGCCGATCATGACGATCGGCGCGTCCGGGTCGGTCGGCAGGCGGAAATGGCGATTCGCGTTGATGTAGACCGGAAGCGTGTCGTCGGGCCGCACGCGATCGGCCAGCATGGTGGAGGCGACACCCTTGCGGCTGCGGCCGTGGCTGTCGTAGCGCACGGTCGAGACGACGATGTGCGCCTCGTCGGGGTTGGCGGCCTGGCTGGAGGCCAGCGAGTAGAGCCGCGGCGGCAGCTTGCGCAGGAGCCCCGTGAAGGTGGCTGCGTCGATGCCCGGAACCGGGAAGGCGCTCACGACGTCGATGATCTCGCGGCCGTGCAGCCAGGCCTTCTGGGCAGCCGGATCGGCAACGAGCTCCTTGAGCGCCTTCGCACCGCTGAGCTCGGCCCAGCCGGCGAGGAAGCGACCCGTCAGCGTCGTGATCTCGTAGTCGCGGCCGAGCGCCTCCTGCAGGTCGGGCCGCCCTTCCAGGCCCAGGCTGGCGATCAGCTCGCCCACGAGCTCGGGGTCGTTCTGCGGTAGGATGCCGAGCGAATCGCCGGGCTCGTAGGTGAGGCCCGAACCCTCGAGCGAGATCTCGACGTGGCGGATCTCCTTGCTCGAGCCGCGTCCGGTCAGGCGCAGATTCTCGAGCACGGTCGCCTGGAACGGGTTCGTGCGGTCGTAGAGCGGCTCCGCCGCCACGGCGGGCGCGGCGACGTGCGGGAAGGCCACGATCTTGGCCTCGGCCGGCGGCAGCTCGCGCACGAGCTGGTCGAGCAGCCGGTCGATCCAGCCCGTGGCCGGCGCCTCGTAGTCGACGTCGCAATCGACCCGCTCGACCATGCGCACAGCGCCCAAAGCCTCGAGCCGGGTGTCGATGTCCTTGCCGGTCTGGCAGAAATGCTCGTAGGTCGAATCGCCCAAGCCCAAGACGGCGAACTTCAGCCCTTCGAGGCGCGGCGCCTTCCGGCCGTGCAGGAACTCGTAGAAGTCGGCAGCCGAGGTCGGCGGCTCGCCTTCGCCCTGGGTGCTGGTGACGACGACGAGGAAGCGCTCGCCCTTGAGATCCTTGACCCGGTAGTCGGCGATGTCGAGAAGCTTCGTCGCGAGCCCCTTGGCCTTGGCACGCTCGTTCAGCTTCTTCGCGAGCGAGGCGGCGTTGCCGGTCTCGGACGCATAAAGGATCGTGACCGGCTGGGCGGTCGGGACGACGGCCGTAGCCGGGGCGGCGACCCTCGCTCTCGCATTGTATCCGGCGAGGTAGCCGCTCACCCACAGCGCCTGTTCGGCGGTGAGGGTGCCGACGAGCGCTTCAAGCTGGGCAGCCTGCTCCGGCGACAAGGGGCCGGTCCAGGTCTGGCTCGATGCATCGGGCTTGGTGACGAGCAACGGCTGCTTCCCCGGTATGCAATGCACGACGGCCATCGGGCCACCATGCGAACCTACGCAAAAGATACAGCAAAGCGAAATTTATACAAGATGGCGCAGAGTAATTTCTTAAAAAACATATAATTTTTGTTATTTCGGCTGGCCCGAACCTCGCGAAACGGGCTTGGGGCGCGGGGAGGGGGCGGGTAGCTTGGCCGGCATGATCCAGGTGACTTCCAGCATCGCCATCGACGAGCGCGAGATCGAGGAAAGCTTCGTGCGCGCCTCGGGGCCGGGCGGCCAGAACGTCAACAAGGTGGCGTCGGCCGTGCAGCTCCGGTTCGACGTACGTGGCTCGCCGTCGCTGCCGGAATCGGTGCGCGAGCGGCTGATACGCCTCGCCGGCCGGCGACTCACCCAAGAGGGGGTGCTCGTCATCACGGCACAGCGCTTCCGTACCCAGGAGCGCAACCGCGAGGATGCACTGGCACGGCTGCTGGCCCTGATCCGCGAGGCTGCGGCGCCTCCGGCGCCTCCCAGGAAACCGACCAAGCCGACGCCGGGCGCGCAGAGACGTCGCCTCGCTGCCAAGGCACGGCGCTCGACGATCAAGGCTCTGCGAGGAGGGAGGCCCGAGTTCGAATAAAATACGAATTTTTTTAGTATATCATCTTAAGGCATGCTATTTTGGTGTTGAATTTGGTCCGCTTCCTTCTACGTCTTGCTCCGAGGTGAGGACGGGCGGAGGAGGCATGAGATCACTCATCAGGATAGGATGCTGGCGGTCGCGGCCCTTCTGCTGGCCGGGATCGACGCCGCCCGAGCGGAGATCGGCAAGCCGTTGACGCCCGCCGAGCTCGAGCCGCTGGTCCGGGCCGGACAGGTGCGGGTCGTGGACATCCGCAACGCGAAACCCGCGGCGGACGGCAGGACCGCTTACGAGACGGGGCACATTCCAGGTGCGGTTCCGGCTCCTTACCCACGCTAGCGCGGGCCGGCCGACAATCCCGGCGAGCTGCCGCCTGTGGAGAAGCTCGTCGATCTCGTGTGCGGTCTAGGGATCAACCGGTCGACGCCGGTCGTGATCGCTCACGCCGGGACCGATGCCACCGACTTCGGCGGGGCGGCGCGCGTCTACTGGATGTTGAAGAGCCTCGGCGTTCCGCAGCTTTCGATCCTGAACGGCGGGATGAAGGCGTGGCAGGAGGCAGGCCTGCCGGTCTCGACCGAGCCGGTTGCCGTGCCGCCCTCGGGCTTCGTCACGGCAGGGCTCGACCCGACCCGACTCGCCTCCCGCGCCGAGATCGAGCGGAGCTCGCGGACGGCGAGAACGGTCGGCTGCTCGATGCGAGGCCCGCGGGCTTCTTCCTGAGCCAGCTTGCCGCCCAGCGCCGGACGAGCATCGGTGAGCTTGTCCGAACGGCGTGCGAGCGACAGTATGGCCTGGTCGACGACGAGGGTCGGCTGGAGGCGGCACGGGCCTTGGCAGCCTTTCGCCTGCCAGTAGCTGATGTTCCCACCATGAAGGAGGAAAGTGTGCCGCGGCCCGATGAGCCGCTGCCGTGATCCTTCTCGATGCCAATATCCTGATGTAATCGGCGCCGAGCATCCGCATGAAAAGCCTAGCGCCGATCTCCTCGAGCGGATCGGTGCTGGGGCGGTCGAAGCCATTATCGACGCCGAGATGCTTCAGGAGCTGCTACATCGCTACCGGACCATTGGCCGCTGGGAAACCGCCAGTAAGGTCTATGGCCTGACACGCCGGCTCTTCCCCATGGTCCTTCCGGTCACGGCCGAGATCATGGACGAGGCGCACGACTTGATGGACTGCTACCACAACCTGATGGCGCGAGATGGCGTACGCGCTGCCGTCGTGCGCCTGCATGACCTCGACGCCATCTGCAGCTACGATCGCGCCTTCGACGTGATCGCCGGGCTCCAGCGGGTGGAGCCCGATGCGATCCTGGCCTGACCCAGGCCGCTACTCCGCCGCCTTCAGCTCGTAGCCGAGCTCGTGCGAGAGCTTCTCCAGAAGGTCGGCCGCCGCCTCGGCGATGACCGTGCCGGGCGGGAAGATCGCTCTGGCGCCGGCGGCATAGAGCGCCTCGTGGTCCTGTGGCGGGACGACGCCGCCCACCACGATCAGGATGTCGTCGCGGCCGCGGGCCTCCAGCTCCTTCCTGAGCTCGGGCACGAGCGTCAGATGACCGGCAGCGAGCGAGGAGACGCCGACGATATGGACGTCGTTGTCGACCGCCTGCTGCGCCGCTTCGGCCGGGGTCTGGAAGAGGGGGCCGATGTCGACGTCGAAGCCGAGATCGGCGAAGGCCGTCGCGATCACTTTCTGACCGCGGTCGTGGCCGTCCTGGCCCATCTTGGCGATCAGGATGCGCGGCCGCCGGCCCTCGGCGGCAGCGAAGGCCTCGACCAGCGCGCGCGCGCGTTTCACGCTCACGGGCTCCCCCACCTCCTTGGCATAGACCCCGGCGATCGAGCGGATCTCGGCGACGTGCCGGCCCCAGACTTTCTCGAGCGCGTCCGTGATCTCGCCCACGGTCGCCTTGGCGCGCGCCGCCTGCACGGCGAGGTCGAGCAGGTTGCCCTCGCCGGTCTCGGCACAGCGGGTGAGCGCGTCGAGCGCCGCACGGACCGCCGCCTGGTCGCGCTGACTCCGGAGCTGGGCGAGCTTCGCGATCTGACGGGCGCGGACGGCCGAGTTGTCCACCTTCAGGACCGGGATGTCCTCGTTCTCCTCGAGCTTGTACTTGTTGACGCCGACCACGGTCTGCTTGCCGCTGTCGATCCGGGCCTGGGTGCGCGCGGCGGCCTCCTCGATCCGGAGCTTCGGGATGCCCTGCTCGATCGCCTTGGCCATGCCGCCCGAGGCCTCGACCTCCTGGATGTGGCCCCAGGCCCGCCGCGCCAGGTCGTAGGTCAGGCGTTCGACGTAGTAGCTGCCGCCCCAGGGGTCGATCGTGCGCGTGATCCCGGTCTCCTGCTGGATCTGGAGCTGGGTGTTGCGCGCGATCCGGGCCGAGAAGTCGGTGGGAAGGGCCAGCGCCTCGTCGAGCGCGTTGGTGTGGAGCGATTGGGTGTGGCCGTGGGTGGCGGCGAGCGCCTCGATGCAGGTGCGGATGACGTTGTTGAACACGTCCTGTGCCGTCAAGGACCAGCCCGAGGTCTGGCAGTGGGTGCGAAGTGCCAAGGACTTGGTGTCCTTGGGCTCGAACGGCTTCACGAGCTTCGCCCACAAGAGGCGGGCGGCGCGGAGCTTCGCCACCTCCATGAAGAAGTTCATGCCGATCGCCCAGAAGAACGACAGCCGTGGCGCGAAGGCATCGATGTCGAGGCCGGCCATCCGGCCGCAGCGGATATACTCGACACCATCGGCGAGCGTGTAGGCGAGCTCGAGGTCGGCGGTCGCCCCCGCCTCCTGCATGTGGTAGCCGGAGATGCTGATCGAGTTGAACTTCGGCATGTTCTTCGCCGTGTAGGCGAAGATGTCCGAGATGATCCGCATCGATGGCGCCGGCGGGAAGATGTAGGTGTTGCGGACCATGAACTCCTTCAGGATGTCGTTCTGGATGGTGCCGCTGAGCTTCGCCGCCGAGACGCCCTGCTCTTCGGCGGCGACGATGTAGAGCGCCATGATCGGCAGCACCGCGCCGTTCATGGTCATCGACACGCTCATCTGATCAAGCGGGATGCCCGCGAACAGCGTCCTCATGTCGAGGATGGAATCGATCGCGACCCCCGCCATACCGACGTCGCCCGCGACCCGCGGGTGGTCACTGTCGTAGCCCCGGTGCGTCGCGAGGTCGAAGGCCACCGAGAGGCCCTTTTGCCCGGCGGCGAGGTTGCGGCGGTAGAAGGCGTTGCTGTCCTCGGCCGTGGAGAAGCCGGCATATTGCCGGATCGTCCAGGGCTGGGTCGTGTACATGGTGGGGTAAGGGCCGCGTAAGAATGGCGGCAGGCCGGGATAGGTGCGCAAGAAGTCGAGGCCGTCCGTATCGGCACCGGTATAGAGCGGCTTCACCGGAATGGCTTCCGGGGTGGTCCAACTCATCTCCTCGGGCGTGTGGCCGGTCTCGGCGGCGAAGGCCTCGGCCCAGGCGGCAGGATCGGCCGTGGGCGTCGCGCTGCCCAGGGCGACGTCGGCGAAGCTCGGGATCCGGGTCATGCTGCTGCCTCACCAGCCAGGGTCTCATAGGCGCGCTCGAGCATCTCGAGCACGTTCGAGCCCACGTACACGAACTCGTCGATGCCCGCCGCCTCGTAAGCCGCGCGGCGCTCCTCCTCCGGGCGGCCCATCAGGTAGATGCGTGCGGCATGGGCGTGCTCGAGCGCGCGGGCAGCGCCTTCCGCCATGGCGGCGTAGTTTTCGTCGCTCGAGCAGATCGCGGCGAGCCTGGCGCCGCTGGCCTTGAAGGCGTGGCCGATCTCCTCGAGCGAGGCGATGGGCTCGCTCGCCACGGTCTCGAGCCCGCCGGCCTCGAACAGGTTCTTCGCGAACGTGGCGCGCGCCGTGAACTCGGCCAGCCGGCCGAGATTGCACAAGAACACGCGCGGGCGCGCACCGGTGCGGGCGAGGATGGCATCGCTCCGGTCGCGCAAGGCTTCGAACGGCTCGGCCAAACGATGGGCCGGGATGGCGGCGATGCCGGAAGAGGGTGTCGGGGTCGGGTTTCCGAGCCGTGCCCGAACGTCGGCGACGAGCGCCGAAAGATCGGGCAAAGGCGCCCCGCGCCGCGGCTCCTCGTAAAGATCCGGGAACTCGGACACGCCGGTCACGGGCTCGCGGCGGGTCGCGAGCTGCCGCAGCCGCTCGGCCCAGCTCTCGGCGACGAGGGCTTGCAGCCAGCCGGCCCGCAGCGCCGCCAGCATGCCGCCCCGGCGCTCGATCTCCTGGACGAGAGCCCAGGCCTTCTTGGCGAGCTGGTCGGTGAGCGCCTCGACGTACGAGGCGCCACCGGCAGGATCGATCACCCGGCCGAGATTGCTCTCCTCGCGCAGCACGAGCTGGGTGTTGCGGGCGATCCGGCGGGCGAAGGCGTCGGGCAGGAAGCCCAGCGCATGGTCGAACGGCAGGACGGTGATGCTGGTGGCCCCGCCGGCCGCCGCAGCGAAGGTGGCGACCGTGCTGCGCAGCATGTTCACGTAAGGATCACGACGGCTGAACATCCGCGTCGCGGTCTCGGCACGAAGACGAAGCCGGCGCATGGCCTCGGGTGTCCCTGCCACTTCGAGCACGCGGGCCCAGAGACGGCGGAGCGCTCGGAGCTTCGCCACGCCGAGGAAGAAATCGGCGTCCACGGCGAGTGCCATGCCGATCTGGCGGGCGGCTTCGGCGGCCGGGATACCGGCTTCGACCAGCGCTCGCAGGTAGAAGATGCCGCTCGCGACGGCGCAGGCGAGTTCCTGCGCCTCGGTGGCGCCGCCCGCGTGGTAGGGACGGCCATCGGCGAGGAAGGCGCCGACCTGCGGCCAGCGGGCCGCCACGGTGCGGGCGAGCACCAGCGCCCGGTCGTGCGCCGCCGCCGGGTCGAGGGCCTCGCCCTGCGCCAGAGCGCCCAGCGGATCGGCGTCGAGGTCGGCGCGGACCGCAGCCGGATCAAGCCCGCGGCGCTCGACCAGGGCGAGCAGCAGCTCGGCGGCTTCCGCAAAGCGCGCACCGGCATCGAGGCCGACCGGGGCGAGGTCGAGATAGACGCCTTCGAGCGTGCGTTCGAGCGCTGCGAGATCGTAGGCGACGATCCCGTCCGGTGTGGTGCCGCCGGCCGCGAGCGCACGATCGAAACGAAGCTGGATCGAGGTCACGCCGCGCTCGAGATCCTCCAGGATCTCGGCGTTGGCGATGGCAGGGTCGGGATGAGCGTGGCGCTGGCGCACGTCCCAGCCGCCGGCGACCGTGCCGGCGGCGGTGGCGCCGCGAAGGAAGGGAGCGCTGCCGGGCAGGCCCGCTGCGGCCCGTAAAGGAGCGGTCTCGTCGATGTCGTAGAGCGGCCGGACCGGAATGCCGTCGTAGGTCGTGCGCACGAGCCGGCGCTCGAAATCGGCGCCTTTCAGCACCTTGTCGACCAGCGCGCGCCATTGGGCGCGGTCGGCGGCGGGAAAGTCCGCTGTCAAGCTCAAGCCTTCGTCACTGTCCACCTGATCCATCCTGCGCTTGCCACGGGTCCTTTGGCCGGGACGATGCCACGCGCACGGCACCCGCTCCAGGGGACGTGCGGTCGCAAGCGCCGCAGGCGGCCGGAGAGGATGTGCGCTGCAGCAGGAAGATGGCTGCAGCAGGAAGATGAAGGCGAGGTCCTATCCAGAAGCAGGAACCGAAGCAAGCCGGCTGTCGGTAGTGCGTCACTCCGTCTCAAATCACCCGTTAGTGCCAGAATGTCGCAACGCTAGTCAGCCTGCGCGAGAGTATGTCACGCCCAAGGCGTTCGGGTTAGAGATTTCCGTACCTAATGCGATGGTATATATAGCCAGTCGATTGCATGCTGCCGGCAGCGCTCCTGCCAACGGCAACACCGCCATAGCTGGACGGACATGACCACCTCGCCTGCCCAAACCTACCAGCCTGCACCAGAATATTACCTACCGCAGGATGCGGGTATCGACATCAAGGATCTGCTCGCCATCCTGCGGCGTCGCCGCTGGGTGATCCTCTCGACGATCCTGGTGCTGACGACCCTGGCCGTGCTCATCGGCTTCCAGCTCACGCCGAAATACACGGCGAAAGCGCTGGTCATGATCGACCCGCGCCAGACCAAGGTGGTCAATGTCGAGCAGGTGCTGCAGGGCCTCGGCACCGACGCCTCGACGGTCGAGACCCAGATCAAGGTGCTGAAGTCGCGCGATCTGGCCGACCGGATCATGCAGAAGCTGGACCTCTACCAGGATCCCGAGTTCAATCGGGCTCTGGACCGCAAGGCCGGCGACCTGGCGCTCAACGTGGACGGGCCGTTCGCGACGGTCCTCGGGCTCCTGCCCAAGGAGTGGCTGATCGCGACCGGGCTCGCCGACGAGCCGCTCGATGCCACCGCCGAAGCCAAGCCGGCGCTCGAGCGCGAGGCGGCGATCGACAAGTTCGACGACAACCTGAAGGTCACGCAGGAGGGCCGCTCCTACGTGATCGGACTCTCCTTCACCTCGAAGGATCCCGAGAAGGCCGCGAAGATCGTCAACACCGTGGCCCAGACCTACGTCCAGGACCAGATCGACACCAAGCGCGCGGCGACGTCCAAGGCGAGCGGCTTCCTCGGCGAGCGGCTCCAGAGCCTGCGCGACGAGGTGCAGAAGGCCGAGGCCGCCGTTCAGGAGTTCCGCAAGAAGAACCAGCTCGTCAGCGCCGATGGCGTCTCGTTGAAGGAGAAGGACCTCTCCGATCTCAGCAAGGCGCTGATCAGTGCCCGGGCCGAACTCGCCGAGAAGCAGGCGAAGCTCAAGCTCGTGCGCGATCTGCGCGCGCGGGGCGGCGAGGAGCTCGACACGGTGGGCGACGTCATCGACTCGCAGGTGATCATCAACCTGCGCCAGCAGGAGGCGGCGCTGACCAAGGAGGAGTCCGAGCTCAAGACCCTCTACGGCGAGAAGCACCCGCGGATGCAGACGCTGCTGACCGAGAAGCAGAACCTGCAGAGCAAGATCGCGCGCGAGGTCGACCGGATCGCAAAAAGCCTCGAGAACGAGGTGAAGGTGCTGGCCTCGGGTGTCGCCACCATCGAGGGCGAGATCAACGATCTCAAGAAGCAGACCACGGCCGACAACGAGGCCAGTGTGCGCTTGCGCGAGCTCGAGCGGCAGGCGCAGGCGAGCCGGCAGCTCTACGAATCGTTCCTCGAGCGGTTCAAGGAGACCAAGGAGCAGCAGGACATCGTCGAGGCCGATTCGAAGGTGATCTCGGTCGCGACCCCGCCCGACAAGCCGAGCACGCCGGGTCCCGTATTGTTCGGTGCCGTGGGTTTCACCGCCTCCGCCATGCTCGGCACGCTCCTCGCCCTCCTGCTCGAGCGGCTCGACAATGGCCTGCGCGGCGCCAAGCAGGTCGAGCAGCTCATCGGCCTGCCCACCTTGGGCCTCGTGCCGCGGCTCGAGCGGCTCAAGCGCAACCAGAAGCCGCACAACTATCTGATCGCCAAGCCGCTTTCGGCCTACGCCGAATCGCTCCGCGCCATCTACACCTCGCTCCAGCTCTCGGATGTCGACCATCCGCCGAAGATGGTGCTCGTGACCTCCTCGCTGCCGCAGGAAGGCAAGTCGACGCTCTCGCTGAGTCTCGCCTGCTTCGCCGCCAACTCGGGGCAGAAGGTGCTGCTCATGGACGTCGACCTCCGGCACCCGAGCGTGCACCGCGACCTCGGCACCCAGCCGACCGCGGGCCTCATCGAGTACATGGCCGGCGAGAAGACGCTGGACGAGGTGCTGGTCCGGGACGAAGCGAGCGGCATCTGGTATCTGCCCATCAAGCGCCAGACGGCGAACCCGACCGATCTCCTCGGCAGCCAGAAGATGAAACAGCTCCTGGCCGAGCTCAGGGAGCGGTTCGACTTCATCGTGCTCGACTCGGCACCGCTCCTGGGTGTTACCGACAGCAAGGTCGTCGCCCGGCTGGTCGACAAGGTCCTGTTCGCCGTGCAGTGGGAGAAGACCAGCAAGGATACGGTGGTGAACGCGCTCGCCCACATGCGCGAGGCCAAGGCCAGCGTCGCGGGCGTGGTCCTGACCCAGGTGGATGTGCGCAAGCACGCCCATTACGGCTACGGCGACGTCGGCCAGTACTACGGCAAGTACCAGAAGTACTACGTGAACTGACGTCCCGGCGGTCCGAGCCGCCGCAGCGCCCGCCGCGAGCCCCGCTCCGGCGGGCGCCTTTCGTTCGGGAAGGCCGGAACGGGCCGGTAGTCGGCAAGGCGCTCGAAACGAGCTATAGCGGCAGAGCCGAGCGGATCGTCCGCCGGCATCCTGTTCGGTGCCGGCCACAGCCATGTCCGCCCGGCCCGAGAACGGAGGAACCGGTTCGATGCGTCTCTACGATTTCGGCGCCACCATCATCCTGGCCGCCGCCGTCGCCGCGGCGATCGCGCTCATCGTCGCCGCCCAGGTGACCTGAGGAGACCGTGGGCGGCGCTGCCGAGCGCCGCCCACGAGCATCCGGAGCGGCTCGTTCCGGCGCGAGGCTCGGGCCGGCAGGCAAGGGCCCGCCCTCGAAGGTGCGGGTCCGGAATCCTGCTAGGTACGAAGGAAAGGCGCTCCGCGGATCCGTTGAAGGCGCGGCGTGTAGATACATTTGGACTTACATGATCGGTCGGGGCTAGTCCATGCGCGCTTCGCTGGTACGGATCGGAAACTCGAAAGGCCTGCGCACCCCGAAGCCTGTCCTGGAGCAATGTGGATTCGGCAACGAGGTGGAGCTCCAGGTCGAGCCCGGGCGGCTGATCGTGCTGCCGGCGAAGGCACATCCGCGCGAGGGCTGGGAGCAGGATTTCGCGCAGGCCGAGGCCGAGCCGCCGCTGTTGCCCGAGGACATGCGCGCACGCTTCGAGGAGAAGTGGACCTGGTGGGTTTCGACCCGCCGGCGCGGTTCGAGGTGTGGCTCGTGAACCTCGATCCGACCGTCGGGGCGGAGATCCGGAAGACGCGGCCGGGGGTGGTGATCTCGCCCGACGAGATGAACCGCCATCTGCGGACGGCGATCGTGGCTCCCGCAAAGTGAGGGGCGGCAGCGAGGCTGCCGCCCCGGAGCGGATTAGGCCGCGCTCATACGGGCCTTCAGGTTCTCGTCGAGCTTGTCGAGGAACTGGGTGGTGGTGAGCCAGGGCTGGTCGGGGCCGATCAGGACGGCGAGGTCCTTGGTCATGAAGCCGGCCTCGACCGTGTCGATGCAGACCTGCTCCAGCGTGGCCGCGAACTTCTCGACCTCGGGCGTGCCGTCGATCCGGGCTCGGTAGGTGAGGCCGCGGGTCCAGGCGAAGATCGAGGCGATCGGGTTGGTCGAGGTCTGCTTGCCCTTCTGGTGCTCGCGATAGTGGCGCGTCACCGTGCCGTGCGCCGCTTCGGCCTCGACGGTCCTGCCGTCGGGCGTCATCAGTACGGAGGTCATGAGGCCCAAGGAGCCGAAGCCCTGCGCCACCGTGTCGGACTGCACGTCGCCGTCGTAGTTCTTGCAGGCCCAGACGAAGCCACCCGACCACTTGAGCGCCGCGGCCACCATATCGTCGATCAGGCGGTGCTCGTAAGAAAGGCCCTTTGCCTGGAACTTGTCCTTGAACTCGCTGTCGAAGATTTCCTGGAAGATGTCCTTGAACCGGCCGTCATAGGCCTTGAGGATCGTGTTCTTCGTGGAGAGATAGAGAGGATAGTTGCGCATCAGCGCGTAGTTCATCGACGCGCGGGCGAAGTCGCGGATCGAGTCGTCGAGGTTGTACATGGCCATGGCCACGCCCGAGCCCGGGAACCTGAACACCTCGATGTCGATCGGCTGCGAGCCGTCCTCGGGCTCGAAGCGGATGGAGAGCTTGCCCTTGCCCGGCACTTTGAAGTCGGTGGCGCGATACTGGTCGCCGAAGGCGTGACGGCCGATGACGATGGGCTGGGTCCAGCCGGGCACGAGGCGCGGCACGTTCCTGCAGACGATGGGCTCGCGGAAGATGGTGCCGCCCAGGATGTTCCTGATCGTGCCGTTGGGCGACTTCCACATCTGCTTGAGACCGAACTCCTTCACCCGCGCCTCGTCGGGCGTGATCGTGGCGCACTTCACGCCCACGTTGTGCGCCTTGATCGCCTCGGCGGCCTCGACCGTGACCCGATCGTCGGTGGCGTCGCGATTCTGGATGCCGAGATCGAAATAGATCAGGTTCACGTCGAGGTAGGGCAGGATCAGCTTGTCCTTGATCATCTGCCAGATGATGCGGGTCATCTCGTCGCCGTCGAGCTCGACGATCGGGTTCTTGACCTTGATCTTCTGCATCGGAAGCCTCCGCGCCCTAGCCGGGGTGAGATGGATATGAAGCCGCGCGGTGTGTAGCCCGTGGGTGGAGCCGCCGCAAAGCGGTGGTGCGTCGCAGCGAAGCAGGCCGAAATGCCGCTCAGCTATTCCAGACCGGGTTCTCGAGCTTGGCGACGAAGGCGGCATGTGCCGCCAGCTCCTCGGGCGAGGGCGCATGCGGCCGCGGCGGGCGCACCTCGCGGACGATGCCGCGGCCGGCGCTGCGCACGCCCGGACGGTCGAGCCCGAGCGCGGTCTGCCGGCCGCCGATCAGGTGCAGGTAGACCTCGGCCAAAAGCGCGCAGTCCACGAGCGCCCCGTGCAGCGTGCGCGCCGAGTTGTCGACCCCGAAGCGGCGGCAGAGCGCGTCCAGGTTGTTGGGAGCGCCGGGGAAGCGGCGCTGCGCCATGAGAAGCGTGTCGATCGCCCTGCCCGGCGCCAGCACCTCGCGGCCGTGGCGCGCGAGCTCGGCATTGAGGAAGCGGACGTCGAAGGTGGCGTTGTGGATGACGAGCGGGCTGTCGGCGAGGAACTCGAGGAACGGGTCGATCACCTCCCGGAACGGCGGGTAGTCGGCCAGGAACTCGGCGCTGAGGCCGTGAACCCGGAACGCCTCCTCGGGCATGTCGCGCTCGGGGTTGACGTAGCTGTGGAAGGTCTTGCCGGTAGGCAGGTGGTTGACGAGCTCGAGCGCCGCCACCTCGACGATGCGATGGCCCTGCTCGGGGTCGAGGCCGGTGGTCTCGGTATCGAGCACGATCTCGCGCAGCATCAAGAAGCCCTTGCCGCAAGTCGGACATTCCCGTACCGCAGCCAGCGCTCCGGCCAGGCCTTCGGCCGGAGCGTCAGCGCCGCACGGATCACCTCGCCGATCCGCTCGGCGAGGGCGCCACTGTCATAGCCCGATGCGATCACGAAATCAGCCCGCTTGCGCTTCTCGGGATCGGGAAGCTGCTTGGCGCGGATCTGGGCGAGCTTCGCGGGTGTCATGCCGGGCCTTCGCAGCGCTCGCTGCTCCTGCAGGATCGGGCTCGCCGAGACCACGGCCACGGCATCGACGCGGTCTTCCCCACGAGTCTCGAACAGGAGCGGGATGTCGAGGACCACGAGCGGCGCTCCCGCCCGGCAGGCGCGGCGCAAGAATCGGCCCTCGGCCGTGCGCACGAGCGGGTGGACGATGGCCTCGAGCCGGCGCAGCGCCGCTGCGTCGCCCAGGACATGCCGGCCGAGCGCCCCGCGGTCGATGGACCGGTCGGCGGCGAGGACACCCGGAAAGGTGACCGCGACGGGAGCGACCGCCGCGCCGCCGGGGGCGAACAGCGCATGGACGACGGCATCGGCGTCGAACACGGGCACGCCATAGGCCCGGAACATGGCGGCGGCCCGGCTCTTGCCCATGGCGATCGAGCCGGTGAGCCCGAGCACGATCATCGCAAGAGCACGCCCTGGTCGCGCAGGAACTGGAGCAGCGGCAGGAGCGGCAGGCCCAGGATGGTGAACCAGTCGCCCTCCACCCGCGCCATGAGCTGCGCCCCCAGCCCTTCGAGCTGGTAGGCGCCGACACAGGCCAGGATGTCGGGACCGGCGGCTGCGACGTAGCGGTCGAGGAACGCGTCCGAGCAGTTCCGTACCCAGAGCCGGGCCACGTCGACGTGCTGCCAGATGCGGGAGTTGCCACGGAACGCCACCACGCCGCTCACGAGCCGGTGGCGCCTGCCGCGCAAGGCGGCGAGCTGGGCCCGCGCGGCCGCGGCGTCCTTGGGCTTCTCGAGCCACGCCCCCTCGAGCTCGAGGAGCTGGTCGGCGCCGACGACGATCGCGGGCTCCGGGGCCTGCCGGGCGACGAAGGCGGCCTTGAGCCCGGCAAGAGCGATGGCCGCCTCCTCGACCGGCACGGCCTCCGCCTGCAGCGCCTCGCGCGCCGCGGCCTCGTCGACCAGCGCCTCGGCCTGGGTGAAGGGCACGCCCGCAGCCCGCAGAAGCTGCGCCCTGGCAGCGCTCTTCGAGGCCAGGATCACGGGCGGCGCGGCCGCCAAGGTGATCTCCATGCCGGATTCCTCCATTCTCAGCCGGGCATGCGTAAGATGGCCTTGAGCCCGCCCTTGCGCGACCGGCTCAGCTTCAGATCGCCGCCGTGCGCCAGCACCACGTCGCGGGCGATGGTGAGGCCGAGGCCAGTGCCCTCGCCGGCCTTCTCGTCGAGGCGGACGAAGGGCTCCAGCACCTTCTCGCGCCAGGCCTCCGGGATGCCGGGGCCGTCGTCCTCGACCGCGATCTCGACCATGTCTTCCTTCTGCCGCACCGAAATACCGATCCAACGCCCGTAACGGCAGGCATTGTCGACGAGATTGCTCAGGCAGCGATGGAACGCGGTCGGCCGCAGCGGCATGACGATGGGCCGGTCCAGCATGATCTCGAGGGTCGCGCCGCTGCGCTCGGCCCGCTGCCGCATGCTCTCGAGGATGGGGCCGAGGTCGGTGGGCTCGACGCTCTCCCGGCCCTCACCACGGGCGAAGTCGAGATAGACCTCGACCAGCTTCGACATCTCCTCGACGTCCTGCTTGAGGCCCGCCAGCACCGGATCGTCGCCCGTCCCCATGAGCTCGAGCTCGAGCTTCATACGGGTCAACGGCGTCCTGAGGTCGTGGCTCACCGCCGCCAGCATCTCGGTGCGCTGGCTGATGTGGCGCAGGATCCGGTGGCGCATGAGGTTGAAGGCGTGCGCCGCCTGGCGGATCTCGGCCGCTCCGCGCAGGCGGAAGTCGCCGACGTCGCGCCCCTTGCCGAAGCTGTCCGCAGCCTTGGCGAGCTGGCGGATCGGGCGGACCTGGAGGCGGAGGAAGTAGATCGAGATGGCGCTCAAGACCACGGAGCCGCCGACCATCCAGCTGAACAGGAGCCAGGCCGTGGTGCTGGTGAGGCGCTTTCGCGCCACGACCACCTCGAGGAGCCCCGGCGCTATCTGGACGAAGACGGTGGCTCGGTCGGGATCCTCGGTCTCGAGGTCGACCGCGAACGGGTAATGCAGCCGTTCGGCGAAGGATTCCAGGATCTTGTTGTCGATGTGGCCGACATTGGGGTTGATGTCGGCTGCCGCCACCGCATCCTCGAGCCGGCCGCCGGGCACGAGCGTGATGGTGAGATCGGTGTTGCGGCTGGCATGCTCGATCAACGCCTGACGTTCGGTCGCATCGGGCGCGTTCTCGATCATCTCGGCGAGCATCGCCACCTCGCCCGCCACACCGAAGGCGAGCCAGCGGGTCACGGTGTCCCAGTGGCGGTTGTAGAAGACGAAGGTGAGGATGATCTGGAGGATCAGAAGCGGGACGACGATGATCAGGAGCGACCGCCAGAACAGGCTGCGCGGCACGATGAGCCGGTTCAGGAGCCGGCGAAGCTGCCTGATCTCTGCCAGCACGACGCTCAGCTCCCGAGCCTGAGCACGTAGCCGGAGCCGCGCATGGTCAGGATGTAGCGCGGCTGGCGCGGGTCGTCTTCGATCTTGCGCCTGAGGCGTGCCATCTGCACGTCGACCGCTCGGTCGGATCCGGCCACGACACCTTTCTCGCCGAGCTCGGCCCGGCTCAAGGCCCGGCCGGGCTTGGCCGCGAGCGCCTGGAGCAGCGAGATCTCGCCGGTGGTGAGATGGATCACCTCCTCGTCGCGCTTGAGCTCGGCCGTGCGCCGGTTGAAGGTGAACGGGCCGAAGCGGATCACGTCGTCAGTGCGGGCGGCCTGCACGCGCCTGAGGATGGTCGCGATCCGGAGCAGGAGTTCGCGCGGCTCGAAAGGCTTCGGCAGGTAGTCGTCGGCCCCGGCCTCGAGGCCGGCGATCCGATCCTCGGGCGTTCCTCGCGCCGTCAGGAGCAGGATCGGCACGTCGCTCTCGCGCCGCAGCTCCTCGGTGAGCGAGAGCCCGTCCTGACCCGGCATCATGATATCGAGCACGACGAGGTCGAAGGCGAGGTTCTTGAGCTTGGACTTGGCCTCGACGGCATCGGCCGCCGCGGTGGCGTAGTAGCCGTTCTGGACGAGGTAGCGGTGCAGGAGCTGACGCAGCCGCGCATCGTCGTCGACCACCAGAATGTGAGGCGCTTCCTCTTCCGCCGCTGTGCTCATCGCGTCCTCATCCCCGCCGTCAGTCGCCGCAGGAGGTCGCGCCGCGGCTCGCCCAGAAGATCGAGGAGCACGCGCTGGAAGCCCTCGACCGCGGTAGCGCCGGCACTCTTGAAGGCGAGCCTGAGGCGCCGTTTCTGCAGCGCCTTGATCTCGGCCAGGAGCGCCGCCGCCTTGTCGGTGAGGCGCAGAGGCCGCTTGCGCCGGTCCTGTGTGGTCGTTTCCTGATCGATCAGGCCGCTCTCGGCAAGACGCTTCAGATGGCGCGAGAGGGTCTGCTTGCTGACGCCCAGGACGGCGCTCAGCTCCGCCAGGGTGATCCCGGGCTGGCGCTCGATCAGGAAGAGCGTATGATGATCGATCTCGTCGATGGCGCCTTGCGCGCGCAACGCCTGGGCATCGAGATTGAGCTGATGGCCGACGAAGTAGAGCAGCTCGAGACCGCGATCGAGCTCCTCCTCGCGCAGGAACAGGGGGTTCGGTGAAGCCATTTTCCAGCAGGTGCAGGCTGCGGCGCCGTTGATTGACACATATGAGGGGCGGTGATAGCGATCGCAATCCTCAAATCTTGCAGCATTTTAACCTCAACGTCGCCTTCCCGCGCAGGGGCCTTGCCATGTCGCAGCTAGTTCCGTTCGACGATCGTGACGGCTTCATCTGGATGAACGGCGAGATGGTGCCGTGGCGCGAGGCGAAGATCCACGTGCTCACCCATGGCCTGCACTACGGCTCCTGCGTCTTCGAGGGCGAGCGCTGCTACAACGGCAAGGTGTTCAAGAGCACCGAGCACAGCCAGCGTCTGATCGACAGCGGCCGCATCCTGGGCTTCGAGGTCCCCTACTCGGTGGAGGAGCTCAACGCCGCCAAGGACGCGCTGATCCAGAAGATGGGCTTCAAGAACTGCTATGTCCGCCCGCTCGCCTGGCGCGGCTCGGAGCAGATGGGCGTCTCGGCGCAGAAGTCCAGGATCAACGTCGCGATCGCCGTCTGGGAGTGGGGTGCCTACTACAGCGATCTGCGTCTCACCAAGGCGGTCTACGACCGGCCCGCCCCCAACACCGCTCCGGTGCACGCCAAGGCCGCGGGTCTCTACATGATCTGCACGATCAGCAAGCACGCGGCCGAGGCCAAGGGCTTCGGCGATGCCTTGATGCTGGATTATCGCGGCTACATCGCCGAGACCACGGGTGCGAACATCTTCCTGGTGAAGAACGGCGAAATTCATACGCCGAAGCCCGACTGCTTCCTCAACGGCATCACCCGGCGCACGGTGATCGATCTCGCGAGGAAACGCGGCTACGAAGTGATCGAGCGGCACATTCTGCCCGATGAGGTCCGTGACGCGCAGGAGATCTTCGTCACCGGCACCGCCGCCGAGGTGACGCCCGTGCGGGCGATCGACGATCTGAGCTACCAGGTGGGCCCCGTCACCCGGCAGCTCATGGAAGACTTCCACAATCTCACGCGCGGCGACGCCAAGGCCGCCTGACGCGCCGCTTCCGTCCTTCTCGCTCATAGGGGAGCGGCGTCTCGTGGCCTCCGCTTTCGGCAGCGGCGCCGGCTCCTCCGGCGCCGTGTTCAGCGTCGGCGTCTTTTGCGGCTCGCGACCGGGCAGCAACCCGGTTTACGCTGCGGCCGCGGAGACCCTGGGCACCGGGCTCGGCCGCCGGAGCTGGCGGCTCGTCTATGGCGGCGGCGATGTCGGGCTCATGGGAACCGTGGCGCGCTCGGCGATGGCGGCAGGTGCCACGGTGCTGGGCGTGATCCCCCAGCGCCTGCTCGATCGCGAGGTCGGCAAGCGCGACATCACCGAGCTCCACGTCACCCGCAACATGTTCGACCGCAAGGAGCAGCTCATCGACGAGTCGGACGCGTTCGTGGCGCTGCCGGGCGGCCTCGGCACGCTGGACGAGATCCTGGATGCCGTAACGCTGCGCCAGCTCGGCTATCACGACAAGCCGATCCTGCTCGTCGATATCGACGGCTTCTGGCGGCGCGTCCGCGTCGTGCTCGAGCATTTCGTCGCCGAGGCGTTTGCGGACGCCAGCGTTCTCGCGCTCTGCGAGCTCGTGCCGGACGTGCCCGGGACGCTGGCGCGGCTCGAAGGCATCGCCCGCGGGCGTTGACGGCTTGCGGCATGCCCCTCCCCGCCCTCCCGGGGAGGGGCGGAGGGAAAGCTCAGGCCTGGGCTTCGCCCGCCTGCTGCACGCGCCGGCGATAGAGCGTCACGAAGTCGATCGGGTCGATCATGAGCGGCGGGAAGCCGCCGTCGCGGGTGCAGTCCGCGACCACGCGCCGCGCGAACGGGAACAGAAGGCGCGGACACTCGATCAAGAGCAGCGGCTGCAGGCTGTCCTCGGGGATGTTCGCGAGCGCGAACAGGCCGCCATAGACGAGCTCGATCAGGAACACCGCATTCTCGCCCGACTTCGCCTCGATGTGCAGATCGAGGATCACCTCGAACTGCTCATCTCCGATCTGGCCCGCGCGCACATCGACGTTGATCTGGATCTCGGGCCGCGGCTGGTTGGGCTGAAGGCCGAACGGTGCTCTCGGGTTCTCGAACGAGAGGTCCTTTACGTACTGGGTGAGGATGGCGAGGCGCGGGCCCTGCTGCGCCGCGGCATCGTCCTGGCCGCCGCCATTGCCGCCTTGGGTCTGATCGGTCATCGAGGCTGCTCCTTCAGGTAAGGGATGCCGCCTCGGCCAGATCGAGGCGGATGAAATCGGTGTTGTGGAGCTCCGCACCGGTGAGGCCGCGGATAAAGCCCCAATGGCTTACCACGGCGACTTCGTGCCGGTCCGGCAGGAGACGCATCTTGGCACGGAAGGCGGCGCAGCGCGCACCCAGGCTCTCCCAGCTCTCGATCACCCCGCCCCACCACACCTCGTCGAGACCGGAGAAGTCGAGCTGCGGCCAGAGCCGGGCGAGCTCCGCGGGCGGGCTGCCGAGGTCGCAGGAGAAGGCGCAGCGCTCCCGTACCAGAGGATCAACGGTGATCGGCAGATCGAGCGCCTCGGCGATGATGAGCGCGGTCTGCAGCGTGCGTCGGTAGGGGCTCGCGATCAACCGGCGCACGCCTTCGTGACGCAGCCGCTCGACCGCCCGGCGCGCCTGCTCGATTCCGGCCGCGGTGAGGGGAGGATCGGGCAGGCCGACATCGATCCGGCTCCAGCCGAAATGCTCGTTCCACGCCGATTCCGCGTGCCGGATCAGCAGAGTCATGCGGTCGAGATCTCCTGCGACGCCCTCCGCCAGGATCGGGCGCCGGCTGCTCACGGCCCGCGAGCGGTCGGCGGTTTCGCCGTGCGCCCTGCGGTGGCCGTGCGTGGGCCTTGTAGAGAAGGGAACGGAGGCGACGCAAGAGGAGCCGACCCCCCTTGCCGCCCGGCCGGTTGGTTTTTGCGGCACGGGGACTATATAGTGAACGAGCACCGGGCCGCACGGGTGTCGTGCGCGGGCGGCCTTCCTCGCCACCCTCCGCCCTCGGCGGTCAGTGATCCAGCGTGATGTCCGACGGCTTCGCTTATCTCGACATCCTCTTCTTCGCGATGATTGCCGCGTTCATCGCGTTCCGTCTGCGCAGCGTGCTCGGCCGCAAGACCGGACACGAGCGGCCGCGGGTCGATCCGATCAGCCAGCGTACGGCTGCCCGGGCCGGCGAAGGCCGGAGCGCCCCCGACAACGTGGTGCCGCTGCCGGAGCGGACACCCGCCTCGCCGGTCGAGGAGCCGGCCCCGGGCAGCATCGCTAGCGAGACGGTCCGGGCCGAGCTCGCCGCCATTCGGCGTGCCGACCCGAGCTTCGATCCGCAGCATTTCCTGCAGGGTGCCAAGGCGGCGTTCGGCATGATCGTCGAGGCGTTCGCGAAGGGCGACAAGGCCACGCTGCGTCCGCTCCTGGCCGACGAAGTGTTCATGCAGTTCGCCGGTGCCATCGATGCGCGCGAGCAGGCAGGGCGCGTCCTCTCGACCGAGCTCGTCGCCACTCGCGATGTCGAGATCGTCGCGGCGGTGCTCGTGGGTACGCGAGCCAGGATCACGGTCCGGTTCACGAGCGAGCAGATCAACGTCACCCGTGATGCCGCCGGCGAGATCGTCGAGGGCGACCCGCGGCGGATCGACACGGTCGTCGACGTTTGGACCTTCGAGCGCGACGTCCGCTCGCGCGATCCGAACTGGCAGCTGGTCGAGACGGGCGTGTCGATCTGATCCGATCCGACGTGATCGGCCGGCTTCCCCTCTCCGCACGACTCGTCGTGGCGCTCGCAGTGCTGCTCGCGCTCGCCGTGGCCTGCACCGAGCGGAAGAAGGGGCCGCCCGCCCTCGAGCTCGAGCCCGTGAGCTTCACGGCCCTCCCCGGCTGGGAGGACGACGATCCGCGCGAGGCGCTGCAGGCCTTTCGCGCGAGCTGTGGCCAATTCGCGCGCCAGGCGCCGGAGACGCGCCTCGGTGGAGCCGGCGGCTTCGCCGGCAGCGTCGCCGACTGGCTGCCCGCCTGTGTGGCGGCGGATGCTGCCGCCCGGGTCGGGACGCCCGAAGCGGCGCGCGCGTTCTTCGCGGCCGAGTTCGTTCCCTTCCGGGTGACGGACCGCGGTGACCCCGAGGGCCTGTTCACGGGCTACTACGAGCCGCTGCTCTCGGGCTCGCGCACGCCCGATGCGCGCTTTCGCTACCCGCTCCTGAAGCGGCCGGCCGATCTCGTCACGGTCGATCTGGGTGCCTTCGATCCCGAGCTCGCCGGGCGCCGCATCGCCGGCCGGGTCGAGAAGGGCAGGCTCGTTCCCTATCCCGATCGGGCGAAGATCGAGAGCGGTGCCCTTGCCGGCCGCGACCTCGAACTGCTCTGGGTCGACGATCCGATCGCGCGCTTCTTCCTCGAGATCCAGGGCTCGGGCCAGATCCGCCTCACGGACGGCGAGACCGTCCGGGTCGGCTACGCCGATCAGAACGGTCATCCCTATCGTGCCATCGGCAAGGATCTCCTGGAGATGGAAGCGATCCCCAAGGAGCGGATGTCGATGCAGGCGATCCGGGAATGGCTCGAGGCCCATCCCGACCAGGCACCCGAGGTGATGGCGAAGAACCGCTCCTACGTGTTCTTCCGCGAGCTGCCGGACCTCGCGCACGCTTCCGGCCCTCTGGGTGCCCAGGGCGTGCCGCTCGTTCCCGGCCGGTCGCTCGCGGTCGACCGCAAGTTCCTGCCGCTCGGAGCACCGCTCTGGCTCGACGCGACCGCCCCCTATCCCGACGGCAACCGGCCGCTGCGTCGTCTCGTCGTGGCCCAGGACACCGGGGGCGCCATCCGCGGGCCCGTGCGGGGCGACCTGTTCTGGGGGGCCGGGCCTCTGGCCGAGCATCTCGCCGGCCACATGCAGAGCCAGGGGCGCCTGTTCATCCTCCTGCCGCGGCGGCTGGCGCCGACGAGCTGAGCGTCGGCTGTCCCTCGCGCGAGGAGAAACCGATCCGGAGCGCTCCTTGGTATGCTGACGGGTCCGGCACCGGGCAGGCTCCGACCGGTTATGCTCCGCAGCCACCACGATTAGGGAGCTTTCCCCATGAACAGGCTCTGCCACCGCTCGGTGGTGCGGCTCGCCCTGTTCGTCGCACCGCTGGCGCTCGCCGCCTGCGCTGGCTCGTCCTCGGATCACGGCCGCGGTATGTTCGGCCTCGGCTCGCTCACCGGGAGCGACGAAGGCCGCTCCATCAGCTACCGCTGCAACGACGACCGGAGGCTCCGCGTCACGCTCAACGAGGATCGTGACCGCGCCACCGTCGAAGCCGGCGACAGGACCTACCGGCTCCGGCTGCGGGACCGGGAGGGTGACGAGCGCCGCTACGGTGAGGACAACGTGCAGCTCACCGTGGGTGACGGAAGAGCCTATCTGCGGGTCGCGGGCGGGCGCGACTATGCCGATTGCAGGGAGATCTGAACGGGTGCGAGCAGCTGCGGCGGGCGCGGCCGACAGGCGGCGAAAGGGCACGCGCCGGAGACCATGGCAGTAATCGCGTACCCGGCGCTTCGTCTCCTGCGTCGGGCCGAACCCGCCACTGGCCCGAAGAGCCGAGGAAAGCTCGCCGGCTGAAGCCTCGACCACCTCGACCGTCTCATCCGCGGCCGAACGCTGGCCCGTTCACCCGATTGTCCCGGGCAGAGCGCGCCGCGCCATTGCCAGCCGCAGCCTGCCTCTCTACATAAGGTCGCATCTCATCGGGGTGTCCGGACATTCCGTCCGGGCTGAGAGGTGCTGCGGCACGACCCGTCGAACCTGATCCGGCTCATACCGGCGAAGGGAATTGAGATGCCGAATGCCGCCTTGGTCACCGATCCCTCGCCTCTTCGTCGCGCGAGGGAGGCATGACGGTCCCATCTGTGCCCGAACCGGCCGCGGCGGCGCCCGCCGCCGTGTTCCCGGCCGCAGCCGGGCTCCTCGCACGGGTGCGCGAGGAGCGGCCCATGGTCCATTGCCTCACCAATCCCGCAGCGCTGACGCTTTCGGCCAACGTGCTCCTCGCCGTCGGTGCCGAGCCCAGCCTGAGCGCCGATCCCGAGACGGTCCGCGACTTCGTCGCCGGAACGAGCGCTCTCGTCGTCAATCTCGGTATGCTCGATCCCGCACGCGAGGCGGCGATCCTCGCGGCGACCGAGGCGGCGCCAGAGCTCGGCCGGCCCTGGCTGCTCGATCCCGTCAAGGTCGAGCTGAGCCCGAGCCGGCGGAAGTTCGCCCGCCGCCTGCTGGCGCGCCGCCCGGCCCTCGTCCGTGGTAACGCGGCCGAGATCGCGTGCTTCGCCGAGGGTGGGGATCCCCGAACGCTCGCCTGCGCCGCCGGCACGGTCGTCGCCCGGACCGGACCTTCGGATCTCGTCACGGACGGGGCGCGCACGGCCGAGATCGCGAACGGCAGCCCGCTCATGGCCGCGGTCACGGCGGTGGGCTGCGCCGCTTCGGCGCTGGCCGGCGCCTTCCTCGCCATCGAGCCCGATTCTTGGACCGCCGCCGTGGCAGCGCTCCTCGTCATGGGCGTCGCGGGCGAGCTCGCCGCTGCCCGCGCGCGCGGCCCCGGCAGCTTCGCGGTCGAGCTTCTGGATGCGCTCTACCGGCTGGACGAGCGCGATCTCCTCGAACGGGGACGGGTGCGATGAGCCCACCGCTCGATCTTCGCGTCTACGCCGTGCTCGACCCGACCCGCTGCCGGGAACGGCCACTCGCCGCGATGGCGGCGGCCGCAGCACGGGGTGGCGCCACCCTCGTCCAGCTCCGCGACAAGCGCACCCGGACGCGCGAGGTGGTGGCGGCGGCGCGGGCCGTGCGGGCGGCGCTCGAGCCCTTCGCCGTGCCGCTCCTGATCAACGATCGGGTCGACGTGGTGCTCGCCGTGGGTGCTGCGGGCGTGCATCTCGGCCAGGACGACATGGCGCCCGAGGATGCGCGGCGCCTGCTCGGACGCAAGGCGATCATCGGTGCGACGGTCCATCATCCGGACGAGGCCGACCGGATCGAGTCCGGCATCGTCGACTATGCCGGCATCGGGCCCGTGTTCGTCACCACCAGCAAGGCGAGCGAGGACCCGCCGATCGGACCCGCCGGGCTCGCCCGGCTCGTCGCCCGGCTGCACGGCAGGCTGCCGCGCTTTCCCTGCTGCGGCATCGCCGGGATCACGCACCTGAATGCCCATGAGGTGATCGCCGCCGGCACCGACGGCGTCGCCGTGATCGCCGACATCTTCATGGCCGACGACGTCGAGGCCGCGACGCGGCGTCTGCGCGGCGTGGTCGACGAGGCCCTTGCCCGCAAGGAGAGCGCATGACCCCGGTAGCCCTCACCATCGCCGGCTCGGATAGCGGCGGCGGCGCCGGTATCCAGGCCGATCTCAAGACCTTCTCGGCGCTCGGCGTCTACGGTTGCTCGGTGATCACCGCCCTCACCGCGCAGAACACGCTGGGCGTGCAGGGCATCCATGCCGTCGATCCCGCCTTCGTTCGCCAGCAGATGGATTCGGTGTTCGGCGATCTCGCCGTGGTCGCGGTCAAGATCGGGATGCTCGGCACGCCCGAGATCATCGCCGCCGTGGCCGAAGGGCTCGCGACCTGGAAGCCGCGCTGGATCGTACTCGATCCCGTAATGGTGGCGAAGAGCGGCGACAAGCTCCTGCTCGACGAGGCCGTAGCAGCCCTGCGTGAGCGCCTGCTACCCTTGGCCAGCCTGATCACGCCGAACCTGCCCGAGGCCGGTGTGCTCCTGCACGAGCCGCCGATCGGCGAGCGGCGGCAGATGCCATCGGTCGCGGCCCGCCTGCAGGGGCTCGGCCCCAAGAGCGTGCTCCTCAAGGGCGGGCATCTGCCGAGCAGCGAGGAGAGCCCCGACCTGCTCCTGCACGGCGGCGAGCTCTACTGGCTGGAATCGCCCCGCATCCACACCCGCCACACCCACGGCACGGGCTGCACGCTCTCGGCCGCGATCGCGGCCCTTCTCGCCCGCGGCCGGCCGCTGCCGCAGGCGGTGGCCGAGGCCAAGGAATGGCTCGCCGCCGCCATCGCCGCCGGCGACACGCTCGGCATCGGCCACGGTGTCGGTCCCGTGCACCACTTCCATGCCCTCTGGCCACAACTGGAGATCGCCCCGTGAGCGCTGCCACCCGTCGCCGGCTGCTCGCGGCCGGTACTGCCGCCGGCACGCTCGGCGCACCCGCGGTGTTGCGGGCGCAAACGCCCTTGCGCTGGCGGATGGTGACCTCCTGGCCGCGCAATCTGCCCGGCCCCGGCATGAACGCGCAGCGCCTGGCCGACCGGATCGCCCGGATGAGCGGTGGCCGGCTCATGGTCCAGCTCTATGCCGCGGGCGAACTCGTACCGGCGCTGCAGGTGTTCGATGCGGTCTATTCGGGTGCGGCCGAGATGGCGCACACGGCCTCGTTCTACTGGGCCGGCAAGGTCAAGGCCGCCTCGTTCTTCACGACCGTGCCGTTCGGGCTCACCCCTGCCGAGCACGCCGCCTGGATCGAGCACGGCGGCGGGCAGGCGCTCTGGGACGAGCTCTATGCGTCTTTCGGCATCAAGCCGTTCATGGCCGGCAACTCGAGTTTCCAGATGGGCGGCTGGTTCAAGCGCGAGCTGAAAGGTCTCGCCGATCTCGAAGGGCTGAAGCTCCGCAGCGCCGGGCTCGGCGGCGAGCTGTTCCAGCGCTTGGGCGCGGTCACGGTTGCCATGGGCGTCCCCGACATCTACCCGGCGCTGCAGAACGGCACCATCGACGGGGTCGAGTTCCTGGGTCCGGCGAGCGACCTCGCCGCCGGCTTCCACCAGGTCGCGAAGTTCTATTACTGGCCCACCTTCACGAAGCCCAATGGTACCGCCGAGTGCCTGGTCGGCCTCGGAGCCTGGCAGAGCCTCCCGGACGACCTCAAGGCGGTGGTCGCCAACGCCTGCGCCGCCGAGAATGCCTACACGCTGGCCGAGGCCGACTGGCGCGACGGCCAGGCGCTCGCAACGCTGGTCGAGCAGCACGGCGTGCAGCTCCGCCGCTGGCCCGCCGATATCGTGGCAGCGGCGCGGCGCGCGAGCGAGGAGATCCTGGCCGGCTTCACCGCCGGCAGCGACCTCGACCGGCGGATCCAGCGCTCCTATCAGGAGGCGCGGCAGCGCATCGAGTCCTGGTCGCGCGTCTCGGCCGAAGCCTATCTCGGCTCGCGGGGTGGCGGTGCCTGAGCCCGGATCGGGAGCATCCGCTCCTACCGCGCCCGGCCTCACCGTGGGTGTGCGCAGGCTCGTCTACGACGGCACGGTTCTGTTCGAGAACATGCGCTTTCGGCTCGAGGGAGCTCTTTGGACCTGCCTGCTCGGGCCTTCGGGTGTCGGCAAGACCAGCCTCCTTCGCCTGATCGCGGGCCTCGCTCCCGGTGCCCTCGTCGTCACCGACGATGGCCGTGGGCTCGAAGGCCGGGTGGCGCTGATGGCGCAGCAGGATCTGCTCCTGCCCTGGCTGCCGGTGATCGAGAACGTCATCCTGGGCTACCGCCTGCGCGGCACCACGCGCGCCGAGCGGCGGCGCTTGCGCGACCAGGCGCGAGAGCTCCTCGCCCGTGTGGGCCTCGAGCGCCATGCCGAGGCGCTGCCGGCGGCCCTCTCGGGCGGCATGCGCCAGCGCGCGGCACTCGCCCGCACGCTCATGGAGGACCGCCCGATCGTCCTCATGGACGAGCCGTTCTCGGCGCTGGACGCCATCACCCGCCATCGGCTGCAGGAGCTGGCGGCCGGGCTCCTCGCGGGTCGCACCGTGCTCCTCGTCACCCACAATCCCCTGGAGGCGCTGCGGCTCGGCCACCGGCTCTACGTCCTGAGCGGCCGCCCCGCCACGCCGCGCGGGCCGCTCCTGCCCAAGGGCCCCCCGCCGCGCGATCCCGCCGATCAGGCACTCCTGGCGCTCGAAGCCGAGCTCCTGAGGGAGCTGACCCGCTCTGCGGCGCTTCTGGAGGAAGCGTCGTGAGTCGATTCTTACGCCCGCTCGTCACCGCCGCCGGCATCCTCCTCGCCTGGGAGCTTCTGGTCCGGGCGGCGGGCCTGCCGCCCTTCATCCTGCCGGGCCCCGGCCGCGTGCTCACGGCACTTGCAGCACAGCACGAGCTCATTCTGCGCCATGCCGCCGTGACGCTGAGCGAGATCGTGTTGGGCATCCTGCTCGGCAGCCTGTTCGGCGCGGCCAGTGCCGTGCTCATTGCCGCCTCACGTCATGCCCGGCGCTGGCTCATGCCGCTTCTGGTCGTGAGCCAGGCGCTGCCGGTGTTCGCGCTCGCCCCCCTTCTCGTGCTCTGGCTCGGCTACGGCATGGCCTCCAAGGTCGCGATGGCGGTCATCATCATCTTCTTCCCGGTCACGGCCGCCTTCCTCGACGGGCTGCGCCGCACCGAGCCGGGGTGGATCGAGCTTGCCCGCGTCATGGACGCGAGCGCTTTCGCCATCCTCACCCGCATCCGCATCCCGGCGGCGCTGCCCGCCCTCGCCTCGGGCCTGCGCGTCGCCGCCGCCGTGGCACCGATCGGGGCCGTGGTCGGCGAGTGGGTCGGCTCCTCCGCCGGTCTCGGCTACCTCATGCTCCACGCCAACGCCCGCATGCAGGTCGACCTCATGTTCGCGGCGCTGCTCGTGCTCGCGGTCATGGCGCTGGCCCTGTGGCTCGCCGTCGATCGGGGGGCTCGGGCGGTCGTGCGCTGGCAGCCCGAAACCCTCGCCCACGATCATCAGGGATGACCGAGAATGGCATCAGCCATTATCACGAAACGCCTGGCATTCGCTCTCGCCTTGTGTCTCGCGGCTCTTCCCGCCGCGGCGGCCGACAAGCTCACCGTCGTCCTCGACTGGTTCGTGAACCCCGATCACGCGCCGCTCGTCGTCGCCCGCGAGAAGGGCTTCTTCGAGGGCGAAGGGCTCGACGTCGAGCTCGTCGCCCCGGCCGATCCCAACGACCCGCCCAAGCTCGTCGCGGCGAAGCAGGCCGACATCGCGGTCTCCTACCAGCCGCAGCTCCATCTTCAGGTGCAGGAGGGCCTGCCGCTGGTCCGGATCGGCACGCTCGTCGCCACCCCGCTCAACAGCCTCGTCGTCCTGAAGGACGGTCCGGTAAAGCGGATCGAGGATCTGAAGGGGCGGAAGGTCGGCTTCTCCGTCGGCGGCTTCGAGGATGCGCTCCTGGGCGCCATGCTCGCCAGACATGGCCTGAAGCTCGACGACGTCGAGCTCGTCAACGTCAACTTCTCGCTCTCGCCCTCGGTGATCGCGGGCCAGGTCGACGGCGTGATCGGCGCCTTTCGCAATTTCGAGCTCAACCAGATGGACCTCGCCGGCCATCCCGGCCGCGCTTTCTATCCCGAGGAGGAAGGGGTGCCGGCCTATGACGAGCTGATCTATGTCGCGCATAAAGACGGCCTCGCCCGGCCCGAGCTGCGCCGCTTCCTCGCCGCGGTCGAGCAGGCGACGCTCTGGACCCTGAACCACCCGGACGAGGCCTGGAACCTGTTCAAGGCCACCGACAAGGCGCTCGACGACGAGCTCAACCACCGGGCCTGGAACGCCACCCTTCCTCGTCTCGCCCACAGCCCGGCCGCCCTCGACGACGGCCGCTACCGGCGGTTCGCCGTCTTCCTGAAGGCGCAGGGACTGCTGAAGGCCGAGCCGCCGGTCGCGAGCTACGCCGTCGACCTGCTCGCGGAGAAGCAACCATGACCGGCTTCGTCGCCGAAGGGGTCGAGCGGGTGCGCCGCGAGGCCCCGCTCGTCCACAACGTCACCAACCTGGTCGCGATGACGCTTTCCGCCAACGTGCTGATCGCGGCCGGCGCTTCGCCGATCATGTCGGCGGCCCCCGAGGAGGCGGGCGAGCTCGCGGCCCTCTCGGGTGCGCTCGTCGTCAACATGGGTACCCTCACCCGCGACTGGGTGGAGGGGGCCGAAGCCGCCGTCGCGGGTGCTCGCACCGCGGGGAAGCCCTGGGTGCTCGACCCCGTAGGCGCGGGTGCCACCGCCTACCGGCGCGAGATCGCGGCCCGCCTCCTCGCCGGCCGGCCCCGGATCGTGCGCGGCAATGCGTCCGAGATCCTGGCCCTCGAGCGGGGTGCGAGCGGCGGCAAGGGGGTGGACAGCACCGCGGGCAGCGATGCGGCCGCCGAGGCGGCGATGGCGCTCGCCAGCCGCGCCCGTGCGGTCGTCGCCGTCACCGGTGCGGTCGACCTCGTCACCGACGGCAGCCGCACGTTTCGGATCGCGAACGGCCATCCGCTGCTCACCCGCACCACCGCCTCGGGCTGCGCGCTCACCGCTCTGATCGGGGCCTGGGCCGCCGTGCTCCCTGACCCGCTCGAGGCCACCGCCGGCGCGATCGCGGCCTATGGCATTGCCGCCGAGCGCGCGGCCGAGATCGCCCAGGGCTGCGGCAGTTTCGTTGCGGCTCTCCTCGATGCGTTGGGCTCGCTCGACGGTCCCACCGCGGCACGGCTGGCGCGGATCGCATGAGACGCCGCTTCGCCCTCGATCTCTATCTCGTCACCGACCGGGCGATGTGCGCCCGGCTCGGCATCGAGCGCGTGGTCGCAGACGCGGTCGCGGGTGGCGTCACGCTGGTTCAGCTTCGCGACGACGTCACGCCCGCGGCCGAGCTGGTCGCGATCGGCCGCCGCCTCAAGGCGCTGCTGGCACCTGCGGACGTGCCTCTCATCGTCAACAACCGGCTCGACGTGGCGCTCGCCTGCGGCGCCGACGGCATCCATGTCGGCCAGTCCGACGCGCCGCCGGCCGAGGCGCGGGCCCGGCTCGGCGAGCGCGCCATCCTGGGCCTCAGTATCACCGACCCGGTCCAGCTCGGCAGTGTCGATCCCGCCCTGGTCGACTATCTCGGCGTCGGCCCGATCTTCGCGACCGCCACCAAGGAGGACGCTGCCCCTGCGATGGGTCTCGCGGGCCTTGCCGCCGCCCGCGCTGCCACGACGCTCCCCATCGTCGCCATCGGCGGCATCGCGGAAGGCAATGCCGCCGAGGTCGTCCGCGCCGGTGCGGACGGAATCGCGGTCGTCTCGGCGATCTGCGCCGCGGACGAGCCGCGCGCCGCCGCCGAACGGCTCGCCCGCACGGTGGTGGAGGCCAGGCGTGGTCGCTGAGCCGCTGCCCGCCCTTCCTGCGAGGCATGGCGATGATCCTGACGGCTGGTATCTTACCGGGGGCACGTCATGGCCGGAACCCGCCTTTCCGCCACGGGGCAGTTGATCGTCCCCAAGGAGATCCGCGAGCGACGCTGGGTCTGCCCTGCCTGCCCGTCGACGAGGCCGGCACGGTGACCCGAGCGCTCGCCTGGTACAAACAGGGCCTCGACTTCGCCGATTCGCTGCATCTGGCCTCGGCTGCGCCTGCCGAGAGCTTCGCGCCGTTCGATGCCGGCTTGATCCGCCGGGCAAGGAGGCTGGGTTCCACGATTCCGGTGCATGAACCGTAAAGCTACGATTCCGCGCTATGCCGCCGCCACGGTCTGCCGATCCGCCCCTTCCACGCGGTCGCCGGCGGCGAGCGTCACCATGCGATCCGCCAGCTCGTGCTCGGCCAGGAGCACGGTCTGGGCGCCCTGCTCGCGCAAGTGCTCCGCTTCCGCGTCGGAGTGGGCGCGGGCGATCACCGCGATGGCCGGGTTGAGCTCGCGAGCCAGCGTCACGATGCGGCCGGCCTCGTAGCCGTTCGGGATCGCCACCAGGATCGCGTGCGCCTGCCGGATGCCGGCAGCGGAAAGGGTTTCCGGCCGCTCCGCACCGCCGACGATCGCCCGTCCGCCCGGTCGCTCCGGCGCGCCGCCTAAAAGTTCTGCCCGGCGTTCCACGACCACGAACGGCAGGCCGCGCGCAGCCAGGGCCTGCGCCGCACGCCTTCCCACCCGACCGTAGCCGACGACGATCACATGGCCCGCGAGGTCGAGCGCCACCGGGGTGGCGACCGGCTCCGCCTCCATGGCGGCGCGGAGCGAGCGCGCCTCGAGCCAGGGCTCGAGCCGGCCCAGGAGCCCGAACAGCACCGGGTTGAGCAGGATCGAGACGATGGCGCCGGCCAGGATCAGATCCTGGCCCTCCTTGGGCAGGAGACCGAGGCTCATGCCCAGACCAGCCAGAATGAAGGAGAACTCGCCCACCTGAGCCAGGCTCACCGAGACGGTGAGCGCCGTGCGCAAGGAGTGGCCGAAGGCCAGCACGATCAGGAGTGCGGCCAGCGACTTGCCGACCACGATCGTGAGCACCACCGCCAGCACCGGCAGAGGCTGCTGCACCAGCACCAGCGGATCGAACAGCATCCCGACCGAGACGAAGAACAGGACGGCGAACGCGTCGCGCAGCGGCAGGATCTCTTCGGCCGCATCGTGACTGAGATCGGAGCTGCTCAAGACCATGCCGGCGAAGAAGGCGCCGAGCGCGAACGAGGCGCCGAACAGCTCGGCGGCGGCGAACGCCACCCCCAGCGCCACCGCGAGGATCGCCAGCGTGAACAGCTCGCGCGAGCCGGTCAGGACGATGCGGGCCAGAAGCCACGGGATCGCTCGCCGGCCGACCACGAGCATGATGGCGACGAACAGCGCCACCTTGCCGAGCGTCAGCGCCAGAGCGAGCCAGAGGCCGGGGTCGGCCAGACGCTCCGCCAACGTTCCAGGGCCACCGCCGTCGAGCGAGCCCGCCAGCGCCGGTAGAATTACGAGCGCCACCACCATGGCGAGATCCTCGACGATCAGCCAGCCCACGGCGATGCGGCCGCGCCGGGTCTCGACCAGCCCGCGCTCCTCGAGCGCGCGGAGCAGCACGACCGTGCTCGCGACCGAAAGGCACAGGCCGAACACGAGGCCCGCACCGAGCGACCAGCCCATGAGCTCGGCCAGACCGACGCCCAGTGCCGTCGCGGCCGCGATCTGCACGACGGCGCCCGGAATCGCGATTCCCTTCACCGAAAGGAGATCCTCGAGCGAGAAATGCAGCCCGACGCCGAACATGAGCAGGATGACGCCGACCTCGGCGAGCTGCGGCGCCAGCTCGGTGTCGGCGACGAAGCCCGGCGTGAACGGGCCGACCGCGATGCCGGCCAGGAGATAGCCCGCGATCGGCGAGATCCGCAGGCGATTGGCCAGAGCACCCAAGAGAAAAGCCAGCACGATGCCTCCGGCCAGCGTGGTGATGAGGGGCGCGTCGTGCGGCATGCGGCGGCCTTTCTTGCTGGGGAATGGAGGCAGGAGCGGGCGCAGGGCCTGGAGCATAGCCGCCATCGGCTGGCGATGCCGGCCGGCGCCACCGATCGTGATCACCGCGGGCATGCGGGTGATCCCGTTTCCGTGCTACGGGGCAGGTGCCCTCTCGGCAAGGTGGAATCGATGTCAGGACAGGCGAGAGGCGATTTCCGATTCCGGTCGGCCGCGACTGCTCTCGTGCTGGGCGGCACGCTCGGGGCTCCCTGGTCGGCCGTTGCCTGCCCCGGCCTCGATCCGTGCGCGATTCCGGGTGGCGGCTACTATGCTCTGCCGCCGCCCGGCTGGAACGGCGACACGCCGTTGCCGACCATGATCTTCTTCCACGGCTACGGGATGAAGGCGCTGGAGCTGGCACAGGATCCGGATTTCACGAGGCCTTTCGCCATGGCCGGCGTGCTTCTGGTCCTGCCCGATTCGCTCGGGCCGGGCTGGGGCCGCGACCGGCCGACACCGCGCGGCCGCGACGAGATCGCTTTCAGCGATGCGCTGCGTGCCGATCTCGTCCACCGCTTCCATGCCGATCCCGGCCGGCTGCTCGCGAGCGGCTTCTCGGCCGGCGGCATCCTCACCCTCGAGCTCGCCTGCCGGCGCGGCGGGGGCTATGCCGGCTTCGTCGTGATCGCCGGCACGTTCCGCGAGCCTCTGCCCGCAAGCTGCCCGACCGGACCCGTCGACCTGCTCCAGATCCACGGGCTCGCGGATACGGTGGTTCCGATCGACGGAACCCCGCCCGACGATCCGATCCGGCTCGTCGGTGTGGAGGACGGGCTCGCGACCTTGCGTGCGCTCGACGGCTGCGGGAGCGCTCCGGACCGGACGACCGACGGCCCGTCCGGACAGCGCTGCTCGGTCTGGGACCGCTGCACGAGCGGCCGCGAGCTGCGCTTGTGCCTGCATCCGGGTGGTCATCTCGTGCCCGAGGGCTGGGTCGCGCAAGCGCAGGCCTGGCTGCGTGGCCTGAAGGGGGTGACGCGGACGGCGCGCTGAAGCCTCACGTCTCGGCCGTGCAGCCGAGCGGCAGGCGGATCGCGCAGCGCAGCCCTTCGGGACGGAAGTCGAGGGTGGTCTCGCCGCCGAGGCTGTGCCGGATGCTGTGCACGATCAGCATCCGCCCGAAGCCCTGCCGGGTGGGTGGCTCGACCTTCGGGCCACCGCTCTCGATCCAGACCAGCGTCAGCCAGGAGCCTTTCGGGCCGGGCTCCGTCGTCCACGACAGTTCGACCCGGCCTTGCGGAGCGGAAAGGGCGCCGTGCTTGGCGGCGTTGGTCACGAGCTCGTGCAGCACCAGCACCAGAGCCTGCGCCGCCTCGGGCCGCAGCATCACATCGGGACCGGCGATGACGGTGCGCGGCGGTCCGGTGGCCCGGCCACCATAGGGCGCCAGCTCGGTCGCCACGATCCGGGCGAGGCTCGCTCCTTTCCAGCGGGTCTCGGCCAGGAGGGTGTGGGCATGAGCCAGCGCCTTCAGCCGCCCGAAATAGGTTTCGCGTTCCGGACCTTGGGGCAGCGTGGCGGAAGCGAGCGCCTGTACCAGCGCCAGCGTGTTGCGCACGCGATGATCGAGCTCCGCCATGAGGACGCGCTTCTGCTCGTCCGCCTCCTTTTCCGCGGTGATGTCGAGGATGACGCCGTCCCAGACGACGGACCCGTCCTCGCCCCGGTGCGGGAGCGCCATGCTCCGTATCCAGCGCACCTCGCCGTCCTTGGTGAGGACCGTTCCCTCGACCTCGTAGGGTGTCAGCGTCTCGGCCGAGCGCAGCATCTCTCGGCCGACATCCGCGCTCTGCTGGTAGCGAACGACGTCGCCGAGCTCGGCCAGCGGCCGCGGCCGGCGCAGATCCTCCGCCGAATCGTGGAACAGCCGCTCGACCCCGCCGCTCACGAAGGGATAGCTCACCGTGCCGTCGGGGTGAAGGACGCGACGGTAGATGACGCCGGGAAGGTTGGCGGCGATCTCGGACAGGCGCCGCTCGGTCGCCGCTTCGGCGGTGAGCGCCGCGAGCTGCACCTCCGCCGCCTGCCGCCGCTCGTGATTGCGCACGAGGAAGAAGGCGAGCAGGCCCGCGATCAACACGGTGCTGCCGCCTGCTCCGAGGAGCGAGAGCCGCAGCAGGAACAGCGGCTGCTCGACCACCGCCGCCGGCGCTCCGATCGCGACGGTCCAGCCGGTAGCAGGCGAGCGCGTGAACAAAGTGTAGACCCGATCGCCCTCCTTGTTGAGCGAGAAGAAGTAGCCCGCCTGCGCGCGCTCGATCTCGGCCCGTAGCGAAGGCGTGATCGGGGTGCCGACATAGATCTCGCGGTTGCGGTTGCGCCCGGCGATCCGGAACTGGCCGTCGATCGCGGCGACCGTCCAGCCCTCGGGCACGGCCGAGCGTTCCAGGAGGTCGCTCAGCACGGCGGAATCGAGGCTCGCCACCAGCACGCGCCCTTTCTCCCCGCTGCCCGGCACCGGTGCCGCGAGAACCAGTGGCGGCAAGGAGTCCGCGACGTCGCGGGGCAGGATCGCGGCGGTGGGCTGCCGGATCGTCGTCAGCTCGGCGAGTATTCCCGGAGCCCGCCCGAGATCGCCCACACCGGCCACGACCTCACTGGCGTCCGCCTCGATCAGCGCGATTCCCCGCCAGCCGTGCTGTCCCCGCAGGTGGTCCGCCGGACCACTCCGGATCGCGGCGGGGGCACCTCCTTCTTCCGCCACGAAGGCTGCGAGCGCTTCGAGCGCCGCGAGCTCGCGGCCGAGGGTCGTGTCGACCACAGCCAGCGAGTCGCGCGACGCGCGCCACTGCTTCTCCTCGAGCGAGGCGCGCTCGGCGGCGATGCTCCGGTAGGCGAGCGTCGCCGCGAACAGGAGGATCGGGACCGCCGCCACCGCGGCGATCGCGAGGAGACGCGGCCTGGACCGTCTAATAAGTGGCACCCTGCTCGACCGGCTCAGGTCAAGGCATCCGGCGCCGGCCGGCCGGCGAAGAACGCGTCGAGATTGTCGAGCGCGCGAAAGCCCATGGCGTTCCTGGTCTCGATCGTGGCGCTGCCGATGTGCGGCAGGAGAAAGCAGTTCGGCAGATCGTAATAGCCGGGATGGATGTTCGGCTCGCCGGCAAAGACGTCGAGGCCGGCCGCGAACAGGCGGCCCGATCGTAAGGCGGCGATCAGCGCCTCGTCGTCGATCAGCGTGCCGCGGGCGGTGTTGACGACGACGGCACCTTGCGGAAGGAGCTCGATCGTCCGCGCGTCGAGAAGGTGATGGGTCTCCGCACCTCCCGGGGCGTTGAGCGACAGGAAGTGGCAGTGCGGCAACAGCTCCTCGAGCGTCGCGTGGTACACGGCACCTTCCTCCTTGTCCGCGGGCAGCCGGCGGCGGTTGTGGTAGTGGATGACCATGCCGAAACCCCGAGCCCGCCTTGCGGTCGCGAGCCCGATCCGCCCCATGCCGACGATGCCGAGCACGCGGCCCGAAAGCTCGAGGCCCAAAAGCTCGGTCGACTTCCAGCGCTCCCAGCGCCGCTGCCGCAGCATGGTCTCGGCCTCCCAGGCGCGGCGCGCGGCGCCGAGCAGGCACAGCATGGCGATGTCGGCCGTGGCCTCGGTGAGCACGTCCGGCGTGTTGGTCGCGACGATGCCGCGTTTGCGGCAGGCCTCGAGGTCGATATGCTCGTAGCCGACCGAGAACGAGGCGATGATCCGCACCCGTTCGGGCAGCCGTGCGATGATCTCGGCCGGCCACTTCTCGGCGCTGGTGGTGAGAATCCCGTCCACGCCGGCGGCCAGGCGGACGAGGTCGTCCGGGGTGTAGGGCCGGTCCTCGGGGTTGAGGATGGCGTCGTAGTCGCGGCGGATGCGCTCCTCGACCGCATCCGGCAAGAGGCGTGTCACGAACAGTCTGGGTTTGGCCATGTCCCTCGACCCCCTGTTTCTCCGAGCCCGGCGCGCCGATCTCTTATCCCAGGCCATGCGGCCCCGTCATGTACCGGAGTGAACCGTTCGTGGATCGCACCTTCCGTTTTTCGTCCCCTCTCGCGGGACCGGCGGCTGCCGCCCTGGTCCTCCTCGCGATCCATGGATCCGTAGCCGAAGCGGCACCGGCGGTCGAGCTGCTGTCGCACCGGGCCGCCTACCGCTTGAGCCTGGGCGGATCGGAGGGCAGCACGAAGCTGTCGCAGGTGAGAGGCGGGCTCGTGCTCGAGTTCCGCGCCGCCTGCGACGGCTGGCTCAGCCAGCAGCGGCTGGGATTCGTGGCCGAGGCGGCGGAGGGCCCGGGCTTCACCTACGACGTCCGCTTCTCGAGCTGGGAATCGCGCGACAAGACCCAGCTCCGCTTCCATGTCCGCTCGTTCGACGGCAGGGAGCTGCAGGAGGAATTCCGCGGCCTCGCCAGGCTCGATGCTCCCGGCGCCAAGGGCAAGGCCCGCTACAGCCAGCCCAAGGGCACGGAGGTCGAGCTGCCGCCCGGCACCATCTTCCCGACCGAGCACGTGCAGGAGCTGATCGAGGCCGCCCGCGCGGGAGAGAGGTTCGTGACCCGGCAGGTGTTCGACGGCTCGGGCGAGGATGCGCTCATGATCGCGACCGCGGCGATTGGCGAGTCCAAAACCGCGACCCGGCCGGGCGGGGGAACGGAGCGGCGCTGGCCGGTGAGCCTCGCCTACTTCCCGCTCGCCAAGGAGGACATGCTGCCGGAATCCGAGATGACGTTCGAGCTCGCCGAGAACGGTGTCTTCTACGACGTCACCCTCGATTACGGCGACTACACGCTGAAAGCCGAGCTCGAGCAGCTCGAAACGTTCGATCCGCCGGTCTGCAAGTGATCGCCACGAAGCACGGGCTCAGCTCGCGCCAGCGAGCTCGCGGCCGAGCCAGGCGGCACCTCTCGCCCCCGAGCTGTCGCCGTGGAGCGGCGGCAGAAGCTTCGTCCGCACCTGGTCGGAGAAGACGTAGCGCTGCCAGCGGACGGCGACGTTGGCGTAGAGCCGCCTCACGTTCGAGAGGCCACCGCCCAGGACGATCACATCGGGATCGAGGATGTTGATCACACCGGCGAGCGCTCGCGCCAGCCGGTCCTCGTAGTGACGCAAGGTGGTGAGCGCCGCATGGTCGCCCGCCTTGGCACGGTCGATCAGCTCCGGTGCGGTGAGGTTCTCGCCGAAGCGGCGGCGATGGTCCATGGCGAGCCCGTAGCCCGAAAGCCAGTTCTCGAGGCAGCCGTGCCGGCCGCAGTAGCAGGCCGGTCCCGGCCGTTCGTCTGCGAGCGGCTGCGGCAGGGGGTTGTGACCCCACTCGCCGGCGATGCCGTTGGCGCCCCCGAGCACGCGCCCGTGGACGACGATGCCTCCGCCGACACCGGTGCCGAGAATGGCGGCGAAGACCACGGCGGCACCCGCGCCGGCTCCGTCCCTGGCCTCCGAGAGCGCCAGGCAGTTGGCGTCGTTGGCGAGCGCCACCGGCCGGCCGAGCGTCTCCGCGAGCTCCCGGTCGAACGGGCGGCCGTTGAGGGCCGTGATGTTGCAGTTCTTGAGGAGACCCGTCACGGGCGAGATCGCGCCCGGATGGGCCACACCCACCGTGCAGCGCTGCCCGAGCTCGACTTCGACCTCGCGGACGAGGCCGGCGATCGCGTCCGGGACGGCATCGCGGCGCGGTGGCGGGGTGGGCCGGCGGCGACGCAGGAGTTCCCGTCCGTCCTCGTCCAAGGCCACCGCCTCGATCTTGGTGCCGCCGAGATCAACCCCGATCGCGATCGCCATCCTTCTTCCCCGAGCCATCTTGCTCGCGTGGGCTCATGGGTGCTCCGGGCTCCCCGGTCACGCTCTGCGCCGGCAGAAGAAGATGCGCCCGGACGGCGACGCGGCCGGGAGGAGCGCCCTCGACGAGCGTACCGCGCACCCGCACGTCGCGGAAAGGGGCGTTCCGCTGCAGCCATTCGGTGATCCGCGCGAGCCGCCGCCCGGCGAGCCAGCGCTGGAAGCGACGAGCGACGTCCGGATCGGCGTCGTCGGGTGCGGGCTCGTCCACCGTCGCCGCGAGCTCGAACTGGTAGCCCTGCCCCTTCCCGAGGCCGCTCACGAACCGCTTCAGCGTCGCCTCGGCGCCTGCGGGAAGATGGCTGTTCTTGGGCTCGAACAGGATCTCGGCACCGGCCACGGGCGCACCGGCGGCAGGCGGCGGGAGGGGCGCCGGGGGGGCCGGTGTGGGAGCCGCTGTGGCGGGATGGAAGGTGCGCGACGCGGCCGCCTTCGGCTTCACGGGACGGGGTGCTGGCGGATCCACGGCCCGTGCCAGAGCCACCCCGCCGCATTCCTCGCCTTCGATCAGGCGGAAGATCCAGAGCGTGACCCCGGCCTCGTGCACCGTGAAGCGGTAGTCCGAGAGCGCTGCCACGGCGTCGGCGGGAAGGCCCGCCCGGCCCAGGCGCTTCTTCACGAGCTCGCTTCTCGCCTGGGCTAGCCCTTGTGCCCCGACCGCATCGCCCCCGGCTTCGGTCTCGGGGCGTACATGACCGATCGCCTGCGCCGTGAGGAAGCAGTCGGTGGCGATCGTCTCGACGAACCGCTGCAGTGCCGCCTCGACCGGTGCGGTCAGCTCCCGGCTGCCGGGTGCGAAGGGGATGGTGTGCACGCTGACCGTGGCGATCCGGCCGTCGCGGATGGCGAACGGCAGCCGGTCCCAGGCCGGGATGGGAAGTTCGCCTCCCTCAGCGCGAGCGGGCGATGCTGAAAGCAAGGCGGACAGAAGAAGCGAGCACCCGACCGCCGTCGGGCCGACGATCCGCCACCTGTTGCGCATGCGGTCATTCTCGCGCTCAGCCGACGACCGGTTTATCTACCACAGATAGAAACGATCATCCACGGCTTCGCGATCGGGCGTCGGGAAACGACAAAGCCCGCGCCGGGGCACGGGCCTTCGTCGTGCGAGACGGCGGGCGGCGCGGACGCGCCGGCCCGGAGCCTACTTGATCTTGGCTTCCTTGAACTCGACGTGCTTGCGCGCCTTCGGGTCGTACTTGCGCAAGGTGAGCTTCTCGGTGGTTTTGCGGGGATTCTTCTTCGTGGTGTAGAAGTATCCGGTCCCCGCCGAGCTGACGAGCTTGATCAACACGGTAGCGGGCTTCGCCATGGGCGGCAGTCCTCGAAATCGGCAATAGGCTGGCGGCGCACCATACGGAGCCGTGCCCGCCTGTCAAGGATCGGCTTGCGATGCCGGGGCACGGGCATGGCCGGCCACGAGCAGCACGGCGAGAAGTACCAGAAGAGGTGGGACCAGTGCCAGCGGAAAGCTCGCGCTCCCGGCCGTGTCCATGACCGCACCCGTGAAGGGCGGCCCGGCGATGGCGCCGAGCTGGAAGGTCATCACGAAGGCGGTGTTGGCCTTGGTGAGATCGGCACCGCGGAAGCGCTCGCCCACCAGCACCAGCGGGAGCGTGTAGAGCGCACCCATCGCCCCGCCGAGGAGCACGAGGAGCGGCCAGAGCAGGAAGACGTGTCCTGCCGCCCGCGGCACCAGCAGGAGCCCGGCCACGGCGAGGCTTGCACAGACCAGCATGACCCGTTGCCGCTGCCAGCGGTCGGCGAGCCAGCCCACCGGGTACTGGAAGAGGATGTTGCCGGAGAGCCAGACGGCGACGAGGGCGGCGGCCGTCCGCTCGCCCGTGCCGAGATCGAGGGCATAGACCGGGAGCAGCGCGAAATGGGCGCTCTCGAGGAGCGCGTAGACGAACACGCCGGCCATGGCGACGGGGGCGATGCGCCAGGTGTCGAGGAGTCGGAGCCGGCCGTGGCCTTCGGGCAGCATCCGACCTTCGACGGCGCGCAAGCACGCAGCCGGAACGAGACCCAGCAGGAAGAGGGCGCTCGCCAGCGCGAACGGCAGGACGCCTTCGCTGCCCGCCAGCATCAGCAGGAGTGGTCCGGCGGCGAAGCCCAGGCTGAAGAGCGTGGCGTAGAGCCCGAGCACGCGGCCGCGTAAGCCCTTGGGGGCGAGCGTGTTCACCGAAGCCTCGCTCAGCACGAACAGGAGCGCGCCGGCGCAGCCGAAGACGAGCCGGACCGGTGCCCAGAAGACGGGCTCGACCCATAAGGGGAAGACGAGCATGCAGCCGGCCGTGACGACGAGGGCCGAGCGTATGCACCGCACCGGGCCGAGCCTTCGCACCAGCCGGTCGACGAAGGGTGCCACGACGAAGATGCCGAGCCCGCCCGCCGCCGTGTTGAGTCCGATCGCGAACGGATCGACCCCTTCCCGCTCGAGCACGAGCGAGAGCAGCGGGACGGCGAGCGAGAACGTCATGCCGACGAGGGTCGCCGTCGCCATGACGAGCGCGAGGTCGCGCCATGCGGCCGGAACGAGAGGCATGGCTCGGCTCAGTGTCGGCGCCGCGGCCTGGCCGACCGGCCGATCCGCCGGAGGCTGCCTTTTCGGGGCGGCCCGGCCTTGCGCCAGGCGGTGCTGGCGAGCTGCGCTCCCCGGCCGGGCTCGTGCTCCTCGAGGCGGAAAAGGAGCGTGCCCTGCACCGGATCGGCCTCGACCAGCTCCACCTTGACCCGATCGCCCAGCGCGAAGCTCTCGCCGGTGCGCTGGCCGACCAGGGCCTGGTGCCGCTCGTCCAGAAGGAACGCCTCGTCGCCCAGCGTGGAGACCGGAACCAGGCCCTCGGCCCCGATCTCGTCGAGCGTCACGAACAGGCCGAAATAGACCACGCTGGTGACCTGGGCGTGGAACACGGCCCCCACCCGCTCGACCAGGAACTGCGCCACCAGCCGCTCGAACGCACGCCGCTCGGCCTCCATCGCCCGGCGCTCCATGCGCGAGAGATGATCGCCCAAGCTCGCGAGCTGCGCTTCGTCGATCGCAGGATGGAGCCCGTCGGGGCCGAGCCCCAGGTGCCGGATGAGGGCGCGGTGAACGACGAGGTCGCTGTAGCGGCGGATCGGCGAGGTGAAATGGGCGTAGCGCTTCAGGTGCAGGCCGAAATGACCGATGTTCCTCGGGCTGTAGACCGCCTGTGCCTGGCTCCTGAGCACGAAGGCCGAGACCATCTCGCGCAGCTCGTGCTCGGCGAGGTTGCGCAAAAGGCGCGTGAAGTCGCCCGGCTGCTTCGCGGTGCGGCTCCAGGGCATGCCCAGATGCTCGAGGAACTGGGCGAGCGCTTCGAGCTTCACGGGATCGGGCTTGTCGTGGACGCGGTAGAGGCAGGGCCGGTCGTGCTCGGCGAGTTCGCGCGCCGCCGCCACGTTGGCCGCGATCATGAACTCCTCGATCAGCATGTGGCTGGCCAGGCGCTCGCGTGCCTCCACCCCATGGATGCGGCCCGTCTCGTCGAACACGATCTTCCGCTCGGGAAGCTCCAGCTCGATCGTGCCGCGCCGGTGCCGTGCCTCCAGAAGCCGCTCGAAGGCCGCATAGAGCGGCCCGATCACCGGCTCGAGCAGCGGCTCCGTCACCGCATCGGGGTTGCCGTCGCGGGCGGCCTGGACCTGCCGGTAGGTGAGCCGTGCGCGGCTGCGCATCAGCCCGCGGCAGAACCGCCAGCTTTTGATCTCGCCCCTTCGGTCGATCGTGATCCAGACCGCGAGGCAGGCCCGATCCTCGTTCGGCCGCAGCGAGCAGAGATCGTTCGAGAGCGCCTCGGGGAGCATCGGGATGACGCGGTCGGGGAAATAGACCGAGTTGCCGCGGTTCCTGGCCTCGCGGTCGAGCGCGTCGTTCGGCCGGACATAATGCGCGACGTCCGCGATGGCGACGAGGAGCGTGTGCCCACCCGGATTCCCGGGGCTGGGGTCGGGTGCCGCCCAGACCGCATCGTCGAAGTCGCGCGCGTCCTCGCCGTCGATCGTGACGAGATCGACGTGCCGCAGATCCTCGCGCCGGCCGAGCGCCACCGGCCGGGCGGCCGCCGCCAGCGCTGCGGCCTCGGGTGGAAAGGTCATCGGCAGACCCATGGCCACCGCCGTCATCAGACTCAGGACGCGCGGATCGTCGGGCCGACCGATCCGCTCCTTCACCCGGGCGCGTGCCAGGCCCAGCCGCCGGCTGGGCACTATCTCGGCGACGACCAGATCGCCCACGTCGGCCCCGCCGAGTTCACTCGCCGCCACCATGAACTCGGCCCGTGCCCGGCGGTCCGCCGAGCGGATGCGATAGCCGTCGTGCGCCGCCTCGACCACGCCCGTGACGCTCGTGGGCCGGTGCGGCAGGAGCCGGAGCGGTCGTGCCTCCAGCTCGCCCTCACCCGAGGGCACGAGCCGGGCGAGCAGCCGGTCGCCGACACCGGGCGCCATGTCGCGCAGGCGCTCGGCCGGCAGCACGATCCGCAGATGCGGCAGCTCCGGATGCTCGAGCAGGAGGTCGCCGTTGTGGTCGATGCCGGCGACGTCGACCACCGCCGTGCGCGGCCTGTCCGCCTCCTCTTCCGTCCCCGCTGCCGCCTTGCGCCGGCGCCGGCCGAACAGGCCTTCGGCCGCAAGCTCGCGCAGGATGTCCTTGACGATCGCCCGGTCGCCGCGCTCGCGCGCGAGTGCCTTCAGGATCTCGTTGCGGCCGAGACCCTCGCCGTGCCGCTCGAGGAAGCGCACGACCTCCTCGCGGGTCGGGGGCGGCAGGGCGCTCCGGCGGCGGACGGCCAAGAGGGCGGCTCTCAGGACCGTTTGCGGGCAGGAGGGGCGGGCGCTTCGGCCTTGGCCGCCGTCCGCGATGCCGGCTTCTCGGCCGTCCGCCTGGCACCTGCGGCGCTGGCCTTACGCGGCGTAGGCGCGGCCTTGGCCTCGGCCGCCGGCTTCTTTTTCGCCGTCGAGATCTTCCTGACGCGCGGCGGCCGCCCGCCGCCTTGCGCCACCTTCTCGGCACGCTGGGCGAGGAGCTGGATCGCCTGCTCGATCGTGAGCGTTTCGGGCGTCATGCCCTTGGCCAGGCTGGCGTTGAGCTTGCCGTGCTTGACGTAAGGTCCGAACCGGCCGGCATGGACCGTGATCGGCTCGTTGTCCTCGGGATGCGGCCCGAGCTCGCGCAAAGGTCCGGCAGCAGCCGCGGCGCGCCTGCCCTTGGGCGGCTCGGCCAGAAGCGCCAGCGCCCGGTTCATGCCGATCGTGAACACGTCGTCGTCGGGCTCGAGCCGGACATAGGTCTTGCCCCGCTGGACGTAAGGTCCGAACCGGTTGATGCCGGCCAGGATCGGCTCCTTCGTCTCGGGGTCCCTGCCGACCTCGCGTGGCAGCGAGAGCAGCTTCAGCGCGAGGTCGAAGTCCACCTGCTCCGGCGTTACCCCGGCCGGCAGCGAGCTGCGCTTCGCCTTCTTGCCCGCACCCTGCTGCACGTAGGGCCCGAAGCGGCCGATCTTCAGCCAGACCTCCTCGCCCGAGGCGGGCTCGGTGCCGAGCAGCCGGTCGCCGCTCTCGGCCTCGATCCTGGTCTCGCCGTCGCTGCCCACCGTGAACGGCCGGGTGTAGTTGCAGTCGGGGTAGCGCGAGCAGCCGATGAACGGCCCGAAGCCGCTGAGCTTGAGGCCCAGCCGCCCCTCGTGGCAGCGCGGGCATTCCCTGGGATCGCTCTCGCCGTTGCCCGGAAAGAGGAGCGGGCCCAGCGCATGGTCGAGCGCATCGATGATCTCGCGCTGGCGCTGCTCGCTCACCTCGTCGAGCCGCGCCTTGAACGGCTCCCAGAACTGCCGCAGCACCTCTTTCCAGAACAAAGCACCCGCCGCCACGTCGTCGAGCTGGTCCTCGAGCTGGGCGGTGAAGCCGTACTCGACCCAGTGGCCGAACTTCTCGACCAGGAAGGCATTGACGAGCCAGCCCTTGTCCTCGGGCACGAAGCGCTTCTGCTCGAGCCGGACGTAGGAGCGGTTCTGGAGCACCGAGATGATGCTGGCATAGGTGCTGGGCCGGCCGATGCCGAGCTCCTCCAGCTTCTTGACCAGGCTCGCCTCGGTGAAGCGCGGCGGCGGCTCGGTGAAGTGCTGGAGCGGCGTCACCGCCCGTTTCCGCGTGGGATCGCCCACGGCGAGCGGCGGCAGGATGGCGCCCTCCTCGTCCTCCTCGCCGGAAGGATCGTCCCGGCCCTCCTGGTAGAGCTTGAGGAAGCCGTCGAACGCCACCGTCTGCCCGGTCGCGCGCAGGCCCACCACCCCGTCGGCCGAGCCGATGTCGACCGTGACCCGGTCGAGCAATGCTGCCGCCATCTGGCTCGCCACGGTGCGCTTCCAGATCAGCTCGTAGAGCCGGCGCTCGTCCTCGCCGAGATGGCCGCGCAGCTCGGAGGGCATGCGGAACAGGTCGGTCGGCCGGATCGCCTCGTGGGCTTCCTGCGCGTTCTTGGTCTTGGTCTTGTACTGCCGCGGCTTCTCCGGGAGATAGTCCTCGCCGAAGCGCTGCCCGATCAGCCGGCGGCAGGCGCTCAAGGCCTCGCTCGAGAGCTGGACGCTGTCCGTGCGCATGTAGGTGATCAGGCCCACGGTCTCGCCGCCGATGTCGACGCCCTCGAACAGGCGCTGTGCGGTCTTCATGGTGCGATCGGCCGAGAAGCCCAATTTGCGCGAGGCTTCCTGCTGCAGGGTCGAGGTGCTGAAGGGCGGTGCCGGGTTGCGGCTCACCTGCTTCTTCTCGACATGGTCGACCAAGAGATCGCGCGCCTCGACCTCGCGCACGGCGCGGCGCGCCGCCGCCTCGTCGCGAAGCGCGAACTTGTCGAGCCGCTTGCCGTCGAGCTGGGTGAGCCTTGCCTTGAAGGGCTTGCCCTCGGGATTCTCGAGCAGCGCCTCCACCGTCCAGTACTCGATCGGCTCGAAGGCCTGGATCTCGGCCTCGCGCTCGCAGATCAGCCTGAGCGCCACCGACTGCACCCGGCCGGCCGAGGAGCCCGACTTCGGCAGCTTGCGCCAGAGCACGGGCGAGAGCTTGAAGCCGACGAGATAGTCCAGCGCCCGGCGCGCGCGGTAGGCGTCGATCAGGTGCTCGTCCAGGGAGCGTGCATGCTGCACCGCCTCGGTGACGGCGGGCTTCGTCACCTCATAGAACACGGCGCGCTGCACGTTGACGTTCTTCAAAGCCTTCTTCTGGCCCAGGACCTCGAGCAGATGCCAGGAGATCGCCTCGCCCTCGCGGTCGGGGTCGGTCGCGAGGATCAGGCGATCGGCGGCCTTCACCGCCTGGGTGATCCGCTCCAGCGCGTCCTTCTTCTGCTGGAGGACACGCCAGTGCATCTCGAAGTCCTTCTCGGGCTCGACCGCACCGTCCTCGTCGAGCAGGTCGCGGACGTGACCATAGCTCGCGAGGACCTTGTAGTTTCCGCCCAGATACTTCTCGATGGTCTTGGCCTTGGCAGGCGATTCGACGACGACGACGTCCATAGGTCACGCGATTTCCGAAGTGCGGGCCCGCCGGTCGAGGTTCGCCCGCTGGCCTCTAGATGCTCCCTTGCGCGGCCCGGTCAACCGGCGCGCAGCGAGACCCGGTTGCCGGGATGACGATCGATGCGCCCCAGCAGCTCGAGCTCCAGAAGGGCGGCCTGAACGTCCGGAGCCGGTGCATCGCATTCGCGGATCAGTTCGTCAACCGCGAGCGGCTCGGCCCCGAGTGCTTGCGCCACGCGCGCGGCGAGCGAATCCGGCGCTTCGGGCGGGTTCGTCCTCGGATGCTCGGATGCCGCCTTCGGCCGTTCCGCCGTGGCGGGGCAGCGCGCCCGGCGCTGCTGCCGCGGCATCGGCGGCTCGCGATCCACGAGCGGCTGCAGCACCGCCAGGACGTCGGCGGCGCTCTCGACGAGGTGCGCCCCCTCCCGCAGGAGCTGGTTGGTGCCCTTGTGACGCGGGTCGAACGGGCTGCCCGGCACCGCCATCACCTCGCGTCCGTAATCGGCAGCGAGCCTCGCCGTGATCAGGGAGCCCGATTGCGGCGCCGCCTCGACCACGACGATGCCGAACGTGAGCCCCGCGATCACCCGGTTCCGGCGCGGGAAGTCCTTGGCCCGTGCCTGCGCCCCGAGCGGCCGCTCGCTCACGATGGCGGCTTCCGCCGCGATCCGCGCCATGAGCGCCTCGTTCTCGGGCGGGTAGGCCACGTCCACCCCGGCCGCGATCACCGCCACCGTCGCCCCGCCCGCCTGCAGCGCGCCTTCGTGTGCCGCCGTGTCGATCCCGCGCGCGAGTCCGGAGACCACGACCAGCCCCGCTTCTGCCAGCTCCCGCGCCAGCGCCCGCGCGAAGAGCCGGCCGTTGCCGCTGGCATTGCGTGCACCCACGATCGCCACCGCCGGCCGCTGCAGGAGGCCGGCATCGCCGCGCACGGCGAGCACGGGCGGCGCGTCCGGCAGAACGCGGAGCAGCGCCGGATAATCCTCCTCCGGCTGCGCCAGCATCCGCCCGCCGAGCCCTTTCAGCGCCGCGAGCTCGGCCGCGAGCGCATCCTGCGTCGGAAAGCGCGGCGGCCGCCCGTCCGTCCCGGTCCGCTGCCGCAGCGCCGCGAGCACCGCTTTCGCCGAGCCGTGGCGCTCGAGCAGTGCCGCGAACCCGATCGGCCCGACCCCCTCGCAGCGGGCGAGCTGCAGCCAGGCCAGTCTTTCTTCCGGCGATAGATCGGGCATGGCGACGACCATGAGACAGTGTGGCTACGGCTCGAATGGCGCATATCTCTCTTCCTGTGTCAACTTATAGGATAGAAAGCGGCTCTCCCCGTCGACTGGATCGAGAGCAGTCGATGCCTCTCGGGCTGTGATTCTCGGGCTTGCGACACTTTGTCGGTTGGAGTCCGTCCATGCAAAGCGATCTCAACTAAAAAGATAATAAGTCTGTCGAGATGCTCTCCTCGCCGGCAGGGCCCAAGGACGGCTTTCCCCGGCCACTCGAACCAACCGGCAATGCTCTCGGCCATGATCAGCCTCCACGCCATCCGCTCGGGTCACTCCTGTCTCCTCGTCGCCCTCCTCTGGTTCCATGCCGCGCTCGCGGCTCTGGTCGGATGGACGCAGCATGCGGAAACGACCCTGCTCGGTACCATCATCGACGTCGCGATCGCCCTCGTCGCCACGCTGCAGCAGCGTCGCACCTCGCCGTGGCTGCACCTCACCTTGAGCGTCGGCGCGATGGCCGGCATCGCCGTCCTGCTGGCGGAACTCGCCGTCCTGGCGCTGCTCATCGGCCTGTGCGACTGGCGCGCCATCGTGACGGCAGCCACGGTCGTCGCGGGCCATCACCTCGTTCTCGGCCTGACAGCGCCTCACTATGTCTTCCACGGCGGGTCCCATCTCGGCCGCATCGTCCTGCATGCCGTCATTCTCGCGGTCGAGGCTGGAGCCGCCATCTTCCTGTGCCGGAAGCTGGTCGCGCTCGTCGGCTCGATCGAGCAGTAGACCGCTGCCGCGAACGAGGAGCGACATCACGCCGAGGCGCTGGCGCGCCAGGCCACCCGGCTGCGGCAGGAGGCAGCCCGCTTCCAGCTCGAGCAGCCGGTCGGGGAAGCGGCATCGGCCTCGGGGGAAGAGGCGAAGGATCTGCTGCACCTCACCGCCGTTCCGGAGGTCGGGGAACGAGCGCCCACCTTCGCGGAGCCGACCCGTCCCAGGAGCTCGCAGGGCAGGAGCAAGGTCCCCGCGCTCGCCCACGCGTCGCTCGAGCATCTTCCGGCGTGAGCGCTCCTCATGAATCTCGGACCCGACTCGGAGGGTGGGAACCATCGCCAGCCCAGCCGCTTCTCGACGGCTGCCGTCCCCCCTCGCCGCGGAGACGGGGACGTGCCTCGCGATCCCGTTGCGGCTCGCCGGATCGGCTTCTGCCGGACAAGGGCGGCAGGATCGCGGCACGCAGGTGCCGCTTCGAGCCGGCTAGGCCCGGCCGGTCAGGACAACGCCCGCAAGACCGCCTCGGGCTCGCGCTCGATCACCTTGAGCAGCACCCGCGCCGGTCCCTCCGGCTTGCGGCGACCCTGCTCCCAGTTGCGCACGGCATCGACCGTGAACCCGAACCGGGCCGCGAACTTCGCCTGCGACAGGCCGGTCTTGCGCCGGATCGCGCGCACGTCGACCGATGGCGGCTCGTGCACGACGAAGCCCTCCACGGCCTCGCCGCGCGCAAAGGCAAGGGCCTGGCGCGCGCCCTCGAGGATTTTCTCGCCCGCCTTGATCATGTCAGCGCCTCTTCCGGTAGGCATCCTCGATCTGCCCCAGCATCACCCGGAGCTCGTTGCGCTCGGCCTGCGACAGGTCCGACCGCTCACCCTTCGAGAACAGCGCGATCAGGAATACCAGGATCGCGCCGCCGCCGAAGCAGGTGATCACACGGTAGCCGCCGCTCTTGCCTTTGCCGCGCCCGGCGAAGCGAACCTTCCTGGCACCACCCGTGCCGACGATCAGATCGCCCGCCTCCGAGTTGGCGGCGAGGAAGGCGACCATGATCTTGCGCTCATCCTCGCTCACACCCGCAGCCTTGCAGTGGGCGAGAAAGGCTTGGGTCTCGACGGCCGTATGCAGGGCTTCATCGGTCATTGACGTACATACGTCAACGGCGCAGCAAGAGACACCGTACCGACTTGATCTCTTTATAGTTGGGCAGATAATCTCTGCCCAGAAACTAAACGGCCCTCGGCGTGCGCTCACGATGTGGAAGGATCGCATGCCGGATGCTCTTTACGCCCACACCCGCCCGGACCGCCCGTCGGACGAGTGGGAGCCGTTGGCACGCCACCTCGGCGAGGTCGCGGCGATGGCCGGTGCCTTCGCGGCCACCTTCGGCGGCGAAGAGCTGGCGCGCACGCTCGGCCTTTTGCACGACCTCGGCAAGGCCAGCGAGCGCTTCCAGGCCTACCTGCGCGGCGAGGCACCCAGCACGGATCACTCCACGGCCGGAGCGCAGCTCGCTCATGCGCGCTACGGCGAGCGGATCGGCAAGCTCCTCGCCTTCGCCATCGCCGGGCACCATGCGGGCCTCCCGGACGGGGCCGGAGCCGAAGGGTCGACCCTGGCCGCACGGCTGAAGAAGGCAGTCGCCCCTTACGAGCGCTGGCAGGAGCTGGGTCTCGCCCTGCCGGCGAGCCTGTCGCCGCCGGCCGGCTTCGCCTTCCGCCCGGACCGGCATGGCTTCCAGGGCGCCTTCCTGACGCGGATGCTGTTCTCCTGCTTGGTCGATGCCGACTGGCTCTGCACCGAGCGCTTCGTCAACGGCGGCGTCGAGCGCGAAGCTTGGCCGGATCTCGCCAGCTTGAAGCCGAAGCTCGATGCTTGGCTCGCCAGAAAGCAGGCCGAAGCCGACGACACCCCGGTCAACCGGCAACGGCGGCGCATCCAGGAGCACGTGCGCGCGAACGCCGGCCTGGCACCCGGCCTGTTCTCGCTCACCGTGCCGACCGGCGGCGGCAAGACCCTCATCTCGCTCGCCTTCGCCCTCGATCATGCCGAGAAGCACGGGCTCGCGCGCGTGATCTACGTCATCCCCTTCACCTCGATCGTGGAGCAGACGGCGGCCGTGTTCCGCGAGGTTCTGGGTGAGGACGCCGTCCTCGAGCATCACAGCGCGTTCGATCCCGACAAGCTCCGGCACGACCCCGAGCACGAGGAGGAGCCGAGCGGCGCGGAACGGCAGCGGCAGGCGGCCGAGAACTGGGACGCGCCTGTCGTCGTCACCACGGCCGTGCAGTTCTTCGAGAGCCTGTTCGCCGCCACACGCGGCCGCTGCCGCAAGCTGCACAACATCGCGAACAGCGTCGTCATCCTCGACGAGGCGCAGACGCTGCCGCTCCACCTGCTGCTCCCCTGCGTCGCCGCGATCGACGAGCTGGCCCGGAACTACCGCGCCAGCATCGTCCTCATGACCGCGACCCAGCCCGCGCTGCGGGAAGGCGAGCTTCCGGGCGGGCTCGCCGGCGTGCGCGAGCTCGCACCCGAGGGCCTGGACCAGGAGCCAGCGTTCCGCCGCGTGCGGATCGCCCACGCCGGGCCGCTCGCCGACGATGTTCTCGCTGAGCGGCTCGCGGCCGAGCGGCAGGCCTTGTGCATCGTGAACGTGCGCCGCCACGCCCGCGAGCTGTACGAGGCGATCCGGGAGCAGGAAGGTGCTTTCCATCTCTCGACCCTGATGTGCGCCGCGCACCGGAGCGCCGTGCTCGCCACGATCCGCGAGCGCTTGCAGGTCGGGGCACCGGTGCGGCTGGTCGCTACCTCCCTGATCGAGGCCGGTGTCGACATCTCGTTCCCGCTGGTCCTGCGCGCCGAAGCCGGGCTCGACCAGATCGCCCAGGCGGCCGGCCGCTGCAATCGCGAGGGCGAGCTGGGCGAGGCGCTCGGGCGGGTGGAGACCTTCGAGAGCCCGGAACGGCGTCCGCCGCCCGAGATCGCGCAGCGCGCGGCGGCCGGGCGTGCGGCCTTGCGGCGGATGGAGGACCCGCTCTCGAGCGCTGCCGTCGCCCTGTTCTTCCGGGAGCTCTACCGGCTCAAGGGTGAGCCGGCCGTGGCCCTGGACCCGCACGGGATCATGGTGAGCATCGACGAGCGCACCCGCAGCTTCGACTTCCCCTTCGCCACCGTCGCCGGGCAGTTCCGCATGATCGAGGACGTCATGGTCCCGATCATCGTCCCCTGGGACGACGAGGCCCACCGGCTTGCCCGGGCGCTGGAGTATGCGCCGCGCATCGGCGGGCTTCTGCGGCGGCTGCAACGCTACACGGTGGGCGTGCCGCGCCGGGTGAGGGCGGAGCTGATCGCCGCCGGCGCCGTAGTGCGAGCCCGCGAGCCGGACTTTTCCGACCAGCTCGCCGTGCTCGCGAACATGGACCTCTACCGGCCGGACATCGGGCTCACCTGGAACGACCCCAGCTTCATGACGGCATCGGACCTGATGTTCTAAGCTGTTGCATTATATATGTCATGAGATACTATACCGTAAATTGAAATAACGTGAGCGACTGCTTGCAGGGGGGAGATGACCCTGTGACCTACGGCGTCCGCCTCCATGTCTGGGGTACATGGGCCTGCTTCACGCGGCCCGAGATGAAGGTAGAGCGGGTCTCCTACGACGTGATGACGCCCTCGGCGGCGCGCGGCATCCTGGAGGCGATCCACTGGAAGCCGGCGATCCGCTGGGTGGTCGATTGCATCCGGGTGCTGAAGCCGATCCGGTTCGAATCGCTCCGCCGCAACGAGGTCGGAAGCAAGGCCTCGGCCGCGAACGCCGAGCGGGCGATGCGCGCCGGCCGCCTCGACGGCCTGCACCTTCTCGTCGACGAGGACCGGCAGCAGCGCGCCGCCACCATCCTGCGCGACGTGGCCTACGTCATCGAGGCGCATTTCGAGCTGACCGCCAGAGCCGGCCCCGACGACAACCCGGCCAAGCATCTCGACACCTTCAGCCGCCGCGCCCGCAAGGGCCAGTGCTTCCACCAGCCCTGCCTCGGCTGCCGCGAGTTCCCGGCGAGCTTCGCCCTGATCGAGCCCGGCGAGCCGGCACCGCCACCCCACCCGGCGCTGATCGGCACGCGCGATCTCGGCTGGATGCTGCTCGACATCGACTACGCCAACGACAGCGCATCCCGCTTCTTCCGCGCTACGATGGTGGACGGCGTCATCGAGGTGCCGCCTCTGGATGCCGCGGAGGTCGTGGCATGACCGGTCCCCTCCAGGCCCTCGCCGCACGCTACGAGCGCCTCGCCGCCAAGGGCGAGCTGCCGGCTTTCGGCTATTCTTCGGAGAAGATCTCCTACGCCCTGGTCCTCTCCCCTGCGGGCAATCTCCTGGACGTGCAGCCTCTCCTGGACACGACCGGCAGGAAGCCCCAGCCACGGGCCATGCTCGTGCCGCAAGGGGTCAAGCGGACCTCGGGCATCGCCAGCAACTTTCTCTGGGACAAGACCTCCTATGTCCTCGGCGTGAGCGCCAAGGAAGGCGGACGCCTCGCGCAGGAGCACGCCGCCTTCCGCAAGCTGCACGAGGACCTACTCGTCGGCAGCGACGACGAGGGCCTGCAGGCGCTCCTCGCCTTCCTGCGCGGCTGGTCGCCCGAACGCTTCGCTGTCCCGCCCTTCGCGCCCGAGATGCTGGACACCAATCTCGTCTTCCGCCTCGACGGTGACGTGTTCCTCCACGACCGTCCGGCGGCGCGCGACATCTGGCTGTCGTATCTCGGCAGCGCCGACGCGCCGAAGGCCATGTGCCTCGTCACCGGCCGATCCGCCCCGGTCGCCCGGCTGCACCCGGCGATCAAGGGTGTGATGGGTGCGCAGAGCGCGGGCGCCTCCCTCGTTTCCTTCAACCTCGACGCCTTCACGAGCCACGGCAAGGAGCAGGGCGCCAACGCTCCCGTCTCCGAGGCCGCCGCCTTCGGCTACGGCGCCACCCTCAACGCGCTCCTCGCCAAGGGCAGCCGCAACGTCGTCCGGATCGGTGACGCCACCGTCGTGTTCTGGGCCGACGTGCCCGAGGCCGAGGTGATTGTGCATGGCCTGTTCGATCCCCCGCCGCCCGACGAAAAGAGCGAGGCGGCCGCCGTCCGCGACGTATTGGAGCAGATGGCGCGCGGCCGGCCCATCCGGGAAGTCAGGCCCGACATCGCCGAGGATACGCGCTTCTACGTGCTGGGCCTCTCGCCCAATGCCGCCCGCCTCTCGATGCGTTTCTGGCACGAGACCACGTTCGGCGATCTCACGCGCCACTTCCAGGAGCACTGGCAGGACCTCAGGCTCGAGCCGTCGCCCTGGGGTGGATCGCCGCCGGCGCTTTGGCGCCTGCTCATGGAGCTCGCCCCACAGGGCAAGGCCGAGAACGTCCCGGCCCACCTCGCGGGCGAGCTCACCCGCAGCGTGCTCACCGGCGGCCGCTACCCACGTGCGCTCCTCGCCGCCGCCCTCATGCGCATGCGCGCCGACCGCGCCGTGAACGGCCGTCGCGTCGCGCTCTGCAAGGCCGTCATCGTGCGTGAACTGCGCTGCAACAGTTCGTCATCAGCGGAGGACCATCTCGTGAGCCTCGATCGGGACGAGACCAACCCCGGCTACCGCCTGGGCCGCCTGTTCGCGGTCCTGGAGGATATCCAGCGCGCAGCGCTCGGCTGGAGCGTCAACGCCACCATCCGCGACCGCTACTACGGCGCCGCCTCGGCCACCCCGGCCTCGGTGTTCCCGCTCCTGATCCGGAACGCCAACCATCACCTCGCGAGCATCCGGAAGGTGAGGGGCGGCGGGCTCGCCTACGCCCTCGAGAAGGAGATGGGGCAGATCCTCGACGGCTTCGGCACGGTGCTGCCGAGAAATCTGGGCATCGAGGACCAGGGCCGCTTCGCCATCGGCTACTACCACGAGCGCTTCGGCCGCCCATCCGGCCTGCCCGACGACGAGACTTCGCCCGACGCCACCGACACCGACTCGGAGAGCTGACCCATGGCCGCCCTCAAGAACCGCTACGAGTTCGTCTACCTGTTCGACGTCACGAACGGCAACCCGAACGGCGACCCCGACGCCGGCAACCTGCCGCGCCTCGACCCCGAGACCAACCAGGGCCTCGTCACCGACGTCTGCCTGAAGCGCAAGGTCCGGAACTTCGTCCAGATCGAGAAGGCGGGCCAGCCCGGCTTCGAGATCTACATGGCCGAGCGCGCCATCCTCAACAACCAGCACAAGCGCGCCTACGAGGCATGCAAGATCAGCTACGAGAAGAAGGAAGACTACAAGAAGCTGCCAAAAGACGAGGCGAAAGCGCGCGAACTGACCGACTGGATGTGCGCGAACTTTTATGATGTCCGCACCTTCGGCGCCGTGATGAGCACCGGCTACAACGCCGGCCAGGTACGTGGTCCCGTCCAGCTTGCCTTCGCCCGCTCGATCGAACCCATCGTCCCGCTCGAGATCTCGATCACCCGCATGGCCGCCACCACCGAGGAGGATGCGGCCAGCAAGGGCGACATCCGCACGATGGGCAGGAAGCACGTCGTGCCTTACGGCCTCTACCGCGCCCACGGCTTCGTCTCCGCCAGCCTCGCCGAGCGCACCGGCTTCTCCGAGGCCGACCTCGACCTGTTCTGGTACGCGCTCCAGAACATGCTCGACCACGACCGCTCCGCCGCCCGCGGCGAGATGGCGGCGCGCCGGCTGATCGTGTTCCGCCACGAGAAGCCGCTCGGCAACGCCCCGGCCCACAAGCTGTTCGACCTCGTGAAGGTCGGCCGCAAGGATGCGGGCGATCCCGCTCCCGCCCGGCGCTACGACGACTACGACGTGACGGTCGGCACGCCGCCCGCAGGTGTGGAGATCCTCGAGCTGATCCAGTAGCCGCCATGATGCCCTCGGCCGCGGCGGGCGAGGGGGAGGACGACCCCGTCCCCCTCTCCGCCCTCCAGCACTGGCTCGTCTGCCCGCGCCAGTGCGCCCTCGTCCACCTCGAGCGCGTCTGGGCCGAGAACGCGCTCACCGCCGAGGGCCGCCTCGCCCACGAGGCCGTGCATGCGCCCAAGGGCGAGCGGCGCAAAGGGGTGAAGACCATCACCGGCATGCCGCTGCGCAGCCATGCCCTCGGCATCGCCGGTGTGGCCGACGCGGTCGAGCTGCACGCGACACCGACCGGTGTGGTGCCCTTCCCGGTCGAGCATAAGCTGGGCCGCCCCAAGCCCCACCGCGCCGACGCGGTCCAGCTCTGCGCGCAAGGCCTGTGCCTCGAGGAGATGTTCGCCGTCCCGGTCCCGGCCGGCGCCCTCTTCTACGGCCGCACGCGGCGCCGTCAGGACGTCGCCTTCGACGCCGACCTTCGAGTCCTCACCCGGCGCACGATCGAGAACGTGCGCTCCCTTCTCGCCGCCGGCATCACCCCGTCCCCGCATTACGATCCCAAGCGCTGCGACGCCTGCTCGCTCGTCGAGCTCTGCCGGCCCAAGTCGTTCGAGCGGCCGCGCAAGGTCGCAGCTTGGCTCGCCCGTCTGGTCGAGGAGAAGGCATGAGGCGCTACCTCAACACGCTCTTCGTCCAGACCGAGGGCGCCTGGCTCAGGAAGGACGGCACCAACCTCGTCGTCGAGGTCGACGGCGTCGAGAAGGGCCGCGTGCCCGCCCACCTCCTGGGCGGGCTCGTCTGCCTCGGCCGGGTCGGCGTCTCGCCGCCGCTCCTGGCCCATTGCTGCGAGAGCGGCGTCACCGTCACCTTCCTTTCCGAGCAGGGCCGCTTCCTCGCCCGCGTCGAGGGCCCGGTCGCCGGCAACGTTCTCTTGCGCAAGGAGCAGTACCGCCGCAGCGACGACCTCACCGCCACCGCCGCTCTCGTCCGCAGCTTCGTCCTCGCCAAGACCCTGAACCAGCGCGCCGTTCTGCGCCGCGCCCTGCGCGACCACGGCGACGGTATGGCCGAGGAGGCAAGGGCGGCGGTCGAGGCGGCCGAGCGCCGCCTGACCGACATCGCCCGCCGCGCCGAGAAAGACCAGGGGGCCGATGCTCTACGCGGCCTCGAAGGCGAGGCGGCGGCCGCCTACTTCGCCGTCTTCGATCACCTGATCCGCGCCGACGAGCCCCTGTTCCGCTTCCGCGGCCGTTCGCGCCGCCCGCCGCTCGACCCGGTCAACGCGCTCCTCTCCTTCCTCTACACGCTCCTCACCCACGACTGCCGCTCCGCGCTCGAGACCTTCGGCCTCGACCCGGCGATCGGCTTCCTTCACCGCGACCGCCCCGGCCGCCCGTCGCTCGCCCTCGACCTGCTCGAGGAGTTCCGTCCCGTCCTGGCCGACCGCCTGGCCCTTTCCCTCGTCAACCGGCGCCAGCTCGCGGCCGGGGACTTCCGCCGCCTGGAAAACGGGGCGGTGCTGCTGACCGAGGAGGCGCGCAAGACCCTCCTCGTCGCCTTCCAGGAGCGCAAGAAGGAGGAGCTTCTCCATCCCTACTTGCAGGAGAAAGCGCCCATGGGCCTGATGCCGCAGCTCCAGGCCCAGCTTCTCGCCCGCCATCTCCGCGGCGAGCTCGACGCCTACCCGCCCTTCGTCTGGAGATAGCGGCCTTGCTGGTCCTCGTGACCTACGACGTCAGCACCGAGACCGCCGCCGGCCGCCGGCGCCTGCGCCGCGTGGCCAACGCCTGCAAGGACTGGGGCCAGCGCGTCCAGCTCTCGGTCTTCGAGTGCGACGTCGATCCGGCGCAATGGGTGGCGCTCAAGGCCCGCCTCGTGGCCGAGATCGACCCGAAGGCCGACTCGCTGCGCTTCTACTATCTCGGCAGCAGCGGGAGGCGCCGCGTCGAGCACGTCGGCGCCAAGCCGGAGCTCGATCTCGACGGCCCGCTCGTGCTCTGAGGCGCCTTGCGCGAATCCGAAGCATCCGGCCGGGTCCCGGGAAGCCGCCGGTTTCTCAAGTACTTGCCGGCGACACGCTCTTTCTCGTTCCCGGTCCGGCATCGAGCCATCGCGCGCAGTTCGCGCGCCCGAGTCGATTTTCTGCTGCCCGACAATGTGTTACGGTCAGATGAACGCAGTCGCCTTCCGCTGTGCAGAGGGGGCGTGGATTGAAACCTTCCCGGTCATCCGGATCTTCGGCACGCCATTGGCGTCGCCCCCGCGAGGGCGTGAAGCGAGATGCCGACCGCGCCCTTCAACCCGCCGGCTGCACCTGGGCCGGCATCGGCGCGTCGTCGATCGCGCGTGCCCGTATCGCTGCCGGGCGATTGCCGACCCGCTCCCAATAGCGCTCGAAAGCCGGCCGCCGCTCGAGCGAGCCGGACGCCATCCCCCAGCCGATGTGGGCGCCGACATAGACGTCGGCCGCGGTGAAGCGGTCGCCGGCGATGTAGTCGCTGCCCGAGACTGCCTGCTCCAGTGCGTCCGTCACCTCCTCGAGCGAGCCGCAGCCCACCATGCCGCGGCGCTCCTCCGGCACCACGACGCCGAGCATCCGGTTCGTCGCCGCGGCCTCGAGCGGACCGGCGGCGAAGAACAGCCAGCGGTAATAAGGCCCGCGCCGCCGGTCGCCGGGCGGAGGCGCCAGCCCGGCTTCCGGGAACGTGTCGGCGAGATAGGCGCAGATCGCGGCCGTCTCGGTCACCACCACCTCGCCGTGGCGGATCGCCGGCACCTTGCCCATCGGGTTGATCGCCCGATAGGCCGGTGCCTTCATCGTGGTGCCGTACTCCAGAAGCTCGGTGCGGTAAGGTCGCCCGATCTCCTCCAGCATCCAGCGCACGATGCGCCCGCGCGACATCGGATGGGTGTAGAAGACGAGCTCGTCGGTCATGTCCTGCCTCCCTCTCGGCTGCCGCCCGCCACGGGCCGGCCGATCGTTCCCGCGCGGCCGGCAGGCCGTCGCACCGGCCGCGAGGCTATCGTGCCATCGACGAGATGTCGACGGCGGCCGGACCGCGTTGCGGCCCGCCACCGTCTGGCCGAAGATGAGGCCGACGGCACAGCGAACGCGGCAGGATCACGCGATGTCCGACAGCGAGACCTCCGATGAGGGTGCGACGACGCCTTCCCGCGACTGGCAGCGCTATTATTGCGCCACCGAAGGCCGTCCGCCGCGGCCGACGCTGCTGCGAGCGCTCGCGGCGTTCGCGCGCGAGGGTCTGGGTGCCGGCGGGCTCGCGGTCGATCTCGGCTGCGGCAGCGGGCGGGACGCGCTGCCGCTCCTGCGCGCCGGCTGGCGGGTCTGGGCGCTCGACAGCGAGGCCGAGGGGCTCGCCCGGCTGCAGCGGCAGGCCGCGGCCGAAGGGCTCGAGGGCCTCACGGCCGTGCTCGGCCGGTTCGAGGACACGCCCCTTCCTCCTTGCGATCTCGTCAACGCCTCGTTCTCGCTGTTCGCCTGCCCGCCTGCGCACTTCCCGGCCTTGTGGTCCGGCATCGTCACGGCACTCCGGCCGGGCGGCCGGTTTGCGGGTCAGCTCCTGGGCCCGCGCGACAGTTGGGCCGCACGGCCCGAGACGAGCTTCGTGACCAGAGACGGGCTCGATGCGCTGCTCGCACCCTTCACGGTCGAGCATCTGGAAGAGGAGGAGACGGACAGTGTGACGCCCATGGGCGAGGCGAAGCACTGGCACATCTGGCACGTCAATGCGCGCAGATCCTCATGAGGCGGGCCTGCCGCCGAAGCTCAGCCGGTTCTCCTGGCCGCGCAGGAGGCGGCCGATGTTCTCGCGGTGCTTCAGGATCACGATCGCCGCGATCAGGACGTAGAGCCCGGCCGCTGTCGGATCGCCCACGAGCCAGGCCACGATCGGAGCGAGCGCCGCTGCGGTGATCGAGCCCAGAGACACCCAGCGCGTCGCCCAGACGATGGCGACGAAGGCGACGAGGATCAGGACGAGGACGAGCGGGGTGAGGACCAGGACCACGCCCGCCGCGGTGGCGACACCCTTGCCGCCCTTGAAGCCGAGCCAGACCGGGAAGCAGTGGCCGACGATGGCGCCGGCCCCTGCCACGGCCGCGGCTTCCGGCCCGGCCCAGGCGAGGGCGAGTGCTACGGGCAATCCGCCCTTGGCGGCATCGAGCAGAAGCGTGGCGAGGGCGAGGCCCTTCCTGCCGGTGCGCAGCACGTTGGTGGCGCCGATGTTGCCCGAGCCGATCCGGCGGATGTCGCCGGCACCGGTGAGCCGGGTCAGGACCAGCCCGAACGGGATCGAGCCCAGCACGTACCCGATGAGGAGGGCCAGCGCCAGCGGCCACCAGCCGCCCGAGGGCTCGATCATTCCTTGGTCTCCGAAGCTGCCCATCCGCCGCTTGCCCTGCTCCTAGCACGCGGCGGCCCGGAAAGGCAAAGCCGGGCCACTCGTAACGCGCACTCAGGGCGGTGCCGGCTCCTCGTCGAGCCAGCTCAGGAACAGCGTGTAGCCCACGCCGAGGAGCGTCGTGCCGATGAACAGGCCGATGAAGCCGTAGGCGAGCAGGCCGCCGATCACGCCGACGAAGATCAGGAGGAGCGGCAGCTTCGCCCCCTGGCTGATGAGGTAGGGACGGATGAAGTTGTCGATCGTGCTGACGACGAAGAAGCCCCAGACGAAGAGAAAGATCGCGAGTCCGGTCTCGGCCTTGTAGCCGAGCCAGACGACGATCGGCAGCCACACGAGCCAGTTGGGGAGCTGCAGGACGAGGAGGAAGAAGGTGAGGAAGCCCAACACGATCGGCCCCGGCGCGCCGACGACGAACAGCCCGAGGGCCAGCAGCACGGCCTGGATGAAGGCCGTGAAGATGATGCCGGCGGCCACGCCACGGATGGTCTGGGCGGCGACGTCGATGAGGCCGATGTGATCCGTGCCGCCGATCCGGGCCACGAAACGGCGCAGCACGTCCGTGGCGCTCTCACCGGTGACGTAGAGGATGGCGGCGATGATCACGGCGATCATGAACTGGATGGCGGCGACGCCGAGATCCGCCCCCCAGGAGAGGGCCAGGCTCGCGGCGGTGCCGATATAGGGCCGCAGCCGCTCGAGCGCCGCCGGCAGGTCGACCATGGCCTCGCGCCAGCGCTCGTCCAGCGGCGGCCCGATCACGGGCAGCTCCCGCAGCCAGTCGGGCGGCGGCGGCAGGTGAACGGTGGTGAGGTCGCGCAAGAGGCCCGCCAGCGCCGTGATGCCTTCGGCGAGCGAGCTCACCAGCATCGAGATCGGCACGACCAGGATCACGACCAGGCCCACCGACATGATGGTGGCGGCGACCTTCCGGCGCTCGCCCAGACGCTGGGCGAGCCAGCGGTAGAGCGGCCAGGTCGAGACCGTGATGATGATGCCCCATAAGAGCGGCCCGATGAACGGGCGGACGATGTTGAGGCAGGCGAAAGCGAGGAAGGCGAGCAGGGCCAAAAGGATCACCCGCTCGATGAACCGGTCCTTGAGAAAGCTGCCCGCTTTGTCCATGCCGGCCCACCGCCCGTTCCGCCGCTCGCCGAAGCTAGCACGCCAGCGCCGGCACGTGATCGGCAAGCGGCGGCCGGCGCTGCGCCATCTTGCCCCGGACGGCTCAGGCCACGGCCTCGTCGTGGAAGACGGTGCGGCCGTCGACCAGCGTGCGCACGACCCGGCCCTCGACCAGACGACCCTCGAAGGCCGTGTTCTTGGACAGGCTCTTGAGACTGGCCTCGGTGATCTTCCAGGGTGCCTCGGGGTCGAACAGGACGAGATCCGCAGGCGCACCCTTCTGGAGCCGCCCGGCCTCGAGTCCCAGAATCCGCGCCGGGGCCTCGGTCATGGTGCGTAAGAGCGGCAGCAGGCCGAGCTCGCCCTCGTGGAACAGCCGCAGGCACACCGGCAGCATGGTCTGCACGCCGATGACGCCGAAGGCGGCCTGGGCAAAGGGCAGGCGCTTGCTGTCCTGGTCCTGCGGGCAGTGGTCGCTCGCGATCGCATCGATCGTGCCATCCTTGAGGCCTTCCACCACCGCCCGGCGGTCGTCCTCGCTCCGCAGCGGCGGCGAGACCTTGGCGAAGGTGCGATAGCCCTCGACCTCGAGCTCGTTGAGGGCGAGGTAATGGGGCGCGGTATCGCAGGTGACGCGCAGGCCCCTGGCCTTGGCGGCGCGGATCGCCTGGATCGCCTCCCTGGTCGAGACGTGGGCGAAGTGCAGCCGGGCGGAATCGGAGAGCTCCAGCAGGCGCAGGTCGCGCTCGACCATGATCGCCTCGGCGGCGGGGCTGATGCCGGCAAGGCCGAGACGCGAGGCGAGCGGGCCTTCGTTCATGACCCCGTGCTCGGCCAGGGTCGGCTCCTCGGGGTGCTGGACGATGAGCGCATCGAAGCAGGCGGCATAGGCCAGTGCCCGGCGCATCACGCGTGCATTGGCGAGCGCCCGCTCGCCGTCGGTGAACGCGACGGCTCCTGCAGCCTTGAGAAGGCCGATCTCGGCCAGCTCCTCGCCCTCGATGCGCTTGGTGATCGCGGCGTAAGGGTAGACCTTGCCGAGCTTCACCTGCCGGGCACGCCGCGCCACGAACTCGACCATCGCCGGATCGTCGATCGGCGGGTCGGTGTTGGGCAGGACCGCCATGCTCGTGACCCCGCCCGCGGCCGCGGCCAAGGCACCGCTGTCGATCCGCTCTTTATGCTCCGCACCGGGCTCGCCGAGCTGGACCCGCATGTCGACGAGGCCGGGTGCCAGGCACAGGCCCTTGGCGTCGATCACCTCGGCCCCGCCCGGCGCCATGGCGGCCGTGACGGCGGGGCCGACCTCGGCGATCCGCCCGCCCACGGCGAGGAGTCCGCCCTTGGCGTCGAGCCCGCTCGCGGGATCGAGCAGCCGGGCGTTGACGATGAGGACCGGCCGGATCATGCGGCCTCCCCCCGCAGATGGCGGGTGAGCACGTCGAGCACCGCCATCCGCACGGCGACCCCCATCTCGACCTGGTCCAGGATGGCGCTCCGGTCGATGTCGTCGGCCACGACGCCATCGATCTCCACACCGCGGTTCATCGGCCCGGGGTGCATGATGAGGGCATCCGGCTTCGCGGCACGCAGCTTGTCGTAGGTGAGGCCGTAGAAATGGAAATATTCGGAGAGCGATGGCACGAAGCTGCCCTGCATCCGCTCCATCTGCAGGCGCAGCATCATGACGATGTCGGCGTCCTCGAGCCCGCGCTGCATGTCGGTGAACACGTCCACGCCGAAGCTCGCGATCCCGGCGGGCAAGAGCGTCGTGGGCGCCACCACCCGCACGCGCGCCCCCATCGCCAAGAGCAGGAGGATGTTGGAGCGCGCCACCCGGCTGTGCAGGATGTCGCCGCAGATCGCGACCGTGAGGCCCTCGATCCGGCCCTTGCGGCGGCGGATGGTGAGGGCATCGAGAAGGGCCTGTGTGGGGTGCTCGTGGGCGCCGTCGCCGGCGTTGATGACCGCACAGCGCACGTGGCGGGCGAGGAGCGCCACCGCCCCGCTGTCCTGATGGCGCACCACCAGGACGTCGGGGTGCATGGCGTTGAGGGTCATCGCCGTGTCGATCAGCGTCTCGCCCTTCTTCATGGACGAGCTCGCCACCGACATGTTGACGACGTCGGCCCCGAGCCGCTTGCCGGCCAGCTCGAAGCTCGTCTGGGTTCGGGTCGAGCTCTCGAAGAACAGGTTGATCTGAGTCAGGCCTTTCAGGAGCTGCAGCTTCTTGTCGGCCCGGCGGTTGAGGTCCACGAAGCCGTCGGCCCGATCCAGGAGGTCTCGGATCTCGAACGGCTGCAGGCCCTCGATCCCGAGAAGGTGCTTGTGGCGGAAGCCCAGGGGTTCGCTCGACATGGCGCCGGACTTATGCAGCGCCCGGCCGTCGCCCGCAAGGGCGACGGCACCGTGACGCGTCAGGAGGGGGACGCGGGATTGTTGAGGAAGTACTCGTCCTTGGGGAACAGGTCGGTGTTGATGTCGTGGGCCTTGGGCGGCGGATTCTCCGGGCTCCAGCTCTCGACCGGCCGCGAGGACAGCCAGGCGACGAGCTCCTCGGGGTCCCAGCCGCCTTCGTTCAGATGCTCGCGGGTGGGGCTCGCGCGGAGCCTGGCGGCGACCTCGTCGAGCGAGAACGGGAAGGGCTGGTTGCTGCCGATCAGAGCGCCGCCGACACGCACGCCATAAGGGAAGACCTGACGGAACGTGTCGACCACGCGCCCGGTCGCTGCCCATTCGACGGCGATGCCGCCCGGCTTCAGCCGGCTGCGCACCTGCTCGAAGAACTCCCGCGAGAACAGCGCCCCGCTGTGCGCCGCCTTGGGCACGATCGCCTCGGCCAGGATCACGTCGTACAGCTCGGGATCGGTCAGGAGCTTGTGGCGGCCGTCGCCGATCGAGACGCGCACGCGCGGATCGTGGAACAGCCGCGGCACGACCCCGTCGTGAAGCTCGCCGTAGGCGCGCATGACCGAGACCACGGGCCGGACGATTTCGACCACCTCGATCCGCTTCAGCAGCGGGTTGCCCATGCTGGCCCAGAGCGCCCCGCCGCCGCCGTAGCCGATCAGCAGCACCTTCTCGGGGTCGGGATGGACGAGCGAGGCGAGGGTGCCCATGGCACCTTGAACCGAAGCGTAAGGGTTCATCTGGCTCTGCCAGCGCCCGCCGACATAGAGCACCCAGGCATCCCGAGGGACGGTGCCGTCGGCGCGAGCGCCCGGAGCGATGCCTTCGGGCCGGCTGCGGACGACCGCGGTGCCGGTCCGGTCCTCGCCGACGAGCGCCGCCTCGGGAGCGGTACCGTGGATGCGGGCCCACAGGGGGGCGTTGCCGGGAAGGACGGCGATGACGAGCGCCAGAGCGGCGGCGAGCGCCATGGTCGCGTTCCCCGGCAGCTCGCGCAGGAGGAGGAAGGCGAAGACGAGCCCGGCGATCCCGATTACGTGGAGCGTGCCGGACGTGCCGACGAGATGCAGGAGGACGAGGCCGGTGACGAGGGCGCCGGCGGTGTTGCCGAGGATGTTCGCGAGCTGGATCAGGCCGACACGGCGGCCGACCTGGCCGAGATCGTTCTGGACCGCCTTCTGCACGATCGGGAACGACATGCCGAGCAGGAACGCGGGCGGGAACACCAGGATCAGCGTGAGCACGATCCAGGCCAGCGTGCGAACCTCGCCCGCGAGCTTGCCGAAGCTCTTGTAGGCGGTATCGAGGACGAACGCCTGCGGCAGGTCGAGCCAGCTGTTGGCGGCATGAAGCAGCACGATCGCGCCCAGGGCCAGAAGGGCCATCAGTGCCTGCTGTGCCATGAACAGCCGGCGCGGCTCACCCACGCGGGCCACGACCTTGGCGCCCCAGACGATGCCGACGGCATCGGCCAGAAGGAAGATCGCGAGCACGAGTGCGAAGGCGTAGGGGCTCGACTGCATCATGGTGCCGAGCAGCCGGAACCATACGATCTCGAGCGAAATGATGAGGAAGCCCGAGACGAAGACGGCGAGGCTCCAGCCCACGAGCTGCGCGCTGTCGCTCCGGTCCGCTGCCGGCCGGTCCAGCTTCGGCACCGCCACTCCTCCCGGCAGGCGGCCGGATACGACCAGCGCTATGGCGCCCACGCCGAGGCTGATCAGGGCCCCGACCTCGACGGCGCCGTCGAAGCCGAGATTGCCGATCAGGAGGAAGCCCGCGAGCAAGGCGCCCGCGGCCGCCCCCAGCGTGTTGACGCCGTAGAGCCAGCCGATGCGGGCGGATGCGGTCTCGATCCGGTCCACGGCGGCGCGCGCCAGGAAGGGCAGGGACATTCCCATGAGGAGTGTCGGCAGGAACAGGGTCGCCAGCACGACGCAGGCGACCGTGGCGCTCGAGGGATGGAGCGGCACCACGTAGCGGAACAGCACGTCCTCGAGCACGAAGCCGCTCAGGAGCGCGCAGGCGCCGATCCCGACCTCGCACAGGCCGAAGGCTCTGACGGCGCCACGTGCGGAGAGCCGGTCGGCGATCATGGCGCCCACGAGGCTGCCGATGCCGAGGCCGAACAGGAACGAGCCCACCACGAGCGTCGCCGCCACCGCGTCGGAGCCGGCGAAGAGCCCGAGCATCCGCTGCCAGGACGTCTGGTAGACGAGCGCGCTGAAGCCGGAGAGGAAGAAGGCGCCGTGGAGCGGGGCCAACGTCCCGTTCCGGCTGGCGGTCTCCGTGGCCGTTTCTGGCCAGTAAGCGAGACCGCGGGACGACCTGGTGTCGATCATGGGGTCCAGTCGCGTGCATGGTGCCGAAATGAGGCTTGCTACTTTTGCCAGAATTTCGAAATCCCGTCATCCACCTGTGCGGTAATCTGCCCGGTCACAAGGTCGCGCTCATAAGTAGATACTGCTCTGGCGGCGGAGCAGCCATAAGGCGTGTGGAGAAGGCCCGCTCCGACCTGCCTGCGGACGGTTCAGCCGTGCCTCCGGCGACCCTTCGCCACGTGTCCGCCATACTGCAGTACAGCTTGAAGGTGACCGACATGGAAGCTAAGATCGATCTGCGGCTGGCTTCGAAATAAGCCGATCCTCGATCTGCTCCGAGCGGCATGCGCCGGTGCTGCTCCGGGCCGCTCACCGGAACGAAGCCCCCATCTTGGGCACCACCTTCGGAGTTCGCGATGCCGTCTCTCCTCGAGCGCTGGCTCCCCGAGGCCAGACGTTGGACCGCGCTGCAGCTCGGCCTCTATCTGGTCGGTTGCCTCCTGTTCTCGCTCGGCGTCAAGATGTTCATCGACGCCGATCTCGGCACCGATCCCCTGCACGCCATGATCATCGGCATCGTCGATACGGTGCGCCTGCCGTTCATCAAGATCGGCTTCGTCGAAAGCGCCGTCACGATCGGCTTCCTCGTCCTCTGGTCGGTCTGGAACCGGCGCTTCCCGCCGCTGATGACCTTCGTCACCATGGCACTGGTCGGCTACCTGATCGACTTCTGGAACGTGATCGGGCTCGAGCACTGGACGACCGCCTGGCTGGCGCCGATGCCGCTCATGCTCCTCGCCCTGGTCATCGACGCCTATGCCTCGGCTCTCATCATCATGAGCGGCATCGGCATCCGGGTGATGGATCTGGTCGCGATCACCTTCGTCAGGAAGCTGGGCTGGAAGTTCCTGTGGGCGAAGCTCCTGTTCGAGGTCGGCTTCGTCCTGACGGCCTATCTGTTCAACGGGCCGGTCGGCATGGGTACCTTGGGCTTCCTCGCCATCGTCGGCACGCTCATCCCACCCATGATGTGGGCCAGCGAGCGTTATATCGGCCTGCCGAACTACGGCCTCGGCCGCAACACGCACAAGGCCGGCTACGCCGCGGCCTGAGCCGCGGCATCTCCTTGCGACAAACGGCTTGCTGCGTTGCAGCATAGCTTTGTAGGCTGAGCGGGAGGCCGGCATCGGCCGTAGCTGCAGGGGGATATCATGGCTCGGAACGGCAGGATCGACGTCAATACCGCAACCCGAGAGGAGCTCGTCCGGAAGGCCGGGCTCCGGCCGGCGCTCGCCGAGGCGATCCTGAAGCACCGCGAAGCGAAAGGCCCGTTCGCCGGCGTCGACGCGCTGATCGAGGTGCCGGGCATCGGCGCTGCCAAGCTGGAACAGCTCAAGAGCGTGCTCACCGCGGGTGCGGCAGCCCAGGCGGCGCCCGTCGAGCCGATCCCGGAGACGGCGGTGACGGAACCGGCCACGGCTCCGGCCGGAATCGTGGCCGAGGCAGCACCGCTCGAGTCCGTCGTCGCGGACACGATCCAGTCGCTGACGACCACGGCCGCGACAGCGGCCGAGATCGCTGCAGCACCCGTCCTTGCGGCCGCACAGCCGCAGCCGGCTGCAGAACCTGCCACCGAGGTGATGGAAAAGAAGGCCGCGGAGGTGCCGGCGCCGGAGACCAGGGACGACCTCGCGAGTCTCTGGATGCGCTTCGCCGCCGACGAGCTGAACCACGGTGTGGCGGCCTGGAAGAGGCTCACGGTGGCGAAGTCCTGGCAAGAAGCGGTCCGGGTGCAGGCCGATTACTGGCTGGGCAGCCTCGATCGCCTGCTCGACGGCTCGCAGCGCTGCACGCAGCTCGTCGGCAGAATCGCGCGCAGCCTGACGAGCATCGGCGGCACCGGCACCGGGAAGGCTGCCTGATCCGGAAGCCCAACCTCGGGGCCAGAAGTTGACCGGTTGCTCTCGCCTCACGAGCGAGACCGGCCGGCTCCGATCCATCGCTAGGCAGAAGCGGCCGGCTCGCTTAGGATGAGCGACCTGCTCGTTTCGGCTCGGATGATGGAGGTCATGGCTCCGAGGGTGCTCGTGCGTGCGACGGTCGGTGATCACGGAGAGTTCCGCGCCTATCGCCTCGTCGAGCGTGACGAGCTGCTCCTCGAGGTGCTGCGCGAGGCGGACGGGCGAGCCTGGCAGCTCCGGGTGCCGATCGCAGAGCGGGCGTTCGTGATACGGCTGATCGACGAAATCGAGCCCCGGCTCGCCAACCCGAAGCTCCTGGCTTTCGACGCCGACGGCACGGCGATGCTGGGTCAGGCCCCTCTCGGCCCGCACGATCAGCTCGCGGCCGTGGTGCTGGCCGAAGGAGACGAGCGGGTGCTGGCGCTCTGGCGGCGCGAGCGGCTCCGCTCCGGCTGGAGCTGGACCATCGACGTCGCCATCGTGCCGTTCGATCTGGGCCACGAGCTCTGCAGCCTCGTCCGCCAGTCGTTCGCGACTCTCGACGAGGATCCGGAGGGGAACCTCGCCGACAATCGCATGTTGCAGCGCGGTATGGACGATACGGCGCTGCAACATGCGGTGGCCGACAGCCGAGAGGGAGACCAGCCATGGCCAGAGTCGACGTGAACACGGCAAGCCGCGAGCAGCTCATCGAGCAGGTCGGTGTGAGGCCGGAGGTTGCCGACGAGATCCTGAAGCTCCGCGAGAAGCAGGGCAGGATCGCCGACATCGAGGCGCTCAGGGACGTGAAGGGCATCGGCCCTGCCACCCTCGAGCAACTGAGGAGCGCCTTGGCATTCGGCGAGACGGCGGCGAAGAAAGCGGCCAGCGAGGCCGCGGATGTCGCCGCCACTACCGTGCGGGCCGGAGCGGAGACCGCGCGTAGCGCTGCCGATGCGGGTGCGCGCGTGACCTCGATCGGCGTCCGCGACAGCCTGCAGACGGCGCAGAGGGCAATGGAGGCGGCGGGCGAGCTCGAGCGGCGGACCGCACGCGCCGCAACCGACAGCGCCGCCTCGTTCGGCCGGTCGTTCGCCGACCTCGCGAGCGAGCAGATGAACGAGAACCTGCGCGTCGCGATCGAGCTGACGCGAGCCCGGAACCTCGGCCAAGTGGTGGAGATTCAGAGCCGCTACCTGCGCGAGACGCTGGAGCGGCTGATGCGGCTCGGTAGCTGCTATACCGAGATGTACCAGAAGCTGCTCTCGCCGGCCGCTTTCGTGACCCGGAGCCGGGCCGACCGCGCCGCCTGAGCTGCTGCCTCGGTCACGGGGGCGCCGCGGCGCCCCCGTTCCGCCGTCAGTAGATCAGCCCGAGCTCGAGCTGGGCCTCCTCGGTCATCATCGAGGGATGCCAGGGCGGGTCCCAGACGATCTTGACCTCGCAGCCGGTCACACCCTCGACCGCCGATACCTTGTGCTCGACTTCGCCCGGCAGGCTCTCGGCCACCGGGCAGTTGGGCGAGGTCAGGGTCATCTCGATCAGGACCTTGTTGTCGTCCTCGACCTCGATCTTGTAGACGAGCCCGAGCTCGTAGATGTTGACCGGGATCTCGGGGTCGTAGACCGTCTTGAGCGCGTCCACGATCTTGACGCCGAGCGCGTCGACCTCGGCTTCCCGATCGCGGCGTGCCGTCGTCGCCGGATCGTCGGCCAGGATCGCTGCGGCGCGGTTCAGGGCCGCCGTGTCGCCGGCGTTGGAGCTGGCACTATCCATCATCGAAACATCTCCGCGACGCGGTGGAGGCTCCTGACGAAGGCGTCGATGTCCTCCTGCGTGGTGTAAAGGCCGATCGAGGCACGGGCGCTCGCCGCGAGCCCGAACCGCTCGTGCAGCGGCATGGCGCAGTGATGGCCGGTGCGCACGGCGATTCCGTCGAGGTCCAGCATGGTGGCGATGTCCTGGGGGTGAACGCCGTCCATGGCGAAGGTGAGCACGCTGCACTTCTCGGGCGCGGTGCCGATCACCCGCACACCCGGAACCTGGTTGATCGCCCGGGTGGCATAGGCCAGCATCTCGGCTTCGTGCGCGGCAATAGCGTCGAGCCCGAGTCCTTCGACGTAGTCGATCGCGGCCCCCAGCGCCACGATGCCGGCGATGTCGGGCGTGCCGGCCTCGAACTTGAAGGGGATCTCGTTCCAGGTGGAGCCCTTGAAGCTCACGGTCTCGATCATGTCGCCACCGCCCTGGTAGGGCGGCATGGCCTCGAGGTGCTTCGCCTTGGCGTGGAGCACGCCGACACCCGAAGGCCCGTAGAGCTTGTGGCCCGAGAAGACGAGGAAGTCCGCATCCAGCGCCTGCACGTCGACCGGAATGTGCTGCACGGCCTGGGCGGCGTCGATCAGGATCGGCACGCCGCGCCCGTGCGCGATGCGAACGAGCTCGTGAACCGGGTTCACCGTGCCCAGGACGTTCGAGACCCAGACCACGCCGATCATCTTCGTGCGCGGACCGATCCGCTCGATGAACGATTCGAGGATCAGCTCGCCCGCATCGGTGATCGGCGCCGGCACGATCCTGGCGCCGGTCTCGGCCGCCACGAGCTGCCAGGGCACGATGTTGGCGTGGTGCTCCATCTCGGTGACGAGGATCTCGTCGCCGGGCTCGAGCCGGCCGCGTGCGAAGGAGGCTGCCACGAGGTTGATCGCCTCGGTGGCGTTGCGCGTGAAGACGATCTCGCGCCAGTCGGCCGCGTTCAGGAAGCGCTGCACCTTCCGGCGCGCCTCGTCGTGGGCGGATGTCGCGCGCTGGCTGAGGTCGTACACGCCGCGATGGATGTTGGCGTAGTCCTCTTCGTAGAAGCGCTTCAGGGTCTCGATCACCACCCGCGGCTTCTGGGCGCTCGCGGCAGTATCGAGATAGACCAGCGGCCGGCCGTTCATGCGGGTTCCGAGGATCGGGAAATCCCCACGCACCCGCATCACGTCGTAGGCCGGAGCATCCCTGGAGCGCAGAGCCGCCATGGTCACGCGAGGTCTCCCAGCGCCGCGCCGCCCGGCAGGCGCGACAACGCCACGCGCCGGACCTGCCGGCGCACCGTCTCGTCCGAGAAGCGCTCGATCACCTCGGCGGCGAAGGCGAAGGTGAGCAGGCTTTCGGCCGTCTCACGCTCGAGTCCGCGCGAGCGCAGATAGAACAGCGCCACGGGGTCGAGATTGCCCGAGGTGGCGCCGTGGCTGCACTTCACGTCGTCGGCGTAGATCTCGAGCTCGGGCTTGGTGTCGATCTCGGCATCGTCCGAGAGCAGCAGATTGTCGTTCTTCTGGTAGCCGTTCGTCTTCTGCGCGTCCTTGTGGACGATGATCTTGCCGGCGAAGGCGGCGTGCGCCCGATCGGCGATCACACCTTTGTAGAACTGGTCCGAGTGGCTCGCGGGCTTCTCGTGATGGACCCGGATCAGGTTGTCGACGTGCTCCTTGCCGCAGGCGAGATAGAGGCCGTTGAGGAGGCACTCGATGTTGCTGCCGTCGAGCCTCGCTTCCGTCTCGTTGCGGACGAGCCCGCCGCCCAGCGTAGCCACGGTCTGGACCAGCCGCGCCCGGTCGGCGAGACGCACATAGGCCTTGCCGATGTGGCTGGCGCCATCGTTCAGGAGCTCGACCCGGTCCTGCTCGAGCGCCGAATCCGGGCCGAGCTCGATCTGGGTCACGAGGTTGGTGAGGCTCTGCCCTTCGCCCGAGCCGGCATGGGTCTCGATCAGCCGGAGCTTCGCCCCCTTGCCGAGGCGAACCACGTTGCGCGGGTGGGTCATGAAAGGCTCGGGCCGGCCGACGGTCAGGAAGAGAAGCTGCAGAGGCTCCACGACCTCGACCCCGTCGTCGACCTCGATCCATGCCCCGCTCCCGGCGAAGGCGGCATTCAGCGCCGTGAACGAGCGATCGTCCTCGGCGGTCGCGCGCAGGATGGCCGTCACCTTCTCGGGCTCGGCTTCGAGCACCTTGCCGAGGCTCGTGATTCGCAGGCCCGCGGGTAGGCTCTCGATGTGGCAGAGCTCCGGCACGACATGGCCGTTGACGAAGATCATCCGCCGCGCCTTGGGGCCGCCGGCGAGGTAGGGGGCGAGGTCGTCGAGGCGCACCTGGACCTTGGGGGCGAGCCCCATCGGCACGTTCACGACCCGCGCCACGTTGGTGTACTTCCAGGCCTCGACCCGGTTCGTCGGGATGCCCTGCTCCCTGAAGCGGGCGAAGCTCGCCTGCCGCCAGTCGGCGAGGGCGGGGAGCTTCGCCCCCGGCAGGCGCTCGCGGGCTTGCGCGAACGCCGCCTCGAAGGCCGGAACGGGCTCGATCGTGCGACGTGCCACGGCCATGGTTAGGCGGCCCCCGCCGAAGCGCTCTCGTGCGCGAACTCGGGACCGAGGAGCGCACCGTAGCCGCCCTCCTCGAGCTCGAGCGCCAGCTCCTTGCTGCCCGAGCGCTGGATGGCGCCGCGCGCCAGCACGTGCACCCGGTCGGGCACGATGTAGTCGAGGAGCCGCTGGTAGTGGGTGATGACGATCATGCCGCGCGAGGGATCGCGCAGCGCATTGACGCCGTCCGCCACGGTCCGGAGCGCATCGATGTCGAGCCCGGAATCGGTCTCGTCCAGGATGCACAGGCGCGGCTCGAGCATCGCCATCTGCAGGATCTCGTTGCGCTTCTTCTCGCCGCCGGAAAAACCGAAATTGAGGTCGCGCTTCAGGAGCTCGTCCTTCACTCCCATGAGCCGGGCCTTCTCGCGCAGCTTCTTCATGAACTCGGCGGCGCCGATCTCGGGCTGCCCCCTCGCCTTGCGCACGGCGTTCATGGCCTGGCGCAGGAAGTACATGTTGGCCACCCCCGGGATCTCGACCGGGTACTGCATGGCGAGGAACACGCCGGCAGCAGCGCGCTCCTCGGGCTCCATCTCGAGGAGGTCCTGGCCGTCGAAGGTGATGCTGCCCTTCGTCACCTCGTAGCCCTCGCGGCCGGCGAGCACGTAGGCGAGCGTGCTCTTGCCGGAGCCGTTCGGGCCCATGATGGCATGAACCTCGCCCGCACCCACCTCGAGCGAGAGGCCGTTGATGATCTTCTTGCCGTCGACTTCGACGTGCAGATCCTTGATCTCGAGCATATCGATCCGCTTTCCGATCCGAATTCGCTTACGGCCTCAGCCCACGCTGCCCTCGAGCGAGATGCCGAGGAGCTTCCTGGCCTCGACGGCGAACTCCATCGGCAGCTCCTCCATCACCTCGCGGCAGAACCCGTTGACGATCAGCGCCACGGCGTCCTCCTCGGGAATGCCGCGACTCCGGCAGTAGAAGAGCTGGTCGTCGCTGATCTTGCTGGTCGTGGCCTCGTGCTCGCACTTGGCGGTGCGGTTCCTGACCTCGATGTAGGGCACGGTATGCGCCCCGCACCTGTCGCCGATCAGGAGGCTGTCGCACTGCGTGTAGTTGCGCGCCCCCTCGGCGCCACGCATGACCCTGACGAGGCCGCGATAGGTGCTGTCGGAGAGCCCGGCCGAGATGGTCTTGGCGACGATCCGCGAGCGCGTGTTCTTGCCGATGTGGATCATCTTGGTGCCGGTGTCGGCCTGCTGGTGACCATTGGTCACCGCGACCGAGTAGAACTCGCCCACCGAGTCGTCACCCTGGAGGATGCAGGACGGGTACTTCCAGGTGATGGCCGAGCCGGTTTCGACCTGGGTCCAGCTTATCTTCGACTTCCGCCCGCGGCAGGCGCCGCGCTTGGTCACGAAGTTGTAGACGCCGCCCTTGCCCTCCTTGTCGCCGGGATACCAGTTCTGGACGGTCGAGTACTTGATCTCGGCCTCGTCGAGCGCCACGAGTTCGACCACGGCGGCGTGGAGCTGGTTCTCGTCGCGCTGCGGTGCCGTGCAGCCCTCGAGGTAGCTGACGTAAGCGCCCTCGTCGGCGATGATCAGCGTGCGCTCGAACTGGCCGGTACCCGCGGCGTTGATGCGGAAGTAGGTGCTGAGCTCCATCGGACAGCGCACGCCCTTCGGCACGTAGACGAAGCTGCCGTCCGAGAACACGGCCGAATTCAGCGCGGCGAAGAAGTTGTCGCCCTGCGGCACCACCGAGCCGAGATAGCGGCGCACGAGCTCGGGGTGTTCCTGGATCGCCTCCGAGATCGAGCAGAAGATGATCCCGAGCTCCTCCAGCTTCTTCCGGAAGGTGGTCGCGACCGAGACGCTGTCGAACACGTAGTCGACGGCGACACCGGCCAGAATCTCCTGCTCCCGGATCGGAATCCCGAGCTTGTCGTAGGTCTTCCTGATTTCGGGGTCGATCTCGTCGAGCGACTTCGGGCGCTCCTTTTGCACAGGAGCCGCGTAGTAGCTGATCGCCTGATAGTCGATCGGCGGATATTTCGGCTTCTGCCAGGTCGGCTCCTCCATGGTGAGCCAGCGCCGGTAGGCCTCGAGCCGCCACTCGGTCATCCATTCGGGCTCGTTCTTCTTGGCCGAGATCTGACGGACGATGTCCTCGTTCAGGCCTTGGGGGACGCGGTCCTCCTCGACCTCGGTGACGAAGCCGTACTTGTACTCGTTGCCGGTGAACTCGCGGACCTGGTCTAGGGCCGACGCCATGGGCTGAACTCCGTCACGTTCCGTAAGAGGGCCGGGCGATCGTCAAGGCACCGGTCCCCGTCAAAGCCGCGCATCGAGAAGCTGCCGTTCCTCCGGCAGCAGGAAAGCGGCAGGGATGCTGTGCGCCATCTCGGCCAGCGTGACGCCGCTCAGCGCCTCGCGGATGGCGGCGTTGATCCGCTGCCAGTTGGCCCGCGCCGGGCACAAGGAGAGGATGCCGCAATCGTGCTGGCTCGGCTCCATGCAGGAGGTGATCGCGATCGGCCCGTCGAGAGCCTCGATCACCTCGGCCACCGTGATCGCCTCGGCCGGCCGGCTGAGCCCGTAGCCGCCGCGCACGCCGCGATGCGAGACCAGGATCTCGCCGCGGGTGAGCAGCTTCAGGATCTTGCTGGTCATGGGTGCCGGCACGCTCGTGGCCGCCGCCACCTCCGGGGCGGTCTGCTGCCGATCCGGATGGCGCGCGAGATGCGTCGCGATGACGATGCCGTAATCGGCGAGCTTGCTGAGCCTGATCACCGTCTGCCCGATCGCCTGGAAAAAGGACCACTACGGTCCTGATTGCTCACCTTAGATGTCGCCCCACCCAGAGATGTCAAGGCGGCAGATGAAGGAAGAAGGGTTGCATTCGCGCTCGCGCGGATGGCACGGCTTGCCGCCCCTGTGGCGGAGCGCTAAGCATCGTTCCCGGTCTTCCCGGCCGCTTTCGGCGCGGCCGTCGTCTTGCTGGCCGGAGAGCGGCATGATCGGCGCACAGGCCCTGAGCGGCGTTCGGGTTCTGGACCTCACGCGCATCCTGGCCGGGCCCACCTGTACCCAGATCCTGGGCGACCTGGGTGCGGACATCATCAAGATCGAGCGGCCAGGGGTCGGCGACGATACCCGGAAATGGGGTCCGCCCTACGTGGTCGGCAAGGACGGCGAGCCCACGGCCGAGAGCGCCTATTACCTGTGCGCGAACCGTAACAAGCGCTCGGTTGCGATCGACTTCGCACGGCCCGAAGGTCAGGCGCTGGTACGCCGGCTGCTGGCACGGTGCGACGTCCTGGTCGAGAACTTCAAGGTGGGCGACCTCGCCCGCTACGATCTGGGTTACGAGCAGCTCCGGGACGGGTTTCCCGGCCTCGTCTACTGCTCGATCACCGGCTTCGGCCAGACCGGACCTTACGCGCTGCGCGCGGGCTACGACTATCTGGCCCAGGGGCTGGGTGGTATCATGAGCATCACCGGCGAGCCCGATGGCGAGCCCATGAAGGTGGGTGTCGGCATCGCCGACGTGATGTGCGGGATGTACGCGACCGTGGCGATCCTGGCGGCCCTGCGGCATCGGGATGCCACCGGCGAGGGGCAGCATATCGACCTCGCCCTTCTCGACACGCAGGTGGCGTGGCTGATCAACGAGGGGACGAACTACCTGCTCTCCGGGAAGGTGCCGCGCCGGCTCGGCAACGAGCATCCCAACATCGTGCCCTACAAGGTGTTCGAGAGCCGGGACGGCTACGTCATTCTCGCGGTCGGCAACGACGGCCAGTTCCAGAAATGGTGCCGCTTCGCCGGTGCCGAGGATCTCGCCGCCGACCCGCGCTTCGCCACGAACAGCCTGCGCGTCGAGCACCGCCACGAGCTCTATGCGCTGATGCCGACCTATATGCGGGCGAAGACGACACAGGAATGGGTTGACGGGCTCGCGGCACTCGGCGTTCCCTGCAGCCCGGTCAACACCATCGACCAGGTGTTCGAGAACCCGCAGGTCCGGGCGCGCGGCATGCGGGTCGACGTGCCGCACGCTTCGGCCGCTTCCGGCAGCGTGCCCTTGATCGCCAGCCCGATCCGCATGAGCCGCACGCCGCCTGCCTACAGACGGAGCCCGCCGACGTTGGGCGAGCACACCGACGAGGTGCTCGAGGAGCTTCTCGAGCTTTCGGATGTGGAGCGGCAGCGGCTGCGCGCGGCGGGTGTCATCGGCTGAGCCGCCTTCGCCCCCGGCGGGCGGCAGGCTCGGCGCGGGCCGGAACGGCCGTCAGCGCCGTTCCTTGAAGAAGCCGCGCAAGAGCACTGCCGCCTTCCGCTCGCCGATGCCGCCATAGACCTCGGGACGGTGATGGCAGGACGAGCTCGCGAAGATGCGAGGGCCATGATCCACGCCCCCGCCTTTGGGGTCCTCGGCGCCGTAATAGACCCGCCGCAGGCGGGCGAGGCTCGCGGCGAACGCGCACATCGGGCAGGGCTCGAGCGTCACGTAGAGATCGCAGCCGACGAGGCGCGGCGTGCCCATGAGCGCCGCTGCGGCCCGGATCGCCAGGATCTCGGCATGGGCGGTGGGATCGCGCCGCTCCTCGATCCGGTTGCGATCGCGGGCGAGCACCGCCCCGTCGGGTCCGACCACGACGGCACCCACCGGCACCTCGCCGACGGCGGCCGCGGCCTCCGCCTCGGCCAGAGCGAGCGCCATCGGCGTCGGGAGACGGGCGATGGTCAAGAACGGTCCCCGAACGAGACGGTGAAGCTCTCCGCCGCCTGCGGCGGCTCGTCGATCGTGACCTCGAAAGGGGTGGCCGCACCAGGCTCGAGGGTGGTCCGGGGCGGATCGAACCGTGCCGAGCCGATCTCGCGCCGCTCGCCGTCGAGGAGCCCGACGCGGATCGGCGGCACCTCGCTCGGCCGGTCCGCGACGTTCGCGATCTCGCCGCTCACGACGAGCTGCCGCCGGCCCTCCTGGAGCCGTTGCACCGAGCTCAGGTTGCGGAACTCGACCCCGAGCGGCGGCCGAACGGGTATGCCCAAGTGTTGGTAGAACGGCAACGTCGCCGGGAAACGGGCCACGATCTCGTTGCGCCCGATCAGAAGCGCTGCCGCCAGTAGCACGACGAGGGTGAGGACGAGCCAGCCCAGGAACGAGCGCCGCCGTGGCGCCGGTGTGCTCATGGGGGCAGCCGGCAAGGGGGGCGTGCCCGTCGCTTCCCATGAGGAAGCAGGCGGCGGGGCCGCGCTCGGCATTTTCGGTGGGGGGACGCTCGGGGAAGGCGGTGTGGATGCCGATTCGGCTCGAGGGGCTACGAACCAGCGCTGGCCGCAGTTCGAGCAGCGCACCATCCGTCCCTTCTCACCCAGCGACTCGGGCGCGAGCTGGTAGCTGGTCTGGCACCTGGGGCAGGTCACGATCATGGGTGAGGTCGGGTCCTGGCGGCACGGATCATCGCGGCCGAGTTGAACGGGGCTGGACGTAATTTCATGAAAGTGTAGAGTACGACGGGCAGGCAAGGCAGCAGGGGCGCAGTGTCTTGGAGCAGAGCGGTGCGACGATCCTGCAGCTCGAGGGTGTGGGAATGCGCTACGGCGCCACGCCGGCGCTGCACGACATCGACCTTCGCTTGACGGCAGGCAGCTTCCATTTCGTGGTCGGCCCGAGTGGCGCCGGCAAGACCTCCTTGCTCCGCCTCCTCAGCCTGTCGCACCCGCCGGCCGAGGGCAAGCTCGTGCTGTTCGGCCGCGACGTCGCGAAACTCGACCAGGAGGAGCTGGCGGCGGTGCGCCGCCGCATCGGCGTGGTGTTCCAGGACTTGCGGCTCCTCGATCATCTGAGCGCGTTCGACAACGTGGCGCTGCCGTTGCGCATCAACGGTGCGAGCGACGAGCAGATCTCGACCTCGGTTTCGCAGATGCTGACCTGGCTGGGGCTGGGCGACGTGCTGGAGCGGCGGCCGGCCGAGCTCTCCATGGGGCAGCGGCAGCTCGTCGCGGTCGGCCGTGCCGTCATGTGCCGCCCGAGCCTGCTTTTGGCCGACGAGCCGACCAGCAGCATCGACCAGGCGAAGGCGCAGCGCCTGATGCACCTGTTCCTGTCCTTGAGCCGGCTGGGCACGGCCGTCCTGTTCGTGACCCATGCCGAGCAGCTCGTCCGGCGCTACCCGTTCCCCGTGCTCAGCATGAAGGACGGGCGCTTGCGTCCGCCCGTGCCGTCCGTGCTTCCCATGAGCGCTTGAGGCCGGCCATGGTGCGCCTCGTCGATCTCGACCTGCCCATCCAGGACACGCCGGTGAGCCGCTTCCTCGCCTGGATCGCGGGCGGGCTCGTCTTCCTGGCGGTGATCGCCGTCGCCGTGGCCATCGCCGCGGACGGCACGGCACGGCGCCTGGCGCTGGCACCGCAGCTCCTCACGGTGGTGCTGCCGCCCGCGACCGAAGCGACCCCGGCGGACGAGGTGGAGCGGGTCGTCGCGGCCGCGAAGCAGGCGGACGGTGTCGCCTTCGCCCGGGCGGTGCCGGCGGAGGAGCTGAGCGACCTCGTCCGGCCCTGGCTCGGCCCGGATGCCGTCGCTTCCGGCCTGCCGATGCCGCGTCTGGTCGACGTCGCCTTCAATCCGGGCCGCGAGCCCGACCGGAAAGCGCTCGCGAGCAGGCTCGAGGCGTTGGCGTCCGGAGCGACGGTCGAGAATCTGCGCCCCGCGCACGGCGAAGAGCGCGCGCGGGCGCGGACGACGGCCGAGCTCGCGCTCGGCGCCGGCCTGATCGCGGGCGCGGCACTTCTGATCGTGATCGCGGTCGTCACCCGCATGGGCCTCGATCTCCACGAGGAGACGATCGACCTGCTCCGCCTCATGGGCGCACCCGACCGCTACGTCGCCCGGCAGTTCGAGCAGCATGCGCTCGGCAGCGTGCTCCGCGGAGGGCTGCTCGGCTTTGGGGCGGCCGTGCTGACGCTGCTCGGCTGCGAGATCACGCCGGCGGTCCTGCCCGCGCGTCCGCTGCCGACGCTCGGCCTCGCCCCGCTTCACTGGCTCCTGCTCGGCTGCGCGCCGGTGACGGTTGCCCTTCTCGGCGCCCTGGTGGCGCGGGCGACGGCGCGCTGGAGGCTCGCGCGCCTACGTTAGCGTCCATGCTGCTCGCCTGAGATCAGCAGGTAGCGGCGTGCGATGGCGCAGGTCCGTGATGCGGCGCGCGGGTGCCCAGCGATGCCCGATCGGCGCTCGATTTCAGCCGGCGTACGGCTCTGGCGAGGCGTGATTTGGCATGCCTGCTCTCGGGATTCATGGCAAACTTCCGCCCTGAGGCGGTGACGGAGCGCCCGAACGAGGAGGGCAAGGTGGACATCGCGGCCTGGCTTCGAGGTCTCGGCCTGGAGCGCTACGAGCCGGTGTTCCGCGACAACGAGATCGACGCCGCGGTCCTGCCGGAACTCACCGATGAGCACCTCAGGGAGCTGGGCTTGCCGCTCGGCCCGCGGCTCAAGCTCCTGAAGGCAGTGACCGCCCTGCGCGCCGACGCCCGAAGCGATACCGGCACGCCATCCCCGACCGGGGCCGAGCGAGCCGTTGTCGAGGGCAAAGGTCGGAATCCCCCGATTGTCGCCCCACCCGGTGCCGAGCGGCGGCAACTGACGGTGCTGTTCTGCGATCTGGTCGGCTCGACGGAGCTCGCGGGGCGTCTCGACCCGGAGGACCTGCGCGAGGTCATCCGCGTCTATCAGGACGCCTGCGCCGGCGCTATCGTCCGCTTCGAGGGTCATGTCGCCAAGTTCATGGGCGACGGCGTGTTGGCCTATTTCGGCTGGCCCAGGGCGCACGAGGGTGAGGCCGAACGGGCGGTGTGCGCGGGCCTTCAGGCGGTGTGCGCCATCGGCGCCCTGACGCCGTGCGCCGGACCGCCGCTTCAGGCCCGGGTCGGTATCGCGACCGGTCTGGTCGTAGTCGGCGATCCGATCGGCGAAGGTGCGGCGCAGGAGCAGGCCGTGATCGGCGAGACCCCGAACCTCGCCGCCCGCCTGCAGGCGATCGCCGAGCCGGGTAGCGTGGTCGTCGACCCGACCACCCGGCGCCTGCTCGGCGACATGTTCGAGTATGCCGACCTCGGCGTTCATCGCCTGAAGGGCTTCACCGCACCCGTCCGGGCCTGGCGCGTGCTCGGCAGCAGCCGTGCTGAGGGCCGCTTCGAGGCCCGCCATACGGCGGGTTTGACGCCGCTGGTCGGACGCGAGCACGAGCTCGGCCTCCTGCTCGACCGCTGGCGGCAGGCCGAAGAGGGCGAGGGCCAGGTGGTGCTCTTGTGCGGCGAGCCCGGCGTCGGCAAATCGCGCCTTGTCCGAGCACTGCGCGAGCATCTGGCCGAGCGCTCCTACACCCCGCTCAGCCATTTCTGCTCCCCCTACCACCAGGGCAGCGCCCTCCACCCGGTCATTGGCCTCTTGGAACGGGGAGCGGGGCTCGCACGCGGCGACCCGCCGGAGCGGCAGCTCGACAAGCTCGAGGCCCTGATCGCGCTCGCGACCGACGACGTCCGGGCGGTCGCGCCACTGCTCGCGGACCTGCTCGCGATCCCGAGCGGCGGTCGCTACCCGCTGCTGTCGCTGAGCCCGCAGCGGCGCAAGGAGAGGGCCTTCGCCGCGCTGCTCACCCAGCTCGAAGGGCTCGCGGCGCGGCAGCCGGTGCTGGCGCTGTACGAGGACGTGCACTGGAGCGATCCGACCACCCTCGAGCTGCTCGATCTGGTCATCGACCGTATCCCAGGCTCGCGGGTGCTGGTGCTGATCACGTTCCGGCCCGAGTTCCGGCCACCCTGGACCGGCTTCGCCCATGTCAGCCTGCTCACGCTCAACCGTTTGAACCAGCGCCAGGTTACGGCCATGGCCGAGCGGGTAGCGGGTGGCAAGATGCTGCCGCCCGAGGTGCTGGAGCAGATCGCGGCCAAGACGGATGGGGTGCCGCTGTTCGTCGAGGAGCTGACCAAGGTCGTGCTCGAGTCCGGCCTGCTCCAGGAGGAAGGCGACCGCTACACCCTGGCCGGGCCGTTGCCGAGGCTGGCAATCCCGGCGACGCTCTACGACTCGCTCATGGCCCGGCTGGACCGGCTGGCGCCGGTGAGAGAGGTGGCCCAGATCGGGGCGGTGATCGGGCGCGAGTTCAGCCACGAGCTGCTCGCCGCCGTTGCTCCGATGTCCGGCGACGAGCTCGCCCACGCCCTGACCGAGCTCGTCGACTCCGAGCTGGTGTTCCGTCGGGGTATCGCGCCGCACGCCACCTACACCTTCAAGCACGCTCTGGTGCAGGACGCTGCTTATACCAGCCTGCTGCGCGGCAAACGTCGGCAGATACACGCCCGCATCGCCCAGGTTCTGGAGGAGCGGTTCCCGGAAACGGCCGAGACGCAGCCGGAACTGCTGGCGCACCATCTGGCGGAGGCCGGTCTCGCGTCGCAGGCTGTGGCGTACCTGCAGAAGGCGGGCGATCGGGCCTCCGAGCGCTCGGCCTACGCGGAGGCGGTCGGCCACCTGACCCGTGGCCTGGAGCTGCTCCGCACCCTGCCGGATGGTCCCGAGCGGACCCTGCAGGAGCTGGATCTGCGGATCGCGCTCGGCGCTGCGCTGATGGCGACACGGGGCTATGCGGCCCCCGAGGTGGCGGAGACTTACCTGCGAGCACATGAGCTGTGCCGCTTGGTGGGCGACACCCCCAGGCTGTTCCCGGTGCTGCACGGCCTTTATCGCTTCCACCACGTCCGGGGGGAGCTGCGGGCAGCCCGCGAGGCCGGAGAGCAGCTCCTCCGTCTGGCCGAAGGGCTCGACGATCCGGCGTTGTTCGCCGAGGCCCATCGGGCGCTCGGGGTGCCGCTGTTCTGGCTCGGGGACATGACGGCAGCCCTTTCCCACCTGGAGAAGGGGGCATCGGCCTACGATGCGGACTGCTGCCGGTCCCATGCCTCGGCGTACGGGATCGATCCCGGGGTGGTCTGCCTCTCTTACTCGGCCTTGGCCCTGTGGCAGCTCGGCTTTCCCGGGCGAGCCCTGGAGCGGAGCCACGAGGCGCTCGGCTTGGCTCGGGATCTGTCCCATCCGCAGAGCCTCGCCCTCGCCCTCGTCTGGGCGGCCTGGCTCAGGCAGCTTCGTGGCGAGTGGCAGCCGGCCCGAGAGCACGCCGAGGCGGCCGTGACACTCTGCGCGGAGCAAGGGTTTCCGCTCTGGATGGCCATGGGTGTCGTCCTGCGAGGCTGGGCCTGGTTCGAGGAGGGGCGAGGGGAGGAAGGGATCGCGCAGATGCGTCAGGGCCTGGCCGACCTGCGGGCGACGGGCGCCGAGCTCTGGCGGGCGTCCTTCCTCGTCCTGCTGGCCGGAGCGTATGGCAGGACAGGAAGGACCGAGGACGGACTGGGTGTCCTGGATGAGGCACTGGCGATGGTCGCGAGGAACGACGAGCGCGCCCACGAGGCGGAGCTGCATCGCCTTCGAGGCGAGCTGCTGCGCGGGAGCGGAACGAAAAATGGAATGAAGGTGGTGGCCGCATTCCAAGAGGCGCTCGGAATCGCGCGCCGGCAGGAGGCAAGGTCCCTCGAACTCCGCGCTGCGGTGTCGCTGGCGCGCTTTTGGGCCGATTGTGACCGGCCCGGCGAGGCCCGTGAGCTGCTCGCCCGGGTCCACGACTGGTTCACCGAGGGCTTCGAGACCGCCGATCTGAGGGGTGCCGAGGCTCTTTTGCGAGAGCTGGACCAGCACTCGCTCGTCCGGTGAGCGATCCGAACCAGTGCCGGGCTTGCCAAACGTGGGCGGGGCCGGTTTTCTCCACGCGCCTCGAGCTCGGGAGCACTGCCGCCTTGCCCGCATCGCCGCTTCTGGGCCTGCGTGCCCTGCTGTTCAACGTGCTGTTCTATCTCTGGACGGCGGTGACGTGCCTCGTCGTCCTGCCCGCCTTTCCCCTCCTCTCGCCGGCCGGAATGCGACGGGTGGCGCGGTTCTGGGAGCGGGGCATCCTGGTCCTGCTCAAGGTGGTCGTCGGCCTCGACTACGAGGTCCGCGGCCGCGAGCACCTGCCGCGGGAGCCGGTCATCATCGCGAGCAAGCACCAGTCGGCGTGGGAGACCCTGGTCTTCCACGTGCTGGTGCCCGAGCTCGCGGTCGGCCTCAAGGAGGAGCTGACCCGGATTCCGGTGTTCGGCTGGTATCTGATGCGCGCGCAGAACATCCGCATCGACCGGGGTGCGGCGGCGAAGGCGATCCGCTCGCTGGTCGAGGGTGCGAAGGCCGCGACCGCGAACGGCCTCTCGGTCCTGATCTTCCCGGAAGGGACGCGCCGTGCCCCCGACGATCCGCCGGACTACAAGCCCGGTGTCGCGGCGCTCTACGCCGCACTGAAGCTGCCCGTGGTGCCGGTGGCGCTCAATTCCGGCCTGTTCTGGCGCCGGCGCGGTTTCCTGAAGTATCCCGGCCGGGTCGTCGTCGAGTTCCTGGAGCCGATCCCGCCGGGGCTCGACCGCAAGATCTTCATGCAGATCCTCGAGGAGCGGATCGAGACCGCGACCGCCCGTCTGGTCGCGGAAGGACGCCGATCCGGGACGTGAGGTCGTCTGCACGCGGCAGCGAGCACGGACTGGACAGCCTCCGCCGATGCCTCTATAAGGCCCCCACCCGCGAGCCCAGGTAGCTCAGTTGGTAGAGCAGCGGACTGAAAATCCGCGTGTCGGTGGTTCAAATCCGCCCCTGGGCACCATCCCTTCCGAGCATTTGGCGGCATTCGATCGTCCCCGTGATCCTTGTCGGCTAGCCACGCGTGCGTGCCGTCGGGCGTGAAGCCCGGCTCGGCTGCGGTTCGTCCCCGAAACTTGTCCGCCGCATCGCGGCACTCGTCCGAGCCGACGCTGACCTGCAGCGGCCGGTCGCGGCCGTAGTAGTAGAGACGGTCGAACGGCAGTTCCCGGGCGATGAAGGCGGCGACCCCGCTCGTCGGCACGCCGGGGGCCTCGAAGTCCACCGCTTGGCCGAGGCGGGCGCAGATCGGGGCGTCGTCGCGGCGCCGCTCGTGGCCGGCATGCTGGTCGAGCGGCGGGGAGATCCGGCCGGGTATGGCGCGCGTGAGCGCCGGACCCGCGTGGCCGTAAGCGAGGCGGATCGGGCCGAAGCGGTCTCGATCGCCGGGTCGGGCACGTCGCGGCACGGGCGCGCCATCGCGGCGTAGGTACCGGGGGTCGCGCGGGCGGTTGTCGGGGCGCAACCGCGCTCAGGTCTCCCCCGCCTCGACGAAGTCGCGGTAGCGCAGGTGCAGGCCGAAGGCGCCGAGATCGGGCAGCTCGCGGTCGCTCATACGGCGGCCTCGACGAGGGAGAAGCCGATGACGCGGCGGCCCGCCTGGCGGAGGAGCGCCTCGAGGGTCGCAGCGTTCGGGCCGTAGCCTTCGAGGTCGAACAGGCCGAGTGCTGCCAGCGCCGTGTCGAAGGCGGCCTGCTCGGCGTAGCCGGGCAGGTCGGGGGCGAGATAGCGCGACTTCATCAAGAGCACCTGCTCGCCCTCGGCATAGTCGAAGCGGTCGACCCGCTGCCGCCGCAGGTCGATTTTGATCCGTTCCCGCAGCTCGGGCAGCGGCCGGTCGGCGAAGCCATCGTAGGTGAGCAGCGTGAGCTTGCCCGAGCCGATGTGGATCCGGACGAGGTCGGCAAAGCCGATGTCGCCGAACAGACGCGCGGCACAGCCGACATAGCAGCGCCGCCGGCAGCCGCGAGACCAGTGCGGTCGTGAGCACGAGCGCGTGCTCGTCCTCCAGCCAGCCCAGGCCCGAATCGTAGGCCTGCTCGCAAGCCGCCTTGATGACCGCCGGCTCGCCGACCGAGAACAGGAGCGTGCGCGCCTCCTCCATCACCTGCGCATGGCTGCCGAAGAAGGCGCGTACGTCGCGCTGCAGCTCGGGCGGCAGCGCCGTGTAGCGCGTGCGGCCGTCGAAGAGGTTGAGGGCGAAATAGACGCGCAGATCGTCCTTCCTGGCCGCGGCCGCGCGTGTCAGCGCCTGCGGGTCGAACAGCGTGCCGCACAGGCGCTCGGCCCGACGCAGGCCGCCGGGCGCCCGGTGCAGTGCCTCGACGAGCTCCGGGTCGAGTTCGTTCGCGTCGGCCGGGCGGCCGAGCTCGAGCATCCGTCGCCACAGGCCTTCGAGCAATGGCCGCAGCGCCGCGAGATCGCGCTCGTCGGCGCTGGGTCGCTCGCGCGGCGGGCGAAGCTTCAGGGCGAGCCCCGCCGCAGGCTGGCGGCTCTGCCGGCCCAAAAGGAAGCGCTGCTCGAACAGCTTGTCGCGGAAGACCAGGAAGATGCCGGGACCGGTGGCGATGGCCTCCTCGCCCAGCATCTCCTCCACGAAGGCCTTGATCTCCTCCTGACGGAAATAGCGCTGGAAGGTGCCGCGGCGGGTGAGGAAGCCGTCGCGATAGGGCTGCAGGCCCGTGGTGTCGCTCTTGCCGGCGAGCATTACCGCCACGGAAAGGCACTGCCGAGCCAGCGCGAAGGCGCTGCGCAGAGCCTCGACGCGCTCCGCCGGCTCCTCGATGACGTTGAGGACGAAGCCGAGATTGACGATGTCCGCCGGCTCGCGCGGCGCATCGGGCGCGAAGTGCGGATCCCAGCCCGTGGCGGTGAAGCCGCCAGCCAGCAGTGCCCGGACATCGTCGCCCTGGCCGCAGCCATAGTCCAGCACGGTGCGTTCGGGCACGAGCAGCCCGTGGCGGGCCAGGGCCTGCATCGGTGCGGAGAGGCGATCGCGGGCGATCGCGGTCCTGTGGCGCTCGACCTGGGTATCACCCGGCGCCGCTGCGGGCGCCGTCAGCACCTCGACGAGGCGATGGCCCTCGATCCGCATCGCGGCGGCGGCGAGACGCGCCTCCCAGGCCTGCCGGAACCCGATCCGGCTGGCCCCGGCGAACAGGCCGAGCCGTTCCAGAGAGCGGGTCAGGGCGGCGTAGCGCTCCCGGTCCGGGTGGCCCTCCGGCAGGAGCAGCTCCTTGCGATGGAGGATCGGCGGGTTGGCCGAGCGCTGGAACGAGCGCCGTACCACCCGGCCGGCCCGGACGTCCACCGCGGCGCTGTCGAGGAGCGCCGGGAAGGGTACCGCGTCGAACGGCTCGTAGCGCAGCAGCCCCACCCGACCCGGACGCTCGGGGTCGAGCTTGACGACGTTCCACGCGAAGTCGCCGGCGAGCCGCCCGGCCTCGTGGACGAGCGCCTGCTCCTCTGCGCCGAGCGTCCCGAGGGCGTCCTGGTGGAGGTAGAGGGTGCCGTGGACGCGTTTGCCCACGGAGTGGGACATACGGACCATCATCTGTCCCGAAATGGCCGAGGCTTCTACAGGCACCGGCCTGACGGAAGCCCCCTCATTTGTCGCTCGCCGTCCATGCCTGGACCTTCATCGCGCGTTTCCGCCCCGCATCCGGGATACGCGTTACGCACACTCCGTCCGGCAACCCTGCAAGGTCGACCCTCTCGCCGAACACGCGCTGCAGCGACCCCGGCTTGGCATTGGTACGGAAGCTGAACAGGGTGCCAAGGCGATGCAGAAAGCGCTTGCGGCATCTGCGGGAGATGCGCCCACGGAGGCGCTGACATCCAGTGCCGCCAGGCGCAGCAAGGCGAAGGGCATCGGCCTCGGGGCCAGTGCCGACGATCTGCAGGCAACGCAGCCGGTCAAGGGGCCGCCGTCCTACAAGGGTGATCCACTGCCGCTGCGCAAGCTCTCGCAGGAGGAGGCGATTGCGCGCGCTGTCGGGGGAATTCCACGTGCTGAAGCCGGAGGGCGGCTTTTACGGCGGCCCGGCCAGCATCAAGGATTTCAAGGACTTGGAGGAGCGCCGCGCCCTGATCGATAAGATGGTCGAAGGTGGCGCAAAGAGCTGGGACTGGTACGAGCGCGCACGCGCGGGCATCCGCGAGGTGACGGGCGGCGACCCGGCCAAGATGGACTTGATGGCGGCCGAGAACGGGCTTTGGAGCCCGCTGGCCGATCCCGATCCCAATCTTGGCTTCGCCTTGCGCGCGCATAACAATTACGAGGTCGGCAATCCTCTGTTCAGCGTGCGCGACACGACCAAAGCGAGGATTTACAACGAAGCGCGCGACGCCGGAAAGGGCGGCTTGCAGATCCGTCTCGGGCGCAAGACACTGCCCTACAGACAGGCCATCAATCCCAACGAGCCGTTCCCGGTCACGGGCGTCAACGATACGCGCGAGGCGACGGTACAGGGATACAGCCGGGAGGAAATCGAAAAGGGCCTCCATGACGCGGAGCATCGCTTCATGGACGCCGAGATGATGTTGCGCGTCGACCGGCTCAACAAAAAGGCGGTCGGCGGCAAGACGGACTGGAACGCGCAGTCGGCGCAGGCGTCGCCGTGGGTCTACCAGAAAGCCCTCGACCTGCTGGCGAAGGGCCGCGCGAAGACGCTGGAAGAGGCGCTGGCCATTGCGCATGAAAGCCCGACGGAACACTTCCCGAAATACACGGCATACAGCACATACGAGTTGGTGCCGGGTGCTGGCACGGGCCACATGGATGAGCTTGTCAACCAGCCGTACGACGTGCGCGCGGCCTTCTCGAATGATCCGCGCTTGTCGTGGAACAGTCCGACCGGCAACGATATCCTTTACAATGCGCTTTGGATGTACAACCGCAACAGCATACCGATGACGGGTGCTGACACGGCTCCAGGCGGCGCTTTGGAAGTCAATCCAGGCCGCAGCACCAGACCTTTGGTCAGCTTCGAGCCTAATACCCTGTCATCGCCGGATATTGCCAAAGGCGAAAAGCTCGAGCCCAATCCTGCCGCCGACCCCGGCAAAGTGATCGATCAGGCCAGCCGCACCATGATGAATACGGCCGAGGCACTGCGGGCCTACATGGACATGCAAAATGCCGGTGCGTGGCACAAGCCGGTCGTGGGCAACAAGGCCAAGTACAGCGAGGGCATCACGATTGCCACGCCCGAGCCGTTGACCGAAGAGCAGATGCACCAGTTGCAGGAGATCGTGCGGAAGTACAATATCCCGGGTGCCGCGGATACCGGCGAGGGCGTCACGCTCTTCGGTGGTGCCAAGGAATTAGGCACGCCGAACAAGCCCGGCCCGCTGGCAGAGGATCTGAAACGGCCGTTCCCTGGCGCGCAGGCGAGCCGTGCGCACGTGCAGGGCGACTACATCGATTACAGCGCGGTTTCCGGCAAGGAGTTTGCCGGTCAGGGCAAGCGCACGGAGTTGCTGAGCAGCTACTTGCAGAACCCGAAGCTGCTGCAGAAGCTCGACAACGATCCTGCCGTCCGGCAGGCGGCTGCCAACAGGATCGAGGTGGCCAAGGAAATGCAGGCCAAGGGTTATTCGATCCGCGACGACCACATTCGTGCGCTCGAATATCTGCGCGACGGCGGTCCGAGCCTGCTCCTGCAGAAGTGGAAGGAAGGCGCGGTGCTGCCCGCCGTCGCGCTCGCCGTCATGCAGGGTCTCGGCGGTTTTGCTTCTCAGAATGAAGCAGGGTCAGGCTCTTAGCATTGCCGAGCCTGCGGTTGAACATATCCGCAGTATCGGGGTGCATGACGCCAGAGAAGCAGATGAAGCTCTCGCCGTATTTTACCCATTCGCCGGGCTTGCCGTTGTAGTCCTAATACTCTTGCCCCCGGCGGCGGGTCATGACGTCGCCGTTGCGCATGACGACGCGTTCGACAATCTCTTCGTCCATTGTCCGATCCTCCAGATGCAACTGACGTTGACAGATTACGGCCGCGCAACACGTTTGTCTGCAGCCGTCGGTGCCGCATGCTGACAGTGATCTTGTGGCTGTGTGGGGCAGAGAAAGTGGAGGGTTTTAGTCCAGCATAGATCGCCTATATCTCTGGCAAGAATGGGTGCAGTAGCCGGGGAGGGGCGATGGGGCTGCGGTGCAAGGCCTGCGGGAGCGAGGAGCACGTCAAGAACGGGTTCATGCGCGGCAAGCAGCGCTACCGTTGCAAGGCGTGCGGGCTGAACTTCACCGATACCCCGCTGCCCGGCAAGCCTCTGGCGATGAAGGTCACGGCGGTGCTGCTCTATGTCAGCGGGCTGTCGATGAACCGCACCGCCAAGCTGCTGGGCGTCTCGACCCCGACCGTCCAGGCCTGGATCGAGCAGTTCGCCAAGGTCTACGCCCAAAAGCCCACGCCGGAAGGCCGGGCGCTGGTGATCGAGTTGGACGAGATGTGGCACTATGTTAAAACTAGCTCTGGATCTGGAAGGCTTGGGATCGTGCTTCAGGGTGGCTGGTGGACTGGGAAGGCGGCGGTCGTGATGCTGCCACTGCCAAACGGCTGATCGCGCGCCTGAAGGGCTGGCGCACCCGGCTCTACTGCGCCGACGATTACGCGGTCTACGAAGTGCTCTTGCCTATCGGGCAGCTTTATGCCGGGAAGGACGAGACCCACGGCATCGAGCGCGACCATGCTCGGCAGCGGCACTGGCTGGCGCGGTTCCGCCGTCGCTCGATCGTGGTCTCCAAGGCCGAGCGCATGGTCGATGCCTCCATCGCCCTGTTCGCCCGCTTTGCTGGTAACGACCGGATCAACGACCTGTTATCTATGCTGTCATAAAACCCTCAGCCCGAGAACGATGGCCTCGAAAAGCGAGGTCTTGCCGTATCCGTTCTTCGCACCCACGAGGATGACGTTCCGCCCCTCCGTCGGCCGGGGCAGCTCGATCGATGCGCTGACGTAGGCTTTCCAATCCTTGAGCTCAATCTTTCTGAGATGCATCGCTCTCGATATCCATGCGATCCAAAATATCGTCGAATCTTTCCCAAAGGCCGGCCTTGCGCTGCTTGCCGACCTGCTCGAGCTCCGCCTCGACGAGCTCTTGCATGAGATGGATGTCGAAGCCGTTCTCGAGACAATGCTTGCGAACGAGCTTGCGCCCTTCCGGTTTCGCCAGAAGAACGACGATGTGATCCGGCAACTCTAGATCTCCACTGGCCGTATGCGGCAGCGCCCGGCGGCTCTTTCCGCATTTGTCGCAATGTCTTCAGCCCAAATCTGGCGGGGTGCCGTGATCTCGACGTCGAGCGGGAGTCGGAGCGCCGTGGCGGCCTCCCGAAACCGGGTCATGGTCGTCTTGATGTGCGCGACCACCAGGGGCGACTCGACGAGGGTGTCGTTGGCGACGATGTGAACCGGCCTGACCCGCTCGGAGCGGGGCAGCTCCGGCAGCATCTCGAACACCAGATGGGCGACGACGGTCGAGTCCTTCCCGCCGGAGTACCCGACGACCCAGGGATGGCGGTGCGGCTGGCCGTACTCGTCCCGCAGCTCGCGCCGAATAGGATCGAGCTTGCCCGCGATTCGGTGTCGTAGAGATCCAGCGCGGCAGCCAAGCTCACCCGAAGCCCTCCTCACAGCCGCTTTCTATTCTAGAGGGTCCGGAAGGCCGGCAAGGCCGTCCCTGGCCGCGACCGGGCGGCAGGCTGATGATGAGCCTGCGCCACGGGCCGGCGGACCTGGGCCGGGTGCTGCACCCGGTCGATGCGGCCGAGGTCGAGCGGCTGGCGGCCCAGCACGGCCTGCAGGTGCTGTGGGTGCGCGACGAGCCCGATCAGCTCGGCCGGCCGGGTGTGAGCTGGACCGTCGTCGTGCTGGCGTTGCCCGACGACAGCACGGGCGCTCTGCCCCTGCTGCGCGGGATCATCCTCAACGACCGCAAGTCGACGACGTACAAGCTGGCCCTGCTGCGCGTGCTGGCACGGATCGCGGATGGCTATGCCGGGATGGCCGAGATGGAGGGCGACGATTACGTGCGCATCCCGCTAGGGTTGGTCGCGCTGTTCTGGTTGCGTGCCTACAAGCCTTTGCTTGCACGCAGCCTGCCGCAGACGGGGATGAAAGGGCTCGGTTTCGTCGGGCCGGAGTTCCGTGCCCTCTCCCATGTGGCGCCCATGGAGTTCCGACCCGGCGCGGTCTTCGTAGGGGAGGATGCCGTCAACCTGCGTGGGGCGCTCGTCCGCGCTGCATCGGTCATCCAGACGATGCCCGCGACCTACACGACCTTTGCCGACGGGCGGCCAATCTTCCCGACGGAGCGGGCGACGCCCGCACGGTTGGAAAGCCGTCTGGAACTGGATGCCCCGACCTTGTGGAGCTTCGGTGTCGTGCGGGTCCCGATGCATCTCTGGCTGGCTTGGCGCCGGCTTTCGGTCTGGATCGAGCCCGTTCTGGTCAGCGAATGGCTCGCGATGATCCGAAGCTACGCCAGCAAGCAGCCTGCCCCCTTCGATACGGATGCCGCGCTCTCGGCCTTGTCGTGGGGCGATCCCGACCGCTCGACCAAGATGGCCCGTGATCTCGCTGTGGCACGCCTCGACCAGGGCAAGCCTGTCTATTGCGTCTGGTCGGGCCGCACCCTCGACGAGGGGACCCTCGACATCGACCATTGCCTGCCGTGGAGCTTGTGGCCCTGCGAGGGCTTGTGGAACCTGATGCCCGCCCATCGCGCGATCAACCAGCATCAGAAGAGGGACCTCCTCGTTTCCGCGGGCGCGCTCCGGCGCGCCGAGGACCGCATCATAGGCTGGTGGGATGAAACCTACGTTGCCGATACGGCCGTTCAGCGACGGTTCTGGACCGAGGCGCAGGCAACATTGCCTCTGATGGATAATGCTGGCGAAACGCCGAGCCTCGATGACGTGTTCGCCGCGGTCGACTTGCAGCGGATGCGGCTGCGGGCGGATCAGCAGCTCAAGGAGTGGGACGGCGTGCGGGCGTGAGGCTTCCCGGTCCGCTCGAGGATGCCCATGACCGCCCGCTTTCCGCTGCTGCCCGACGAGGACCCGGCCGAGTACGCCGAGTTCCGGCGCAGCATTCTCGCCTCCTTGCCCGCCCGCCGAACCGCCACGAGCGCCGCCGCCTCGTCGCGCTCGAGCAGAAGATGGTGTACGGGGCCGCCTGAGGGCGGCGCCAGCGACGAAAGTGTCGCCCGCTATGGATGGCGCGGCAGCGATAGACGCCATTCGTCGTCGGATGCATCGGAGGGGTAGGGCCTGCGGCTCATCCGACCTACAATGGCCCCGATCCGAGGTTCATAGCAGTCTCTGGCATCCCGAGGCGGCACGGCGGGATCGTCGTGCCGGCCATCGCCGAAGGAACGCGGCATGATCTGGGACCGGCTCTGGCTCAATGCCCATCTCGCCACCATGCGACCCGGCAGCATGGCTTATGGTGCCATCGAGAACGGTGCCATCGCGGTTCGCGGCGGGCGCATCGCCTGGCTCGGCCCGATGGCGGCGCTTCCGCACCGGAACGCCGTCCTGGTCGAGGATCTCGCCGGTGCCTGGGTGACGCCCGGCCTGATCGACTGCCACACCCATCTCGTCTTCGGCGGCAACCGGGCGAACGAGTTCGAGCTGCGCCTTCAGGGTGTCGCCTATGCGGAGATCGCCCGGCGCGGCGGCGGTATCCGTTCGACCGTGGCCGCGACCCGCGCGGCGAGCGAGGAGGAGCTTCTGGCTGCGGCAGCGCAGCGACTCGCAGCGCTGCAGAGAGGTGGCGTCACCACGGTCGAGATCAAGTCGGGCTACGGCCTCGAGCCCGAGACCGAGCTCAGGATGCTCAGGGTGGCGCGGACCCTGGGCCGCCGGCCCGACATCGACGTGGTCACGAGCTTTCTGGGGCTCCATGCCGTGCCGGCGGAATATGCCGGCGACAGCAGCGGCTATCTCGACCTCGTGAAGGGGCCGATGCTGCAGGCGGTCATCCGCGAGGGCCTCGCCGATGCGGTCGATGCTTTCTGCGAGACCATCGCCTTCTCGTCCGAGGAGGTGGCGGCGCTGTTCGCGGCCGCGAAGGCTCTGGGCCTGCCGGTCAAGCTCCATGCCGACCAGCTCGGCGATCTCGGCGGCGCCGCGCTCGCCGCCCGCTTCGGAGCGCTCTCGGCCGATCACCTCGAGCACACGAGCGAGGACGGGGTGCGGGCGATGGCCGAGGCCGGCACGGTGGCCGTGCTGCTCCCCGGCGCCTACTACATGCTGCGCGAGACCCGCCGGCCGCCGGTCGAGCTGCTCCGCGCGCACGGCGTGCCGATGGCGGTGGCGACCGACGCCAACCCCGGCACCTCGCCGCTGCTCTCGCCGCTGCTCGCCCTCAACATGGCCTGCGTGCTGTTCGGCCTGACACCCGAGGAGGCGCTCGCCGGCATGACCCGTGTGGCGGCCCGAGCGCTGGGGCTCGCGGATCGCGGCGTGCTCGAGGTGGGAGCGCTCGCCGACCTCGCGGTCTGGCGTATCGGCCAGCCGGCGGAACTCTGCTACTGGCTCGGGCTCGACCCGCTCGAGCGGCTCTTCAAGGCTGGCGCGCCGGTTGGAACGGTCGGGGCGGCAGCCACGGCGCCGCTGCCCTGATCCGTGCGGCCGCCGCCCTCTTTCGCGATCCCACCGATGTGTTGCCCGGCTGGACTTGCCGGTCGTGTCGAGCCTTGCTTCGTTATCATCTTGTGTATACGCCCGATGGCGCGCTGCAGATCACCCGTGCCGGCCGTGGCGAGACCGACGACGGAAGCCATGCTCAACCTGACCATCGCCGCGCTGTTCCTGATCGGCACGCATTTCGGCATCGCCAGCACGCCGCTGCGGGTGGAGCTGATCGGGCGCGTGGGCGAGCGAGGCTACCGGACACTCTATTCCCTCCTGGCGCTCGTCGCGCTGGCCTGGCTGATCGTGGCCTGGCGTGCGGCACCGCTCGTTCCGATGTGGCAGGCCGGGCCGGGATTGCGTCATCTCGTGGTGGCGTTGATGCCGCTGTCCTTCCTCCTCGTCGTCTGCGCCGTCACCGCCCCCAACCCGACCGTCGTCGGCCAGAAGCCCGATCCCGATGCCGGCGACCCGGCCACCGGCATCGTCCGGGTGACGCGGCATCCGTTCATGTGGGGCGTGGGCCTGTGGGCGCTCCTCCACCTGCTCGCCAATGGCGACGCGGCAGCGGTCGTGTTCTTCGGCACGTTCGCGGTCCTGGCGCTGGGCGGGACCGTCCTGATCGATGCGCGGCGCACGCGCGAGAACGCGCCGGGCTGGGGCGTCTTTCTGCAGGCGACCTCGAACCTGCCGTTCGCCGCCATCCTCCAGCATCGTCAGCGGCTCGTACCGGGCGAGATCGGGCTCTGGCGCGTGGCCACCGCACTCGCCCTCTACGTGCTCCTGCTGTGGCTGCATCCCCGGCTGTTCGGGGTGAGCCCGCTCGGCTGAGCCGAGCCAGCCGCCTTCAGCCCGCGAACCAGATCGCCGAGCGGATCAGCGCGAGCGCGATTCCGACCGCGACGAGGCCGAGAGCCGCGATCTCGGCCTGCCGCCGGCGCGGCTCCGGGACATAGGCGCGGCCCAGCCAGACCAGAAGCGCCACCATCGCGATGAGGCCGAAGAGCTGATCGTCGCGCATCGCATCCCGCCTGGCTGGTATCCGCTCGCGAGCTTACCCGGCCCGTCCCGTCACGGCGAGGGCACCTGCGCCGGGAGCAGCGGTTTTCGTCACCATACTTCGGCGAGGAATGCCGATGCGGCGGCGGGGCACGAGCGCAGCGGGCCGGGTGCCCTGAGGCCCGCCGTCTTCTCGGGTGTCGTCGGCGGCGCCATCGGGACGAGCCCGCTCTACACGCTGAAGGAGGCGTTTCGGGCTCGTGGAGGAGCGGGTGTGCGTGGCGCTCTCCGCGGGCGATCTCTCCGCCACGACCTATTTCCGCATCCCGCCGCGAGAGGTGGCCGAGCTGGTCGCGCAGGTCGAGATCCGAGGCGTGCAAAGGCGAGGCTGGTCGATGCGCCCGAGCGGCGTTATCGCTCGCCCGATGATGCGCCAAGCTTCCTCCCCTGCCACGGCCGGGCAGACCGACATCCGCCTCGGCCTCCTGCTCGGCCTCGCCGGCGTCCTCGTCTTCAGCCTCACTCTACCCGTCACCCGACGGGCGGTGCAGGAGCTCGCACCCGAGGTCGTGGGCCTCGGCCGCACCATCCCGGCGGCGCTGCTCGCCCTCGTCGTGGTCGCGGCCTATCGCCGCCTGCCGCGCGGGCGCGATCTACCGGCCGTCATGGTCTGCGCTTCGGGCGTGGTGTTCGGCTTCCCGCTGCTCTCGGCTCTCGCCATGCGCACGGTCGACGCCTCGCACGGTGCCGTGGTGCTGGCCGTCCTGCCGCTCCTGACCGCCGCGGCCGGCGCCGTTCTCGCCGGCGAGCGGCCGAGTGCGCGCTTCTGGCTCTGGGCGGTTCTCGGCAGCGCTTCCGTGCTCGGCTTCGCGCTGCTGCGGAGCCGGGGCGGGCTCGCCGCGGGCGATCTCTATCTCCTGGCCGCGTCGCTGCTGGCGGCCATCGGCTATGCGGTGGGCGGCCGGCTCGCGCGCGAAGCGCCCGGCCTCCTCGTGATCGCCTGGGCGCTCGTCGTCTCCCTGCCGGTGCTGCTCGTGATCGGCGTGGCCTTGTGGCCCGCGGTGAACACCGGGGCCAGCGCCACCGCCTGGGCCTGCTTCGCCTATGTCGCCGTGATGAGCCAGTTCCTGGGCTTCTATTTCTGGTATCGCGGCCTGGCGCTGGGCGGCATCGCCCGCGTCGGCCAGGTGCAGCTCTTCCAGACCTTCTTCACGCTCGCGGCGAGCGCTCTCCTCCTGGGCGAGCGGCTCGATGCGCTGACGCTGGGCTTCGCGCTCCTGACGTTTCTCTTCGTCTGGCTCGCACGCCGCGAGCGGATCGCCGCGGCCGCCCCGCGCTGACGGCCTCAAGCTTCCTCGAGCGCGAACACGATGTCGTCGCCGGGTCGGGTATGCTCCTCGAGCGTGGCGATCACGCTCTCGCGTGTCGCATCCTCGACGTCGACATAGCCGCACTCGCTGCAGTGCCAGGCCGGTACTTCGAGCCGGAACACCGTCCGGCCCGCCCGGCGCACGCTCACGGGCAGCATCATGGGCTCCGCCGGCGCGGCACAGATCGGGCAGGCGTGGGTCAGGGTCATGGCTCTCCTCTGGCCGGCTCGTGCTGCGACGGCGTCGAGGCGGCATCGGCGAACGCGTGCAGCGCCTCCATGGCCATCTCGGCATCCTCGAGCGGGTTGCGGGTCTCGGGCGCACGCTCGGCGGCGGCGACGATCCAGCCCTCGTAGCCCGCTCGTGCGAGGCCGGCCCCGAGCGCTGCGAGATCGAGCGTGCCGGCCGCGTCGCCCGGAACGGTGAAGGCACCCTCCCGCACGAGGCGGGGAAAGCTCCAGCGCTCCGCCCGTGCCCGCTCCGCCACCGGCTTGCGCGGCGCCTGAATCCGGACATGGCGCAGGCGGTCCTTGTGCCGGCCGACGAGAGCCGCGGGATCGGCGCCCTCGAACGCCGACACGCCGGTATCGAGCACGAAGCCCACCGTCACGTCGCTCGATTCGAGCAGCAGCCCGATCTCGACCTCGCTCGCGAGGAACGTGCCGAGCCGCGGCTGGTAGGCCAGCATAGCGCCCTCGGCTGCGAGCCAGTCGGCGAGTCTGGTCAGCTTCTCGCCGTAACGACGCACGTCGTCGCGGCGGAGCACGTAACGATCGGCGAGCGCGGTCGCCTCGTCCCGGCGCACGCTGAGGGTGAAGTCGGTGTAGGTCAGAAGCCGGCAGTCGCTGGCGAGCAGGAGGTCGAGGCTCGGGCCGATGCGGCGCTTCTCCTCGTCCAGCGTGAGCTCGAGGAGTCCGCCCACGAAAGGAGCCGCCGCGAGGACGAGGCCGTGATCGCTCAGGAGCAGACCGAGCGCGCGCGGGTCATCGGGCAGCGTGGGATGAAGCTCGATCCCGGCATAGCCGGCACGGGCGACCTCGGCCAGCCAATCGTAGGATACCGGAGTCCGGCTCCGGCCGCTCTCGGCCATGGGTCCCAGCCACAACTCGGGCGCCACGCCGAGCTTCGCGTTCCAGGAAAGCTTGTCCATCGCGCCGCGTCATCGATCCTGGCAGAAGGTCAGGCACATTCCCGCTCTGCAAGATCGGTACGCACGCGATCACCCTCAAGGGGATGCGCGGCTCCTCGATCGGGCCGTCAGTGGAGCAGCGTGTAGCCGAGCAGAGCGAGCCCCGCCCAGACCGGCGCGCTCAGGATGCAAGCGAGCGCGATGCCGAAACAGGCATTCCCTTCCTCGTCGTCCGCTTCCCGCACCGGAGCGCGAGTCGACCAAGCGGTCAGTGGTGACGCATGAGCCGAGGCGACCAAGCGCATGACCCACTCTACATATAGAGTTGATCCGGCCCGCTTAGGGCTAGCTTGCTGATTTATCATTATTACCTCATAGCGATTTATCCGGATTATTGCAATTCGACCTTTTCGCGTCGCTATACCATGGTAACAACAAGACCATCTGCCGCACCGTCGCTGGACAAGCCTCCGCGTCCCGCTTAGCGTCGCCCCGGTCGAAGCGATGCACGATTGGCGGAGTGGCAGGAGCATGCGGCAGAATGCCCTGAGGCAGGCCTGGGCAGAAGGAAGGCGGACGATCAATGGCTGGCTCTCGATGCCCTCGGGCTTCACCGCCGAGGTCATGGCGCATCAGGGCTGGGACAGCCTCACCATCGACCTGCAGCACGGGCTGATCGACTACCAGACCGCCGTCCACATGCTGCAGGCGATCTCGACCACGGACGTGGTGCCGATGACCAGGGTGCCCTGGCTCGATCCCGGCATCCTCATGAAGATGCTGGACGCCGGCGTCTACGGTGTGATCTGCCCGATGATCGAGAGCGCCGCCCAGGTCGAGGAGCTCGTGCGCGCCTGCCGCTACCCGCCACGTGGCATGCGCAGCATGGGGCCGATCCGGGCGCTGCTCTATGGCGGCGCCGACTATGCGCGCCACGCCAACGACACCGTTCTCGTCATCGCCATGATCGAGACGGCGCAGGCGCTGAGCGAACTCGAGGCGATCCTCGCGGTCGACGGGCTGGACGGGATCTATGTCGGCCCGTCGGACCTCTCGAACGCCTTGGGCTGTCCCCCTGTGCTCGACCCGGAGGAGCAGAAGATCGTGAGCGCGATCGAGCACGTCCTGCGCCGGGCCAAGGCGAAGGGCCTCGTTGCCGGCATCCACACCGCGACCCCGGCCTACGCCAGGCGGATGCACCAGCTCGGCTTCGACTTCGTGTCGGTCGCCTCGGATGCCCGCCTCCTCGCCCAGAAGAGCCAGGAGGTCCTGGCCGAGATCCGCGGCGGCGCCCCGGTCGCGACCACGCCCCGCACCTACTGAGCTCCGCACCTACTGACCGCAGCGCCCATGCCGCACGTTCTCGTCGTCGGCCACATCCGTCAGGAAGGGCTCGACCTCCTGCGGGCGGTTCCCGATGTCACCGTCGAGGTGCTGGACAACCCGAACCCGGCCCGCATCCTGGCCGCCATGCCCCAGGCCGAGGCGGTGATCGTGCGCACCGCACCGATCGTGCGCGCCATGATCGAGGCCGCACCCCGGCTCAGGATCGTCTCGCGCCACGGTGTCGGCTACGACAATGTCGACCTCGTGGCCCTCAACGAGCGGCGCATCCCGCTCGCGGTCGCGGCCACGGCCAACATGATCGCGGTGGCCGAGCACGCCTTCTTCATGATGCTCGAGCTCGCCAAGCTCGGCCGCGCGCACGACCGAGCCGTGCGCGCGGGCGATTGGGACTTCCGCAACCGCTTCGCGGCGATCGAGCTTTGCGGCAAGCGGCTCCTGGTCGTGGGCTTCGGCCGCATCGGCCGCGAGCTCGCGCGCCGGGCCAAGGCGTTCGGGATGACGGTGGCGGCTTTCGATCCCAAGCTCGACCCGGCCGTCGTCGACGCGGAAGGTGTCGAGCCCGAGCCGGCGCTTCTGCGCGGCCTCGCCCGCGCCGACGTGGTGAGCCTGCATCTGCCGCTCGGCCCGGACACGCGCGGGCTCATCGGTCGCGAGCAGCTTCGGGCGATGCGGCCGAACGCCATTCTGATCAACACGGCGCGCGGCGGACTCGTCGACGAGACGGCGCTCGCGGAGGCGGTGCGGGAGGGCTGGATCCGGGGCGCCGGCCTCGACGTGTTCGAGACCGAGCCGCCCCGCCCGGACAGCCCGCTTCTGGCCGAGCGCCGGGTGCTGCTCAGCCCGCACTGCGCCGGGGTCACCGGCGAGGCCGCCGTGCGCATGGCGCAAGAGTCGGCGCGCAACGCACTCGCCGCCTTCAGCGGCAGCCTCGATCCCGCGGTCCTGGTCAATCCCGAGGTGCTGACGGGCCGATAGGACCGGTGATCCGGCGGCGCCTCACGGCACGAACCGACGCAGTTCCTCCTCGGGCGTCCCCCGGCCGATCACCGTATAGCGGAAGCTGCCCGTCTCCCAGGTGAGCTCGCGCAGATCGCCCGCATCGTGCAGCGCCGCGACGCCGGACGGCTTCGGAGCCGGCGCTCTCGCCTCGGCCGGCAGCGGCTGGACGAAGAGCGCCACGGGCGTTTCCGCATCGGCCGCCGTCTCCGAGCGGCCATAGATCAGAACACCTGCCTCCCCGGTCGCGAGTTCGGCCCGATCGGCGCCGACCGGGCGAAAGCCTTCGGGGATCGGCAGAGGCGGTACGGGGCGCTCGAGCTCCTGCGACAGCCAGGCCTGGAGGCGCTCCGCATCGTCGCTGCGGAGCGCCAGCACGTGATCGCCCCGGATCAGCTGACTGTAGGCCTGCACCGTGGGATCGATCCCGTCATCGGTCCGAAGAGAGGTTCGGGCGAGCTGGTAGACCGTCCCCAGCGCCATCGCGATCAGCACGACCCCGACGAGGCCGGAGGCCCGGCCGCGTGCCGTAACCCGTGACACCAGCAGCGGGCGGTGGCGGTTCGGACCCGGCGTCGGCGGCGTCTCGGTGGCGGCGCTGCTGCGCGGCGGCGGCAGGACGCGGGGCAACGGCAGGAGATGATGCGCAGCACCGCTGCGGCTGCTCGCGACCAGGTCGAGCTCGAGGCCCTGCCAGACCGAGCCCACCTGTTCCATCGAGCGGAAGCGCCGTTGCATCTCGCGCTCGAACTGCCGGAGCCGCTCGACACGCGCCCGACAGCCGCCGCAGATGGCGAGATGGCGGCGGAGGATGGCGCTGCGGCTTCGCCCCAGCCGCCCGTCCAGGAACGCCTCGAGGTACCGTTCGAGGTCACCGCACTGCATGACGACCTCCCACGAAGGCCGGTCGTTGTGATCGCGCTGCCGGCATCGTCGGTCGTCGGGCACGAGAACGCTTCGACGACGTCGTGGTAACATTCCCTCAACCCGGCCTCGTGCGCAACGGCGATCGTGATGGTTCGGCGCCGGGCCACACCGGAATGGCGGCGAGGACGCCGAGCGGACCGTCACGATCTTGTCGTTTTCCAGTTGCCAAGCCGACGATCCGCTTCGAACATGCATGGTCCGGACAGCCGATCGCTGCGGCACGACCCGGACCTCGCCGGCCCGCGGCGTGTCGCCTTCTTGGGAGGGAGGCTCCGTCATGGGGTCAAGAACGACGACGAGGAACGTAGCGCTGGTGGGCCCTAGCGGCTCCGGCAAGACGACGCTGCTCGAAAGCATGCTGTTCGTCGCCGGAGCGATCGGGCGCAAGGGCAGCGTGGCCGAGGGCAACACGGTCGCCGACAGCAGTGCGGAGGCTCGAGCGCGGCGGATGAGCACCGAGGTGAGCGCCGCCTCGTTCCGCTGCCACGATCTCGACTTCACGATCCTCGACTGCCCCGGCTCGGTCGAGTTCGTCCAGGAGACCTATGGCGCCGTCCTGGGCTGCGACCTCGCCGTGGTCGTGGTCGAGCCCGTGCTCGAGCGGCTGATCGCCGTGGCGCCGCTCCTGCAGTTCCTCGATACCAACGCGATCCCGCATCTGATCTTCATCAACAAGATGGACCGCTCGGACGTCCGCTACCGCGATCTCCTGCAGACGCTGCGCCAGCTCAGCGCCCGGCCGGTGGTCCCGCACCAGTACGCGATCGGCCGCGGCGAGGAGCTCGTGGGCTATATCGACCTCGTGAGCGAGGAGGCGCACGCCTTCCGCAAAGGGACCGCTTCGGATGTCATCCCGTTGCCCGAGGAGTATCGCGAGCGCGAGCAGACGGCCCGACGCGAGATGCTGGAGATCCTCGCCGATTTCGACGACGACCTGCTCGAGAAGCTGCTCGAGGATCAGGAGCCGCCGCAGGAGCAGATCCTGCGCGACCTGCAGAAGACCCTGGGCGCCGACCAGGTCGTTCCCGTCTTCATGGGGGTGGCCGAGCAGGACATGGGGGTGAGGCGCCTTCTCGCGGCCCTGGCCAAGGAGGCGCCCGACCCGAGCGTGCGCGCCGCCCAGCTCGGCCTCGAGAACGACGGCGCCGCGATCGTGCAGGTGCTCAAGAACTACTACTTCCCGCACACCGGCAAGCTGTCCCTGGTCCGGGTCTGGCGCGGCTCGGTCAAGGACGGCACGATGCTGGGCGACATGCGCGTCGGCGGGGTCTACCGCCTGTTCGGCGGCCAGCAGCAGAGCGTGGGCTCGGCCGAGGCCGGCGAGATCGTGGCGCTGGGGCGGCTCGACAACGCCCGCACGGGTACGTTGCTCACGACCGGGTCGGGGCCCGCGGACGGGATGGTGCCGCAGCCGCCGGCACCGAAGCCGATGTATGCCTTCGCGATTACGGCGAAGAACAAGAACGACGAGGTCAAGCTGTCCGGCGCTCTTGCCAAGCTCACCGACGAGGACCCGTCGCTTCTGGTCGATTACGACCGCGACACGCACCAGACCGTGCTCTGGGGCCAGGGCGAGATCCATCTGCGCGTGGCGCTCGACCGGCTGAAGCAGAAGTACAATGTCGAGGTCGAAGGGCACGCGCCCCGCACCCCCTATCGCGAGACGATCCGCAAAGGTGCCCACGCGCACGGCCGCCACAAGAAGCAGAGCGGTGGCCACGGCCAGTTCGGTGACGTCAAGATCGAGATCCGGCCGCTCCCGCGTGGCGAGGGCTTCCAGTTCGAGAACAAGATCGTGGGTGGGGCCGTGCCCAAGCAGTTCATCCCGGCGGTCGAGGCCGGCGCGCGCGAGCATCTGCAGAAAGGCCCCTTGGGCTTCCCGGTGGTCGACGTGGCGGTGACGCTCCACGACGGCCAGTTCCACAGCGTCGACAGCAACGAGCTCTCGTTCAAGCTCGCGACCGCGCTGGCGCTGAAGGAGGGGCTGCCGCAGTGCGAGCCCGTACTGCTCGAGCCCATTCTCAGCGTCACGATCTCGGTGCCGAGCGACTACACCTCCAAGGTCCTCCAGCTCGTCACCGGCCGGCGCGGCCAGATTCTGGGCTACGAGGCCAAGGACGGCTGGAGTGGCTGGGACGAGATCAAGGCGCAGATCCCCCAGGGCGAGATGCACGACCTGATCGTCACCTTACGCTCCTTGAGCCAGGGCACCGGCTTCTTCGAGTGGAGCTACGATCATCTGCAGGAGGTGCCGGACCGCATCGCGCACGCGATCGTCGAGAAGCACCGCGAGGCTGCGGCATGATCGGCTTTTGACGTAGATGCGCGGAAGCGCCTTGATCTGGATCAAGTCGCTTCCGGACATCCTCGGCGACAATCGCCCGACAGCGAAGCGATCGATGGGAGGTCGAGCCATGCTGACGTTCGAGGACTGTCTCGGCGTTGCGAATCTGACGAGAGAGGAGGTGGACGCCATCGCCGAGCACGAGCATCTGCCGGAAATAGTGGCTCTGGAGCTCGGTCGCTATCTCTGCGAGACCCCCGAGGGTGAGCGGCGCCTCTCCCGGATGATCCTGGACGACATCGAGGCCGCGCGCCGCAAGGGCGATCTCGCCGGCGCGGCCCGCCTGCGCATGGTCCTGCGTCACTTCGTGCAGAATCGTCAGATCCGCGCCGCCTGACCGGCACGGGGCTCGCGCCCGTCCGTGCTCCCGCGCAGGGTGGACAGGTGCGGCGGAGCGCGCTTAATCGGCTCGGGCGAGGCCACGATCTCGGCCTCTAGAAGCTGACGGGCCGAGGATGAGCGAGGGCGTGTGGAGCAGGATGCCGGCTTGCCGCTTCCGGAAGCATCGGAGAAGGAGCTGGTCGGCGCCGCCGCGGGCCGCTCGCCTCGGGCTCGTCTAGGCCGTGGTGACCGGCCCGGCGCCGCTTCGCAAGCCTGCTCGCAAGCCGCCCGCCGGCGGCACGGCTGCCTCCGTGCTGCGCCGCCGGCATGCCGGCCGGGGCTGGCGCCGGCTCGGCCGGATCGCGCTCGTCCTCCTTCTGCTGCCGACCTTCCTGATCCTCCTCTTCCGCTTCGTACCGCCGCCGGTGACGCCGCTCATGCTCTGGCGCCTCGTGGAAGGCGAAGGGCTCGACAAGGACTGGACGGCGTTCGCGGCGATTTCGCCCCACTTGGCCCGTGCCGTGATCGCCGCCGAAGACAACCGCTTCTGCGAGCATCACGGCATCGACTGGCCGGCGCTGCGCCACGAGATCGGTCGGGCCTGGGCCGGCGAGCACGCGCGGGGAGCGAGCACGATCAGCATGCAGACCACGAAGAACGTGCTGCTCTGGCCCGGCCGCGATCCCGTCCGCAAGGTGCTGGAGGCGGCGCTCACCCCACAGCTCGAGCTCTTGTGGGGCAAGCGGCGCATCATGGAGGTCTACCTCAACGTCGCCGAGACCGGCCCCGGCATCTACGGCGCGGAGGCTGCGGCGCGACGCTTCTTCAAGAAGCCGGCCGCCAGGCTCACTCGCCACGAGGCGGCGCTGATCGCGGCCGTGCTCCCGAATCCGCGCCGCTGGTCGCCGCAGCGCCCGACCCGCTACATCGCGCAGCGCGCCAGGATGATCGAGCGGCGCATGGAGCAGCTCGGGCCGCTGCTCGACTGCGTGCGCTGAAGCGGGCATAAGCGCCTGCGACCACGAGCCAACGCGAGCAGCGAGGGAGACAGCCTACCGCCATGCGTGCCTCCAAGATTCCGGCCACCATCGTCACGGGCTTTCTCGGCGCCGGCAAGACCAGCCTGATCCGCCATCTCCTGAACGAGAGCCGCGGGCGGAGGATCGCGCTCGTCATCAACGAGTTCGGCGATCTCGGCGTCGACCGCGACCTGCTTTTGGGCTGCGGGATCGAGGGCTGCGGCGAGGACGACGTGATCGAGCTCGCCAATGGCTGCATCTGCTGCACCGTCGCCGACGACTTCCTGCCGACCATGCGGCGCCTGCTCGCCCGCGCCGAGCCGCCCGATCACATCGTGATCGAGACCTCGGGCCTGGCCCTGCCGAAGCCGCTCGTGAAGGCGTTCACCTGGCCCGAGGTCCGCACCCGGGTGACGGTGGACGGTGTCGTCGCGGTGGTGGACGCCGAGGCCGTCGCCGCCGGGCGCTTCGCCACCGATCCGGCGGCGCTCGAGGCGGCGCGCCGGGCCGATCTCAACCTCGACCACGAGAGCCCGCTCGAGGAGCTGTTCGAGGAGCAGATCCTGTGTGCCGACATGGTGGTGCTGAACAAGCTCGACCGGGTCGACGCGGCGGCGCGCGCCCGGGCCGAGGCCGCGATCGCCGAGCACGCCCGGCCGGCGGTGAAGACGGTAGCGGCACGCTTCGGCGCGGTCGATCCCGCGGTGCTGCTCGGGCTCGGGGCCGGGGCCGAGGACGATCTGGCATCCCGACCCTCGCACCACGATGCCGAGGGCGGCGAGCACGACCACGACGATTTCGAGAGCTTCGTCGTCGAGCTCGACGCGGTGGCGGAGCCCGAGCATCTGCTCGACCGCATCCGCACGGTCGCCCGCGCGCACGACATCCTCAGAATCAAGGGCTTCGCCGCCGTCGACGGCCGGCCGCTGCGCCACGCGGTGCAGGCGGTGGGCGAGCGCGTCCAGGGCTATTACGACCGCCCCTGGCAGCCCCACGAGCGCCGCGCCACGCGGCTCGTCGTGATCGGCCAGCGCGGCCTCGACCGCCCGGCCATCGAGGCGGGCCTGCGCGGCTCATAAGCCGGGAAGTCCGCCCCGCTGCCGTCCTCCTGGCGCGCCGTCTGAAGCTCCTTTCGGCGGGGAGCGCACGTGGGCGACGGCGGCCACGGGCTTCCTCAAAATGACCGTCTACGCGGTGATCGTCGCGGCCATGTACCTGAACACGGCGCTCGGGCTCGTCGTCGGCAGCGCCGTGGGCGTGCTGATGTTCCGGCTGCTGCGGCCTCTGGGCGTGGGCTGGACCGTCCGCCGCCTCGCCGTCGGGCCGCTGCCGGACGGGATGCGGCTCACCTCCGGTATGACCGGCACGGTCGTCGTCGAGCCGAAGGAGGAGCGCAAAGGCGCCTGACCGGCCTCATCAGCGCGCGGCCGGACCAACGGGCACGTTGTCGATCAGCCGGACCTTGCCCAGGAAGACGGCGGCGAGCAGGCGCGCCGGGCGGTCGGCCACGTGGTCCAAAGGCGCCAGGGTCTCGGCGTCGCGCAGCTCGAGATAGTCCACCTCGGTGAAGCCTTCGACCAGCAACCGCTGGCGCGCCGCCTCGAGCCGCGGCCCGGCCGGGGAGCCGTCGGCCAGCGCATCGGCGAGATCGCTCAAGACCCGGTAGAGGCCGGCGGCGGTGCGCCGCTCCTCGGGGCCGAGATAGAGGTTGCGCGAGGACATGGCGAGGCCGTCGGGCTCGCGCACGGTGGGGCCGCTTCCGATCGCGGTCGGAATGTCGAGATCGCGCGCGAGCCGCTTGATCACCTGGAGCTGCTGGTAGTCCTTCTCGCCGAACACGGCGAGGTCGGCCTGAACCTGGTTCAGAAGCTTGGTCACGACCGTGGCGACACCGCGGAAATGGTGCGGGCGGGTGACGGCGCACAGGCCCTCGCTGACCCCCTGGACCTCGACCCAGGTCGAGAAGCCCGCCGGGTACATCTCGGCGACGTCGGGCATGAAGACGAGATGCGCCCCTATGCGGGCGAGCTTCGCGAGATCGCCCGCCTCGTCGCGCGGGTAGCGCGAGAGGTCTTCGGCCGGGCCGAACTGGGTCGGGTTCACGAAGATCGAGACCACGACGCGGTCGGTGCGGTCGAGCGCCAGGCGCACGAGCGAGAGATGGCCCTCGTGCAGCGCGCCCATGGTCGGCACGAGGCCGATCGTGAGCCCCTGGCGACGCCAGGTCCGGGTCTGGACACGCAGGGCCGCGATGCTGCGCACGACCTCGATCGGGGCACTCATGCCGGTGCTCCACCTTGCGGAGCCGCGGGTGCCGCGGCCGGCTGGTAGACGTGCTCTTTCCCCGGGAAGCGGCGTGCCCGCACCTCCTCGGCGTAAGCCTTGGCCGCAGCATCGATGACGCTCGCGAGATCGGCGAAGCGCTTGACGAAGCGCGGGGTGAAATCGGCGAAGATGCCGAACGCATCGTCGCTGACCAAGATCTGACCGTCGCAGGCGGCCGACGCGCCGATGCCGATCGTGGGAATCGGCACGGCGTCGGTGATGCGCTGCGCCAGGGGCTCGACCACGCCCTCGACCACCACGGCGAAGGCGCCGGCTTCCGCGACCGCGCGCGCGTCGGCGAGGATCCGCTCGGCCTCGTCCTCCACCTTGCCGCGCGCCCCGTAGCCGCCATAGGTGTTCACGGACTGCGGCTGCAGGCCGATATGGGCCAGGACCGGCACGCCGCGGGTGACGAGGAAGGCGATGGTCTCGGCCATGACCGCCCCGCCTTCGAGCTTGACGGCGGCGCAGCCGGTCTCGGCCATCAGCCGGGCAGCGTTCCTGAAGGCCTGGGCCGGGCTCTCCTGGTAGGAGCCGAAGGGCATGTCGACCACGACCAGGGCGCTCGCGGCGCCACGGACGACGGCGGCGCCGTGGGCGATCATCATCTCGAGCGTGACCGGCACGGTCGAGGGCAGGCCGTAGATCACCATGCCCAGGGAGTCGCCCACCAGCAGCATGTCGCAGTGCGGATCGAGCAGCCGCGCCATGGGCGTGGTGTAGGCCGTGAGGCAGACGAGCGGCGAGCCCCCCTTGCGGCGGCCGAACGCGGCTACGGTCATGCCGCGGGTACGAGCGACCTGGCTCATCGCGTTCATCCATACCGACGGACGGAGTGGGGCCGGTTAAAGGCGATGCAGGGCCAGGCGGTCAAGGGCGGCCTTCAGCCGGCGGCGACGCTGTAGAGGTCGGGATCGTAGCCGCAGCCCGCCGCCTCCAGCTTGTGCACGAGCTCCTGGCCGCTCGGGCCGTCGAGCGCCACGAGCGGTGCGCGCACGTGGCGCCACTCGTCGTCCTTCTGGCCGTCGGCGATGACGTACTTCACCGCCGGTACCAGCGGGGAATAGACCTCGAGCGCCTCGCGCACGAACCGGACCTGGCGCATCCGCGCCTCGGCCTTGGCGCGGTCGCCCGTCACGAAGGCGTCGAATACCTCGCGGCTCGTGGCGCTGTTGATGTTGGCCGCGGCCGAGATCGTGCCCGCACCGCCGGCCTCCAGCACCGGCAGGAGCTCCTTGTCGGAGCCGGCGAACACGGCGAGCTCGGGGAAGCTCCGGATCAGATCGAGCAGGTGCGCGAGGCTCGCCGAGCTGTCCTTGATGCCCTTGATTGTCGCGGGGTAGGCCCGGAGCAGGCGCTCGATCACCGCCTTCGTGATGGGCGTGCCGGTGATCTGCGGGTGGTGGTAGAGGAAGAGCTCGAGCCGGTCGTCGGCGAGCGCGTCCAGGACCTCGGCATAGGCGCGGTAGAGGCCTTCGTCGAGCACGCGGCGGAAGAAGAAGGGTGGCAGCATGGCCAGACGGCGGCAGCCGAGCCCGAGCGCATGGCGGGCGAGGGCCACCGTGTCGGCGCGCGCGCAGGTGCCGACACCGACCATCAGGAACTCGGCCGGGATGCCGGCACCGACCAGGGCCTCGAGAGCAGCCTGCCGCTCCGCGACCGAGAACGAGGCCGCCTCGCCCGTGACCGCGAACACGCCGAGCCCGTGGCAGCCGTGGCGCAGGAGCCATTGGGCATGGCGCGCGAACCGCTCGACGCTGATGGTGCCCGAATAGTCGACCGGGGTCACGATCGCGGCATGGATGCCGCTCACCTGATTCTTGCTCATGATGCGTTCCCTTACGGCGGCACGACAAGCCTAATGCGCTTCGACGTCGACGCCCATGCGGTCATCCGCACGCCTGCCCTGCCCGATCGGAGAATCTTGCATCCTCGGCGTCGAGGCGATACAGCGAACGTATTCCATCAACTTGGAGGCGACCGCTAACGGGCGGGCTGCTGCCTCGAGGCGGGAGGAGCGCACCTTGTCAGGGATGGTGCGTGGCGATGCAGGTCCGGCCGAGAAGCCGGTCCCGGGCTGCGCCGAGGTGCTCGACCCTCCGGCTCGGCGGCGACGCCGGCGCCCGTGGCCGCCGGTGGTGCCGCGGAGCGTTCCGGGCCGCCTGCGTCTCGTTGTCGTTCTGGCGCTGTTGCCGGTGCTCGCTCTTCTCGTCCGCAGCGAGCACGAGGAATGGGCGCTCCGTGTGCAGCAGGCGCAGGAGCAGGCGCTCGCCGATGCCCGGCTCGTCGCCGGCGAAATGGAGCGCATCATCGAGGGGGTGCGTCATCTGCTGATCGCGGTGGCAGAGCTGCCCCCGCTCACCGGAAGCGACGGGCCCGCCTGCAGCGCGATCCTGGCCGGTCTGGCCCGTCGCTTCGCGCATCTGCGGGACATCGAGGTGATGGATGCGCACGGCCGGGTCTTCTGCGCCGCCCTGCCGGAGCGCGTCGGCGCCGTCCACGACGTGGCACCGGATCTGCTGCGCGCGACCGCCGAGGAGGGACTGCATGTCGGGGCCTTGCACGTTTCGTCCTCCGGCGAGCCCGTCCTGCCCCTTCTGCTGATCCTCTCCCGGCCCGAAGGCCGGCCGGCGGTCATCGCCTCGGCGGAGCTCCGCCTGTCCTGGCTCGCGGAGCATCTGTCGCACCGAGCGCTGCCGCCACAGGCCTCGATCATGGCCCTTGCCGCCGATGGCGGCATGCTCGTCCAGCTTCCGGCTCACGTGCCGGCCTCAGGAAAGGTTCCGGAGCCCTATGTGCTGGCATCGCGGGCGGAGGAGCCCGGCGTCGTTCGCTCCGTGGCCGCCGCGGAGCCCGACGGTGTGGCGCGCATCATCGGCTATGTGCGGCTGTCGGGGGTTCGCGAGCGTGTCACGGTCACGGTCGGGCTGCCGGAGGCGCGGGCGTTCGCCGGCATGCGGCGGGCGATCGTCCTGGATCTCGCCGCCATGGGCGGCGGCGCCCTGCTCGTGTTGTTCCTGGTCGTGCTGGGGAGCCGGCATCTCGTCAGCCGGCCCGTTGCCGCCCTGGCCGCCGCCGCCCGGCGATGGCGCGCCGGCGACCTGACGGCACGCGCCCCGATCCGGCATCCCGAATCCGAGCTGGGGCGCCTCGCCGCGCTCTGCAACGACATGGCCGCGACGCTGCAGGAGCGGCAGGAGCGGCTCGCGGCCCGCGCGGCCGAGCTCGACACCATCATGGCGGTCGTGCCGGCGTCGATCATGCTGGCCCACGATCCAGAAGCGCGCCGGATCACCGGCAGCCGGCGTGCGGCCGAGCGCCTGCGGCAGCCCTACGGCGGCAATCTCTCGTCCACCGCTCCCGACCGGGAGGGGCCGTGCAACTTTCGGATCTTCAAGGATGGCCGGGAGGTGCCGAGCGAGCAGCTTCCGGTCCAGCGGGCAGCGCGCGGCGAGATCGTGCTGAACGAGGAGCTGCATATCGTCTTCGCCGACGGTACGTTCGTGGACGAGATCATGAACGCCATGCCGGTGCGCGACGCGCAAGGCACCGTCATCGGCGCGGTCGGCGCCGCCATCGACGTGACGGCGCTCAAGGAGGCGGAGCGCCGGCTCAAGGAGAGCGAGGCCCGTCTCAGGCAGGAGCACCGTCAGCTCCTGCTGGCGCTGGAAGCCGGCGGGCAGATCGCCTGGAGCTACGACGTGGGTGCCGGACGGGCGTCCATCCAGGCGGGGGCCGCGCCATGGCTGGGCTGGACGTCGCAGGAGCTCGACTGGGACACGCAGCGCTGGCTGGAGCTCGTGCACCCGCTCGATCGAGAGTGCGTCGAGGTGGCCTACGCTACCTTCCTCGCGGGCGGCGCCCCTTCGCTCGAGCACGAGTATCGGCTGCGTCGCAGGGACGGCGGCCATAGCTGGGTGGTCGATCATGCGGTGGTCGAGGAGCGCGACGATGCCGGAAGACCCTTGCGGGTCATCGGCACCACGACCGACATCGACGAGCGCAAGCGTGCCGAGCTGGCGCTGGCGGAGAGCGCCGGACGTCTGCGCCTGGCGCTCGAGGCCGGCAGGATCGGCATCTGGGAAGCCGATCTCGCGACGGGAGTCATCCATCTGCAAGAGGGCTGGCGCGATGGGATGCCCGAGGCGAGATCGCTCGCCGAGGCGACGTTCCTGGCGCGCCTGCATCCCGATGACGCGCCGGCCATGCGGGAGCGTGTGGCGCGACTGCGTGCCGGCGAGCTCGATGCGTTCACCAGCCAGCAGCGCGTCCGGAGCAGGAACGGCTATCGCTGGATCGAGACGATCGGCCGGGTGGTGCAGCGGGACGATCGGGGCCGCGGGCTCCGGATCATCGGCACGGTCAGCGACGTCACGGCGTACCGGGAGGCCGAGGCGCGGGCCTACCGGCTCGCCCACCACGACCCGCTCACGGGCCTGCCCAACCGGCTGCTGTTCCAGGACATGCTGCGGCGGGCCTGCGCTCGGGCCGAGCGGGAGGACGGCCGCTTCGCGCTCATGCTGCTCGACCTCGATCATTTCAAGCACGTCAACGACACGCTCGGCCACAGCGCGGGCGACGCGCTCTTGAGCCAGGTGGCAGAACGCCTGCAGGCCACCTTGCGCAGGAGCGACCTGGTCGCCCGCCTCGGCGGCGACGAGTTCGCCCTCCTGGCCGGGCCGGCCGAGGAGCCCGCAAGCTTCGCGCTCCTGGCCGAGCGTCTCGTCACGGCGCTGGGCGAGCCCTATCGCGTGCACGAGCACGACGTGCATACGGGTGTGAGCGTCGGGGTGGCCGTGCTGCCGCGCGAGCGGGCCGAGCCGGAGAGCCTGCTCGCCAACGCCGATCTGGCGCTCTATGCCGCCAAGGAGGCCGGGCGCAGCGGGTGGCGGTTCTTCGATCCGACGTTGCAGGAGCAGGCGCATCGGCGCAGCCGGCTCGAGCATGACCTGCACCGGGCGCTGGCCCAGCAGGAGCTCACCCTGCACTATCAGCCCATCTTGAGCGCCGCCGACCTCGCGGTGGTGGAGCTCGAGGCGCTCCTGCGCTGGCACCATCCCGCGCGGGGCCTGATCCTGCCCGGCGAGTACCTGCCCTTCGCCGAGCGCAGCCGGCTGATCCTGCCCTTGACCCGCTGGGTGATCGGCGAGGTCATGGAGCAGGCCGCACGCTGGCAGGCGGCAGGGCTCCCGGATCTGCGCATCGCCGTGAACGTCCCGGTCGCGGCGCTCGCGGAGAGTGGGCTGGTCGGGCACGTGACGGCCCGGCTCGAGGCCCACGGACTGCCGCCCGGGATGTTTACGATCGAGGTCACCGAAGGGGCCATGGACGATCAGGGCAAGGCCATGGCCACGCTCGGCGCCCTGCGCGGACTCGGCATGCAGGTGGCGGTGGACGACTTCGGGACGGGCTGCTCCTCGATGGTCCGTCTCGGCAGCCTGCCGCTCGACCGGCTCAAGCTCGACGGCACGCTCCTCGCCGCCGCGGGGCGGCAGGCCGATCAGGAGGCTTTCCTGCGAGCGATCGTTGCGCTCGGCGCCAGCCTGGGCCTGCCGGTCGTGGCCGAAGGCGTCGAGACGAGCCGGCAGTTCGAGATCCTGCGCCGAGTCGGCTGTGCCCAGGTGCAGGGTTTCCTGTTCGCGCGGCCGATGCCGGCGAGCGAGCTGCCGGGCTGGCTGGAACGCTGGGCCGAGGAGCGTCAGCGTCGGTGCGCAGCGCTCTGACGGCCGGGATCGATGCGGCCGGCGGGCGAGGCCGGATCGTCCCACAAGCCGATGTCCTTGAGCAGATGCGGCGACAGTTCGCCCGGGTCCAAGGCCCTGGGCCGTGCCGGCCGGGTCCGCAGCGCTCGCCAGCGCCGCATGAGCCAGCCTTTGCCGAAGAGCGGCGCGCGAGAGGCTCTCGCCGTGACGGGAGCAGGGGACATGATTCGCCTCTTGGGTTGTCGGCGCTGCACGAAAGCGCCGGCCGACAGGACCAGACTGCCCTGGACAGGGACGGCCGACCAGCCGAAGCTCGGCGGGTATCCATAAAGAGAGCTTATGCAGGATGCGTCGTCATCTGCCGCCTCTCGCCGCGGTGCGCGCCTTCGAGGCGGCCGCGCGGCTCGGCAGCTTCACCAAGGCCGGGGAGGAGCTCGGCGCGACCCAGGCCGCGATCAGCTACCAGATCAAGCTGCTCGAGGAGCGGGTCGGCACGCCCCTGTTCCTGCGCCTGCCGCGCCAGGTGGTGCCGACCGAGGCCGGCCGACGGCTTGCGGCCGCGGTCAGCGAGGCATTCGACCTGCTGCAGGCGGCGTTCGCGAGCTTTCGCCAGGAGACCGAGAGCGTGCTCGCCATCAGCTCGGTCCCGTCCTTCGCCGTCCGCTGGCTCGCCCCGCGCCTGGGCGCCTTCCAGCTCGCCCATCCGAGTCTCGCCGTGCGGCTCACGACCGCGAACCGGCTGGTCGATTTCGCCCGCGAGGAGGTGGACGCCGCGATCCGCTCGGGCCGGGGCGATTGGCCAGGCCTCGAGGCGCATCCTCTGCTCCGCGTCACCTTCACGCCGATGTGCAGCCCCGACTTCCTGCAGCGGACGGGTTCCGTCGACTCCCCTGCCGCCCTCTTGCGTCTGCCGCTCTTGAGCCCGACCGACCGCTGGTGGCGCCGTTGGTTCGCGCTGGCCGGGGTCGAGGCGCCCGTGCTCGACGGACGTGGCGCCATCGGGCTCGATTCGCAGCCGCTCGAAGGCAGCGCCGCGCTGGCGGGTCAGGGCGTCGCGATGCTCACCCCCGAGCTGTGGCGGGACGAGCTCCGCGCCGGGCGGCTCGTCCAGCTCTTCGATCTGGTCGGCGACGAAGGGCACCATTACTGGCTGGTCTATCCGAAGGTGCTCCGGCGCCTGCCCAAGATCCGGGCGTTGCGCGACTGGCTCCTGGTCGAGGCCGAGCGCTACGCCGCCGAGCTGTCGGGTGCCATGGCGTCGGCTCCTCCGAAGGAATAGCATGGAGGATCGGCGCGAGCCGCATGACCGCCAAGGAGGCGAGAGATGTGCGTGGCGAGGTGGATCGGCTGCCTTCTCGTGCTGCTCGTGAACGGGGCCCAGGCCGCCGCCCCGCCTGCGGACCGGGACGAGCCGGCTGCGAGCCTGGCCGGACGGCTGCTCGTGGCGGACCCCGGCCTCGCCGACCCCAACTTCGACCATACGGTCGTGCTGATCCTGCGCGACGGCTCGGAAGGAACGCTGGGCCTCGTCCTGAACCGGCCCTATGGCAAGATGCCGACGGCGGAGCTGTTGCGCCGCCTGGGCCTCGACGGGAAAGGCGTCACGGGTGAGACCGAGCTCTTCTATGGCGGTCCGGTTCAGCCCGAGATCGGCATGGTGGTGCACAGCCCCGACTACGAAGGACCGCACACGCTGCGCATAGCACCGGGACTCGCCGTGACCGGCGATCCCGAGGTGCTGGCCGACCTCGCCGCCGGCAAAGGCCCGCGCCAGGCGATTCCGGTGCTGGGTTATGCCGGCTGGGCGCCGGGCCAGCTCGCGGGCGAGATCGCTGCAGGGGCGTGGTTCTCGATCCCGGCCGACCCGACGCTGGTGTTCGCGCCCGATGCCGGGAGCATGTGGAAGCGGGCCATGGCGCGACGCGGAATCGAGCTCTAGCCCGGCACCTCGTAGTCCGCGGCGATCCTGAGATCGCGGCGCGGGCGGACCACGGCGATGGCCTCCTGGTAGAGCGGATGCGCCTTCCAGCGCTCGAGCTGCTCGAGATCGTCGAACTCGCCGTAGACCACGACGTCGATCTCCTGCGAGAGGCGATCGTGCTTTTCGTTCAGCGCCACCTCGAGGCGGCGCGCATGCGGGATCTCCTGCAGCCTGGCGAGGCCGGCGCGGATCATCGGCACCTCGGCAGGATCCTTGGCGCTGAACAGGACGATGTGGCGGATCACCCCGGCCGGCCCTCCTGCCCGTCACGGCCGGGAAGAGCCCGACCGGCGAGCCCCCAGAAGGCGAACGGGTTCGCGAGCGACAGCCACGGGTTGAAGCTCGCCCAGGCGGCGAAGAGGCGGCCGGGATCGGCCAGCCGGAACGGGTCGAGGAAGGCGGCCACGCTGTCGAGGTCGGGGCTCGCCTTGAGGCTGATCGACAGATATTCCGCCCCTTCCTCGGGGACCTTTCTGTGTCGGATCTCGATGTCGACGTGCGGCAGCTTCGCTACCGCGCGGGTCTCGTCCACGGGCATGGCCCCATGTCTCCCTTTCCTTCTGTTGCGATGCAGCATAACTTGCCGACCCCGTCGCGTCCAGGGAGCGACCGGGCCGGTCGCCGCCGGCCGGGGATCGTGGTAGGGTCGACGGCACGGGTGGATTCAGCGTGGTCGAGAGAGCGGCCGGCCGCGGGTCGGCGACGGTTCGCGGCGATGAGCTCTCGAGCAACAGCCGAGGAGAGGTGCGGGATGCACATCCAGACGATCCTGGCGCGCAAGGGCAACGAGGTCCGGACCATCGGGCCCGAGACGACCGTGGGCGAGGCGGTCCGGCGCATGCGCGAGGAGCGGGTCGGCTGTCTCGTCGTCTCGAGCGACGGTGCCAAGATCCAGGGCATCATCTCCGAGCGCGGCATCATGCACGCCATCGCCGACCGCGGTGTCGGCGTCCTGAACGAGCCGGTCCGGAGCATCATGACCGAGCGCGTGTTCACCTGCACGCCCGAGGACCGCATCGGCACCCTCATGGCGATGATGACGGAGCGGCGCATCCGCCACATCCCGGTGGTCGACGGTGACGGGCGGTTGTGCGGCCTCGTCAGCATCGGCGACGTGGTGAAGCATCGTCTGGACGAGATCCAGAGCGAGGCCGAGGCGATGCGGGAATACATCGCCGGGATGCACTGAGCCGCTCGCGGAGCGGGCGGCGGAGACCGCGGTCTCAGCCGCCGTCCGCGAACCGATCGGTCGCTTCCAGAAGATGATGGCGGATGCCGGGTTCGGAGACGGCGTGGCCGGCATCCTCGACCATCACGAATTCCGCCTCGGGCCAGGCACGGTGCAGTTCCCAGGCGGTCTGCGGCGGCGTAGCGATGTCGTAGCGGCCCTGGACGATGACGCCCGGGATCGACCGCAGCCGCCCGGCATCGCGTAAGAGCTGGCCTTCCTCGAGCCAGCCGCCGTGGACGAAGTAATGATTCTCGATCCGGGCGAAGGCGAGCGCATACTCGTCCTCGCCGTGCTGGCGGCTGTAGTCGGGGTTGGGTAGGAGCGTGATGGTCTCGCCCTCCCACAAGCTCCAAGCCCGGGCGGCCTCGAGCTGAATCGTCCGATCGGAATCGGTGAGGCGGCGCCGGTAGGCCGTGATCAGGTCGTGGCGCTCCTCCGGCGGGATGGGGGCGAGGAAGCGCTCCCACTTGTCGGGGAACAACAGCGAGGCGCCGTGCTGGTAGTACCAGAGCAGCTCCCAGCGCCGGAGCGTGAAGATCCCGCGCAGGATCAGGCCCGTGACCCGCTCGGGATGGGTCTCGGCATAGGCCAGCGCCAGGGTGCTGCCCCACGAGCCGCCGAACACGAGCCAGCGCTCGAGCCCGAGCATGGTGCGCAGGCGCTCGATATCGGCGACGAGATGCCAGGTCGTGTTGGCCGCGAGCGAGGCGTGCGGCGTGCTGCGGCCGCAGCCGCGCTGGTCGAACAGGAGCACGTTCCAGCGCTCGGGATCGAACAGGCGGCGATGGTCGGGGCTGCACCCGGCACCCGGCCCGCCGTGCAGGAACAGGGCGGGCTTGCCTTGCGGGTTGCCGCACAGCTCCCAGTAGAGCTCGTGGCCGTCGCCCACATCGAGCCTGCCGGTCCGGTAGGGCTCGATCGGCGGATAAAGGTCGCGCAGGCGCAAGGCCAGCTCAGCTCTGCTCGTCGGGCAGCTCGGCCTCGCGGCGGCGGATGAAGTCCAGGAGCGCCTCGTCGACACCGGGGTCGATCGGCGGGGCGACATAGGCGTCGAGCGCCTTGCGCGCGGCCTCGAGGCCGCGGGTGGCGGCATCCTTCTCGCCATCGGCCAGCCACTGCTCGAAGCTGTTGTTGTCGAACAGCTCCGCCATGAAGAAGGCGTCCTGGAAATGGGCCTGGGTGTGCGCGGTGCCGAGGAAGTGGCCGCCGGGGCCGACCTCGCCAACGGTGGCGATCGCCTCGTCGAAGTCCTCGAACCGGGGACCCTGGCCGAACTTCCAGAGCATCTCCATCTGCTCGGCATCGAGCATGAACTTGGCATAGGAAGCGGTGAGGCCGGCCTCGGTCCAGCCGGCGCAGTGCATGACGTAGTTGGCGCCGGCCAGCATGATCGGGAACATGTTGAAGGCGCTCTCGTAGCCGGCCTGCGCGTCCGTGATCTTGGAGCCGGTCAGCATGCCCGAGGAGCGCCAGGGCAGCCTGTACTTCCGGGCCATCTGGCCGATCATGAGGTTCATGAGGCCGAGCTCGCCGGTGCCCGCCATGGGGGCCCCCGATTTCATCGAGACGGCGGCGAGGAACGAGCCCAGGATCATCTTGGCGCCGGGACGCTCGAGCTGGGCATAGGCGATGGCGGAGAGGGCCTCGGCGATCAGCTCGGCCACGGTGGCGGTGGCCGAAGCCGGGGTGTTGGCGCCGGCGAGGGTGAAGGGGGCCACGACCATGGCCTGGCCGGAGCAGGCATAGACCCGCAGCGCCCCGATCATGGTGGCGTCCCACACCAAGGGCGAGTTGCCGTTGATCAGGCCCACCATGACGGCGTTGTCGTGGACGAACTCCCTGCCGAACACGATCTCGCACATCCGGACCGCGTCCTCGGCCCGGCTCGGATGCGTCACCGGCCCCATGAAGCTCTTGTCGCTGTGCCTTATCGCCGAATAGGTGATGTGCAGATGGCGCTTGGGGATCGGCACGTCCACGGGCTCACAGATCACCGAGCCCGTGTTCTGGAGCGCAGGCGCCATGTAGGCGAGCTTGTGGAGGTTGTTCAGGTCCGCAATCGTGCCGTAGCGGCGCTCACCGTCGAAGCCGCGGACGAAGGGCGAGCCGTAGGTCGGGCCGAACACCATCGTGTTGCCGCCGATCTCGGCCGAGCGCTCGGGATTGCGCGCGTGCAGCGTGAAGCGCTCCGGCGCCTTGGCGACGAGCTCCATCAGGAGCTCGCGCGGGATGCGCACGCGCTGATCGTGCACCTGCGCACCGGCCTTCTTCCACTTGGCGAGCGCCTCGTCCTCGCGGAACTCGATGCCGACCGTCTCGAGCAGCCGCATCGCGGTGTCGTGGATCCGCTCGACCTGCTCCTCGCTCAGCACCTCGTAAAGCGGCAGCTTCCGTTTCAGCGCCGGGAGCGAACGCACCGCAACCGAGGTCCGTGCCGCCCGTCGCGCTTCGCGACCACCGCGCCTGCCTTCTCCCGACATGCCGAGCCTCCAAGAGTCGCCATCACCGGCAGCCCTTTAACAGGCGGGCAGGCCAGCGACTAGCGTGGGTGCGCCCCGGAGATTCACGGAGCCGACATCCCGAGCGGGCCGGGACCACGGCGCAGGGTCATCGGGCCGGCCGGCACCGGCGCGGCGGCAGCGGCGAGCACCGGGAGGTACATGAGATCGGGCCTTCGCTGCGGCTCAGATCTCGACCTGCGTGCCGAGCTCGACCACCCGGTCCGGCGGCAGCTTGAAGTAGCGGTTCGCGGCGAGCGCCGTCGTGTTGAGGGCGATGAACAGCTTCTCCTCGATCCCGCCCATCTCGGGACGGGTGCTCGGGATCAACGTCTCGCGGCCGAGAAAGTAGCTGGTCGCCATCGGCTCGATCGCGAGGCCCAAGCTGCGGCACAATTCGAGCGCTTTGGGCACGTCCGGCTCGTCCATGAAGCCGTAGCTGGCCCAGACCTGGAAGAAGCCCTTGCCCAGGCGCTCGACCACCACGCGCTTCTTGTCCGGGACGTAAGGCACGTCCTCGGTGATCACGGTCATGAGCACGACCCGCTCGTGGATGACCTTGTTGTGGCGCAGATTGTGGAGAAGCGGGGTCGGGACCACGGCGGGGTTGCCGGTCATGAACACGGCGGTGCCAGCGACGCGCTGGATCGAGGGGCTCAGGTTCTCGATGAACTTCAGGGTCGGCATCGCGTCCTTGTAGAGCCGGTCGTAGAGCACGCTCCGACCGTGGCGCCAGGTCATGACCACCATCGAGAAGGCGCCGGCGAGCAGCAGCGGGAACCAACCGCCATGCGGGATCTTGAGGCTGTTCGCGGCGACGTAGCCGAGATCGCCCAAAAGGAAGGTGCCGAACACGGCACCGGCCACGAGGCCGGGCCAGCCCCAGAGCCAGACGGCGACGAGACCGGCGAGGACGGCATCGATGCTCATGGCGGCCGTGACCGAGATGCCGTAAGCCGCGGCGAGGTTGCTCGAGGTGCCGAAGCCCAGGACGAGCACGAGCACGCCCAGCATCAAGAGCCAGTTCACCCGCGGCAGGTAGATCTGGCCGATCTCGCTGGCCGAGGTGTGGCGGATCGCCATGCGCGGCAGGTAGCCGAGCTGGATCGCCTGCCGGGTCAGGGAGAACACCCCCGAGATCACCGCCTGGCTCGCGATCACCGTGGCGCAGGTCGCGAGCAGGATCAGGGGCCAGAGCAGGAAGGTGGGGGCGAGGTGATAGAAGGGGTGCTCGAGGGCGGCGGGGTCGCGCAGCACGAGCGCCCCCTGGCCGAAATAATTGAGGACGAGCGAAGGCAGCACGAGGCCGAGCCAGGCGACGCGGATCGGCGTACGGCCGAAATGGCCCATGTCGGCATAGAGCGCTTCGGCACCGGTGACGGCGAGCACGATGGCGCCCAGGGCGACGAAGGCCTGCCAGCCCGCGAGTTCGAACAGGGCGAGCGCGCGGGCCGGGTGCAGGGCCGCGAGCACGGCGGGGTTCTGTACGATCTGGGCGAGGCCCAGGACCGCGAGCGTGCCGAACCACACGATCATCACCGGGCCGAACAGCCTGCCCACGCTCGCCGTGCCGAAGCGCTGGATCATGAAGAGCAGGAAGAGCACGCCGGTTGCGATCGGCAGGACGTAAGGCTCGAGCTCGGGGGTTGCGGTCTCGAGGCCTTCCACGGCCGAGAGCACCGAGATCGCCGGCGTGATCAGCCCGTCGCCGTAGAACAGGGCGAGGCCCGCGATCGAGAGCCCCAGGACGAGGCGCCGGGCCTGCCGGCTGCTGCCGGCGCCGCGCAGGGCGAGCGCGCTCATCGAGAGCACGCCGCCTTCGCCGCGATTGTCGGCGCGCAGGATCAGGGCGACATATTTGAGGGTGACGATGACGATGAGCGACCAGAACACCAGCGAGAGCACGCCGAGCACCGCCGCCTCGCTCAGATGCAACCCGCCCGCCTCGCCGAACGCCTCCTTCAGCGTGTAGAGCGGGCTCGTCCCGATGTCGCCGTAGACGACGCCGATGGCGCCGATCACGAGCGTGCGCAGATCGGCATGGCCATGGCCGCCGTTCCCCGCATCGTTGGACGGCGTGCCTTTTTCCGCCTTGCCGGCGGCGACGGCGGGAGAACCGATCAGGACGGGAGCCATGCGGCCGATACGCTCTCCGGCCACGCCGCGCTGCTTGTGGCCAGGGGTCCGGGTTCGTCACGATGGAGAGCGGTCCACGCCCGCGGTGCGGACCATCCTCGACGCTGCGGGGCGGGACCGGTTCGACGATGCTTCTTGTCCATGTCGGCGTCGCCTAGCACGACCGGGATGGCGGTGGAAGTCCGTCCCTGTCGGGATCCGAAAGGGTCGCTCGGGCGCCATTTGCTTTATCCACAGACAATCCACAGACCGTCCCGAGGGCGACATCTGCTGCCATCGGCAGAAAACCTTGGAAGATCATATAGTTGAGAGAAAGGCGCGGATTGGTCCCCGATTCCTGTCCGTAAGACGTGTCGGTGAGTGCAGATTTTCTTCCGCAGGTTTCACAAGCTTTTCCACAGCTTTGCGACAGCATTCCACACCGGGAGGACGCGCACGGCCGGCGTGCGGGGCAGCAGCATCTGCACCGGGGACGCTGGCCCTTTCGCCGGGAACCGCCTATCTCCCGTCCAGCCAGAACCGGAGTGCCGGAGAGATGAGCAAGGATGCGACGCGGCCGCGGCCGACCGACAACGCGTTCCTGGGGCCGCTGCACGGCGGATCGAAGGAGCCGACCTATGCCGGTGCTCTGTCCTTCATGCGACGCCGCTACAGCCGCGATCTCGCCGGCGTCGACGTCGTGGTCTGGGGCATTCCGCTCGACGCGGCGGTGTCGAACCGGCCGGGTGCCCGCTTCGGGCCGCAGGCGATCCGGCGCGCCTCGGCGATCTTCGACGGCGACCCGCAATACCCGTTCGCCCGCGACCCGTTCGCCGAGCTCGCCGTCGTCGATTACGGCGACTGCGTGTTCGACTATGGCCGCCATGCCGAGATCCCGCGCTGCATCGAGGCGCAGGCCAGGGAGATCCTGGCCACGGGCGCCCATCTCGTGAGCCTGGGCGGCGATCATTACGTCACCTGGCCGCTGCTCAAGGCCCATGCGGCCCGGCACGGGCCTCTGGCGCTGGTGCAGTTCGACGCGCACCAGGACACGTGGGACGATGACGGCGAGCGGCTGGATCACGGCACCTTCGTGGCGCGGGCGGTGCGGGAAGGCATCATCGACCCGCAGCGCTCGATCCAGATCGGCATCCGTACCCATGCGCCCGACACGTGCGGGATCGGGATCCTCGACGCCTACACCGTGCACGAGCAGGGCGTGCGCGGAACCGTGGAGCGCGTGCTGGCGCGGGTGGGTGCCGGACCCGCCTACCTCACCGTCGACATCGACTGCCTCGATCCGGCCTTCGCGCCCGGTACCGGCACGCCCGTCGCGGGCGGCCTGAGCTCGGCGCAGGCGCTCATGATCCTCAAGGGCCTCGCCGGAATCGACTGGCGCGGGATGGACGTGGTCGAGGTCGCCCCGGCCTACGACCACGGCGACATCACCGCGATCGCGGCGGCGACCTTCGTGCAGCATTATCTGGGGATGCTGGCAGAGAGGCGGCGGGGCTGACGCCGATGCCGGCCGGTGGCATGATCGTCCCGGAGCCGGCGACGAGAAGCGGGCCATGGCGATGAACGCGGCGAGCGAGCGGACCGAGCGGCGCATGACGGTGGCCGAGTTCCTGGCCTGGAACGACGGCACCGAGACGCGCTACGAGCTGGTGAACGGCATGCTGGTCGCCATGAACCAGCCGGCCATCCGGCATGCGCTCGTCTGTGACAATATCGGCCGGGCGCTCGAGCGTCAGGTTCGGCCACCCTGCCGGGTCTTTCGCGCCATCGCCGGCGTGGCGCATGGCGAAGACGACCGTACCTGGCGCGAACCCGATCTCGTCGTCACCTGCAAGCGTCCCGCCGAAGGCTTCATCGCCGAGCCGCGCTTCGTCGTCGAGGTGCTCTCGCCCTCGACGGAGAGAGAGGACCGGACCGTCAAGCTCGACTTCTACGAGAGCTTCCCGACCCTCGAGGCCGTCCTGCTCGTCTAACAGGACGAGCGGCGCGTCCGGCTGCGTTCGCGCAGCGACGACGGCTGGCAGGACCACGACACGATCGGCTCCGGCACCGTGCACGTGCCGGTCCTCGGCGTCACGATCTCCATGGACGAGATCTATGCCGATCCTTGGGCCGAGGCCGGCTAGCGGATCTCGAGTTCGCCCGAGAGGCTCGTCCGCTCGAAGTCGGAGACGAGGAGGGATAGCGTCAGCCGCCAGCGCCCCGACATCGGGATCAGGAGGTCGGGAGCCGTGAAGCGGCCGATGCCGGCCGCCTGCAGAGGACGGGTCAAAGGCGCCATCCCGGCCTCGGGCCGCTCGAGCGCGAGCTCGGCCTCGAGCGCCGTCGCGGGATGGCCTTCGGCGTCGGTGAGGGTGACGTCGAGGCGGTTCGGGCCGACCAGACCCGGCTCCAGCCGGAGCACGGCCCTGAAGCCGCCTTCGTTCAGCGTGAGCGCACGCGCGGCCTGCATCGCCGCGTCGCCGACACGGCTCGCGGCAGGATGCGGCGAGGTCGCACTCAGCTCGGCCGTCGCGAGGAGGACGAGCCCGGCGCAGACGATCTCGGCGCCGATCGAGCGGCGCAGGGCATGCGCGGCATTCGTTCCGCCTGCCGCGAGCGCGGGCAGCAGGCGCTGGCGATTGAGGGTGCCCAGCGCCAGGAGCGCTGCGACGGCCGCGAGCTTCGTGCTCAGGAGCAGGCCGTAGCGTGTCGTCCACAAGGCCGGGGGCCCGTCGAGCTCGTGGCTCGCGAGGAGGATGCCGGCCGCAAGCAGGAGCGGGACGGCGATCGTGGCGAGACGGGAAAAGCGCTCGACGGTGACGACGGCCTCGGCGGCAGGACGCTCGCGCAGGAGCCGGAAGAGCGGCCACAGCGCGCCCAGCCAGAAGGACGCGAAGCCGACATGGAGGACGAGGGCGAGGGCCCAGGGCCAGCGCGGCACCGCAGCCGCGGTGTGCCCGGCCAGAGGAAAGGCACCGAGTGCCGTGGCGAGACCGAGGATCGCCCAGGGTTGCCGGCCTCTCGTGGCCACGAGCAGCATCAGCCCCAGGAGTGCCGAGCCGATGCGAAAGCCCAAAGGGCTCGCCCAGCCGCTCAGGAGCGCTTCCGGGTCGAGCGGGCCTTTACCCGAGAGCGCGCAGCCCCTGCACAAGACCGCCACCGCGCCGCCGACGAGCGCCACCGCCGCGGCGGTGGCCAGGGCAGGGCGCGATAGCGGTGGCCGGACCAGAAGCGCGAAGAGCACGAGACCGACGGCACCCAGCGTGCCGGCATAGAACAGGGCCTGCGCGAAAGGCTCGAGGGTCTCGGGCCAGGTGCCCGCCTCGGAGGGCGCCACCGCGGTCCGGGAGACATGGCCGACCGAGAGGACGAGCGAGCCCGAGACCGGATGGCCGTCGGCGCTGCGCACGCGCCAGGACAGGACGTGGCTGCCCTGGCCCAGCACCGGTGGCAGGGGAACGGTCAGGCTGCGGTCCGCCGGCTGCGGCGGTCCGGGTAGGGCTACGGCCGCGCCGGCCGGATCGAGCAGGCGTACCTCCAGCGGGACGACGGGCTCGCTGAAGCGCAGCCGCACGGATGGCGGCGGCGCTGCGAGAACAGCGCCGTCGGCGGGCTCGCTGCCGAGGAATTCGGCATGGGCCAGAGCACGGTTCGCCCATGCCATGAGCAGCAGGCCGAGGCTCGCCAGCAGCACGATGGAACGCATGGAACCTCTCCGCCAGGAGCGTCGGGGAGGATGGCGGCAGGAGGGCAGGAAGAAAGCCCCTTCCTGCCGCCGGCGCTTCACTTCTTCGGCAGGAGCTTCACCCCGGGCGCGGGCAGCTTCAGATCGTGGGCACTCTGCCCGGCCTTGGGGATCTCGACCCAGCAGAGCCTGCCGCGCTCGCATTCCTGGATGATCGGAAAATAGATCGTCGCGCCGGGGCGGTCCGGCAGCCTCACCTGCGCGACGAACTCGCTGTAGTCCTCGTCTTCCAGCCTGCCGGTCCAGTCGACCTCGACGACGCCCTCGGCCGCCGTGTCGTCCTGAGCATCGACGGCTGGGGTCACGAGCCTGCCGCGTACGAGGGTGATCTCCCAGCCGGGCTTGGGCTCGGGCTCGACGTTCGTGACGCCCTCGGGGATGCGCATGCGGATCTTGAGGGTCGGCGAGCCCTCGCAGCCGTGATTGATGCGCACCACGACCCTGTAATTGCTGCCGGCCGGGGCCTCCTTGGTCTCGAGCGTGGCGTGGGCCAGCGCCGGACCGGCGAAGGCCGGAGCGAGAATGGTGGCGAGAGTCGCCAGCACGGCGACGCGAGAACGGGATGGCATGTCCTGCCTCCTTCGACCTGAGACGGCATGGGGGAAATCGCGTCGGATCAGGCCGGCAGCGGCGGGGCGCGGGGCAGGGAGGGGCGAAGCAGGGGGCGCAGGCCCGGCAGCGCCGGCTTGGCCGCGTGCCGGACGAGGATGTAGCCGGTCGGCGCGGCAAGCGCCGCCGGGGAGGCCGGCAGGATCGCGATCCCGATCCGGCCCTGGCAGAGCGGGCACTTCAGCCGGTCGAACGGCGCAGCCGGGGGTGCATCGTGGCGCCGGTGGCCACCGGCCGCGGCATGATCGTGCCCGCCGTACGCCGCGACGCCCGGCGCTGCCGCGTCCATGGGAAGCCAGCAGTGGCTCACCGGCATCAGGAGCGCCAAAAGCGCCAGCAGAGTCGCGAGCACGGCCGTGGTCGACCCGAGCCTGCGCGTGCTTCCAGACGCTCCTGCTTTCATCGTGCCCTGCGTCCCGCTGGCAGCGGTACGATCGGTCCTCGATGGAGACCGGGCCGTCTCGTGTCAAGCCCGCGCGCGATCGTGCTCAGATCTCGATCTGCGTGCCCAGCTCCACGACCCGGTCGGGCGGGATGCGGAAATAGGCGGTGGCGCTCACGGCGCTCGTGGACAGGAAGACGAAGATCTTCTCGGCGATGGGCCCCAGCTCCGGCCGCTTCGCGGGCACCAGGGTCTCGCGGCCGATGAAGAACGAAACGAAGTCGAGATCGATGGCGAGCCCGTGCTCGCGGCAGCGGGTCAGCGCCTTCGGCACGTCGGGCTCCTCCATGAAGCCGTAGCTGGCCGTGACCCGGAAGAAGCCCTTGCCCAGGCGGTCGACCTCGAGCCGCCGGTTGTCGGGGACGAAGGGCTCGTCCACGGTCCGCACCGTCATGAGCAGCACGCGCTCGTGCAGGACCTTGTTGTGCTTCAGGTTGTGCAGGAGCGCTGCCGGCGTGACGCTGCCGTTGCCGGTCATGTAGACCGCGGTGTCGGGCACGCGTGCGGCGCTCTTGTCGATGTGGGCGATGAAGCTCTGGATGGGCATGGCATCGGCATAGAGCCGCTGGCTCAGGATCCGCCGCCCGCGCTGCCAGGTCACCACCGTGTAGGAGAGGGCGGCGGCGATCAGGAGCGGCAGCCAGCCGCCGTGGGCGATCTTGAGGACATTGGCGGCGATGTAGGTGAGCTCGATCAGGAACAGGCCGCCGAACACCAGGGTCGCGGTCGCGGGCCGCCAGCGCCACAGACGCACCGCGACGATGCCGGCCAGGATCGTGGAGGTGCCCATCGTTCCGGTCACCGTGATGCCGTAGGCACCGGCGAGGTTGCTCGAGCTGCGGAAGGTGAGCGCGATGGCGAGGACGCCTGCCGCCAGGAGCCAGTTCACCGCAGGCAGATAGATCTGGCCCCGTTCGGTCGCCGAGGTGTGCCGGATGGTGAGGCGTGGCAGGTAGCCGAGCTGGATCGCCTGCCGGGTGACCGAGAACAGGCCCGAGATCAGGGCTTGGCTCGCGATGATCGTGGCCACGGTGGCGAGCCCGATCAGAGGGTAGAGCAGGTCCGCCGGCACCAGATGGTAGAAAGGGTCGGCCAGCGCCGCAGGTTCGCGCAGGATCAGAGCGCCCTGGCCGAAATAGTTGAGGACGAGCGAGGGCAGCACGAGGCCGAGCCAGGCGATGCGGATGGTCGTGCGGCCGAAATGGCCCATGTCGGCATAGATCGCCTCGGCGCCGGTGACGGCGAGCACGATGGCGCCCAGAGCGACGAGAACCCGAAGACCGGCGACCGCGAACAGGTCCAGCGCATGGCGCGGATCGAGCGCGCGCAGAACCGCGGGGTTCTCGGCGATCTGGGCCGCCCCGAGCACGGCGAGGACCGCGAACCAGACCACCATGACCGGGCCGAACAGCCGGCCGATCCTGGCCGTGCCCGAGCCCTGGAGCAGGAACAGGCCGGCCAGCACCACGGCTGCGATCGGCAGGACGTAAGGCTCGAGTTCGGGGGTCGCGGTCTCGAGGCCTTCCACGGCCGAGAGCACCGAGATCGCCGGCGTGATCAGCCCGTCGGCGTAGAACAGGGCGAGACCGAAGATGGCGAGCGCCAGCGTCATCCGGCGCAGCCGGGATGTTCGCCGCGTGCCGCGCAGCGCCAGAGAGCCGATGGCGAGGATGCCGCCTTCGCCGCGATTGTCGGCGTGCAGCATCACCAGAATATACTTGATGGTGACGATGAGGATCAGGGACCAGAAGATCATGGACAGCGCCGCGAGGACGGAGCGCTCGTCCGCGGCGAGGCCGCCGGTGGCATGGAAGGTCTCGCGGATCGTGTAGAGCGGGCTCGTGCCGATATCGCCGAAGACGATGCCCAACGCACCCAGCACCAGCGCCTGCCGGCTGCGCGTGCGGCGATCCGGCTCCGGGGAGACGGCGGCCTCGGCGGCTGGCGTGATCGAGGTCGTCATGATGTTCCCTGCTGCCCATCCCGGCTTCGGCTTTGAGCAGGTCGGCTCGTACACGGCAACCCTCGACCTGCGCCTCGAGCGGCCCGCGGTCTTCTCTTCCCCGCGCCCTGTGGCGTCCGGCCCATTGGCGCGGGGAAGGAAACAATCCATTTCGCGCGAGCGGGCTGGTGATCGCGCGGCTCCACCTTACCTTGCCGTGCATGCCGCAACGGTGAAGGAGAGACCGTAATGACCAAGGTGCTGGTGCTGTATTACAGCGCATACGGCCATATCGAGCAGATGGCCTACGCCGTCGCCGAAGGGGCGCGCCAGGTGGACGGGGTCGAGGCCGTCGTCAAGCGCGTGCCGGAGTTGGTGCCGGAAGAGGTGGCGAAGAAGGCCGGCATGAAGCTCGACCAGCCCGCCCCCATCGCGACCGTGGACGAGCTGCCCGACTATGACGCCATCATCGTCGGCACCGGCACGCGCTACGGCGGCATGACCTCGCAGATGCGCAGCTTCTGGGATCAGACCGGCAGCCTGTGGATGAAGGGCTCCCTGATCGGCAAGGTGGCCTCGATGTTTTCGAGCTCGGCCACCCAGCACGGCGGCAACGAGACCACGATCGTCACCGGCATCCCGCTCTTCCTGCACCAGGGCATGGTCTATGTCGGCCTGCCTTATAGCTGCCAGGAGCAGATGGGCCTCGACGAGATCAAGGGTGGCAGTCCGTACGGCGCCACGACGGTCGCGGGTGGCAAGGGCGAGCGGCAACCTTCCGAGCAGGAGCTCGCCATGGCGCGCTTCCAGGGTCGGCACGTCGCCGAGATCGCGAAGAAGCTCAAGGGCTGAGGAGCCGGGGCGGCGCCGGCGCGCCGCCCGCATATCCGGAGAATGGGATGACCATCGAGGTGCGGCCCTTCGCGGGCCTGGGCAAGTTCCGCATCGACTGGCTGAACGCCACCCACCATTTCAGCTTCGGCCACTATTACGATCCAGCGCGGATGGGCGTCGGCCCCTTGCGGGTGTGGAACGACGACGAGATCGCACCGCACACGGGCTTCGACCCGCACCCGCACCGCGACATGGAGATCGTCACCTATGTCCGGAAGGGTGCGATCACGCATCTGGACAGCCTCGGCAACCAGGGCAGGACCGAGGCCGGCGACGTGCAGGTGATGTCGGCCGGCACCGGCATCCGTCATGCCGAGTACAACCGCGAGGGCGAAGTCACCACGATCTTCCAGATCTGGATCACGCCGCGCACCCGCGGGCTCGAGCCGCGTTGGGGGCAGCGGGCGTTCCCGAAGGCCGACCGGGCCGGCGCGCTGGTGCCGCTGGCCTCGGGCATGGCCGGGCACGACGGGGCGCTGCCGATCGACCAGGATGCGGCCGTCCTGGGCGCCACCCTCGCGGCCGGCCAGAGCCTCACGCACCGGCTCGCACCCGGTCGCCAGGCCTATCTCGTGGCCGCGACCGGCCGCTACCGTGTCAATGGTGTGGAGGCGGCAGCGCGCGACGGTGTGGTCGTGCGCGGCGAGGACGCGATCCGGATCGAGGCGCTCGAGCCGACCGAGATCCTGCTTGCCGACCTGCCGCCGGGCTGAGGCGTGTCATGGGCCTCCTGATCGACGGCAAGTGGCACGACCAGTGGTACGACACGGCCAGGTCGGGCGGCCGCTTCGTGCGCACCGCGGCACGGTTCCGCAACTGGATAACACCCGACGGCGCGCCCGGACCCTCGGGCGAAGGCGGCTTTCCGGCCGAGCCCGGACGCTATCATCTCTACGTCTCGCTCGCCTGCCCCTGGGCGCACCGCACGCTGATCTTCCGCAAGCTGAAGCGGCTCGAGGGCATGATCGGCGTCTCGGTCGTGCACTGGCTCATGGGCGAGCAGGGCTGGACGTTCGACCCCGCTCCCGGAGCCACGGGCGACGGGCTCTACGGCAGCCGCTACCTCCACGAGCTCTACACACGCGCCGTGCCCGACTATACCGGCCGGGTGACGGTGCCGACCTTGTGGGACAAGGAACGGCGGACGATCGTGAACAACGAATCGGCCGAGATCATCCGTATGCTGAACGCCGCCTTCGATGGCGTGGGCGCCGCCCCCGGCGACTACTACCCGGAAGGGCTCCGGGGCGAGATCGACGCGGTCAACGAGCGTGTCTACACGAGCGTCAACAACGGGGTCTACCGGGCAGGCTTCGCCACCAGTCAGGAAGCCTACGACGAGGCGGTGAGCGAGCTGTTCGAGACGCTCGACTGGCTCGAGGAGCGGCTCGCGCGGCAGCGCTACCTCGCAGGGGACCGCATCACCGAAGCCGACTGGCGGCTGTTCACGACCATGGTGCGGTTCGATCCGGTCTATCACGGCCACTTCAAGTGCAACCTGCGCCGGATCATCGACTATCCGAATTTATGGGCCTGGACGCGCGAGCTCTACCAGTGGCCGGGTGTCGCCGAGACCGTGAACTTCCGGCACATCAAGGGCCACTATTACGGCAGCCACAAGACGATCAACCCGACCGGCATCGTGCCCATGGGCCCGCTGCTCGACTTCACGGCGCCGCACGGGCGCGAGCGGCTCGCGGCTGCGTCCGCCTGATCGGAGCGGACATGGCCGCTATTGAACGTTCGCTGCACCACCCCCCTCGGCGAGCCAGCGGTCGATCTCGGGCAGGCGCTCGCTGCGGACCTTGGCGCGCAGCTCGATCACGGCCGCGGCTCGGTGCGTGTCGGCACGGGCATCCTCCGGGATGTGGTCGGCGGCGAATTCCTCGAGCTCCCTCGCGCGCGCGGCATCGGCGAAGTTCGCCGCGATCGACGGCGGGAGCCGGTAGCGCCCGAGCGAGTCCAGGCTGGCCGTCACGGCGTCGAAGTGCTCGACCATGAACGTCCAGGCGAGATCGGGATGGCGCCCGTTCGCGGCGACGCCGCGCAGCAGGAGCGGACGAAGCTGTGTCGGCAGCTCGTCGCTCAGGCTGAAGGCGAGGGTGCGCCCGGCCAGCGCCGGGTCGCGCGCATAGGTGAGCGCCTCGTAGATCTGCTGCTTCTGCAGGAAGGAGGTCGTCTGCCGAGCGGCCGTATGCAGGGCATCGTAGGCCGAGGCATCGGCACGGGCCGCGGCGACGCGCAGCACCACGAGCCGCGTCGGCCCTTCCAGACTCGCCGGGTCGTTCCGGAACATGCCGAAACGCCGCTGCACCTCCGCCACCACCATCGGCTCGCCGAGGAGGCCCAGGAGCGTCAGGATCTGCTGGCGCAGGATCGCATCGTTGGCGGGCTCGCCGGGTTTTGCGTCCCAGCCCAGGCGGGCCGCGACGGGGGCGAGCACCGAGCGGGCATAGGCCTGGAACGCCGCCCGGCCCGGCGCTCCCTCGTAGAGCTCGTCGAGATAGGACAGCGTGTCGAACACCTGCCGCCAGACGGCATAGTCGGCATCGGCCGCGATCTTGCGGGTGAGGGTGAGATAGTTTCCGACCGGTGCCCGTCCCGCCTCGCTCAAGGCCCAGCTATCGGAGAGGACGGTCAGGGCGTCGGCCGGGGAAAGATCGGCGAACCGCCGGGTAAGGGCTGCAAACAGAGCGGGAGCATAGGCGACACGGTAATAGCCGATCCCGTCCGCGTTGGCGGTGACGGCGGCCTCCTCGCCGCACGACCCGAGCGGCACGGTTGCAGCACCGTCGAGCAGGATCTCGGCCGTGGCGGCTGGAGTGCCCACCGTCCGCAGCCCAACCGGCACCTGCCACGAGAGCGGCGGCGGGTTCGGGTCGTCGAGCGCGAAGCGCTGCTGGCGCAGCTCGATGGTACGCCGGCTGCCCTTGCAGGCACCCGGTTCGGCGGCGACGAGAGGAACGCCCGGCTGCCGGGTGAAGGACGCGGCGACGTCCGCCACCTTCTTTCCCGAGGCTGCGGCGAGCTGCTCCCAGAGATCGCCGGTCACCGTGTTGCCGTAGGCGTGGGCGCGCATGTAGCGCCGGATGCCGTCGCGGAACGTATCCGGCCCCAGATAGGCCTCGAGCATGCGGATGACGGCCTGCCCCTTCTGGTAGGTGATCTCGTCGAAGGCCTGGTCGGCCTGGGCAGGCGTCTCGATCGGCTGCACGATGGCGTGCGTGGTGCACAGCGCGTCCGAGCGCATGGCCCGGTCGCGGGCGCTCTTGGCCTGGAGCCAGATGCTCCATTCGGGATGGAACCGGTCCGTGGCCTTGTTCTCCATCCACGAGGCGAAGCCTTCGTTCAGCCAGAGATCGTCCCACCAGCGCATGGTCACGAGATCGCCGAACCATTGATGCGCCATCTCGTGTGCCACCACCACGAACACGCGCTGCCGGTCGGCTTCCGAAGAGGCGGTGGGGTCCAGGAGCAGGGCGGGCTCGAAGTAGAGGATGGCCCCCCAGTTCTCCATGGCGCTGAAGCCGCCGGCACCCGGCACGGCGAGGAGATCGAGCTTCGGCAGCGGGAAGGGGGTGCCGAAATAGTCATTGTAGTAGCGCAGGAGGCCGGCCGCCGCTTGAAGCGCGAAGCGGCCCTTCTCCGCATCGCCGCGCTTGGCGACGACGGCGACCCGCGTTCCTCCCACGTCGGTGGTGATCGATTCGAGATCGCCGACGCCGAGGAACAGGAGATAGGTCGACATTCTGGGCGTGGTGGCGAAGGTCACGCGCTGCTTGCCGGACCCCGCGGGCGTGGTCGCCGCCACCGGCATGTTCGAGACCGCGACGAGTCCGGCCGGGATCGTCGCGGTCAGATCGAAGGTCGCCTTGACCGCGGGCTCGTCCCAGCCGGGAAAGACGCGGCGCGCGTCGGCGGCCTCGAACTGCGTCGTCAGCATCCGCGCCGTGCCTTGCGGCGTCTGGTAGGGCGTCACGAACAGACCGGCGGCGGACTCGCTCACCTTGCCGTCGTAATCGATGGCCAGCGTCGAGCGGCCGGCGGGCAGGGGACGGTCGAAGAGCAGTGTCGCGGTCTCTGCCTTCTCGTCCACGACCACCCGCGCCGGATCGCTCTCGCGTCCGACGACGACGGCCCTGCCGATCGTCAGCTCCTTGGCATTGAGGACGACACGGTCCGTCGGTGCGGCGACGGTGACGTCGATACGGGTTGCGCCGCGAAAGGTCGGTGCGGCGGGGTCGACGTCGAGTGCGATGGCATAGTGCGTCGGCGTCACGCCCGCCGGGAGGCCGCCGGGCGTCGTCTCGGCTGCGGCAGTGCCTACGATCGGGAGCACCACCCCGAGCACCAGAAGCGCGAGCCCCCGGAACGCCATATGCCTCGACCACATGCCCGATACTCCGCTCGGCCGGATAACGCATCAGCATACGCTGGGGCTGCATCGCGAGCCAGGGCGAGCACCGCAGCGGTCCGATGCTGGCCGAGCGGACCGCCTGCTTGCCGGCGTTGGTCGCGCCGCCTAAAGCTGAGCCGCTTCGATCTGCGAGGGAGCTGCATGCGCAGGCTGGCGCTCTCGGGATTCCTGCTGCTGGCAGCCTGCACCACGGATGGAGGAGACGGGCCGCGGCGCCCTCCGGTCGAGATGCCGGCACCGCTGGCCGTGGTCGATCCGGCGCTCGTGGTCGGCACCTGGCAGTGCCGGGATCTCAACCCCTATCCCGGGCAGCCGGAGCAGACCGTCACCTCGACCTACGACGCGGACGGCAGCTTCACCGACCGCTCGCGCGTCGCGGGGCCGCCGCCAGCCGGCGGTGCCATCGACGTCGTCGCGCGCGGCCGCTGGGCGGTCGAGGGCGGGCGGATCGTCACGCGCGAGGTGCGGACCGAGGCGCACGCGGCCGGTGGCGACCCGAAGCTCGACGAGATCGCCGCCCTGAGCGCGGAATTCCTGAACAGCCGGCCACGGCACGAGCGCGACGGGGCCGTGGACGTGCTCCGCCTGTCGCCGGACGAGCTCGTGCTCCGCCCGGCCGAGGTGGAGGACCCCGCGATCGTGCGCTGCCTGCGCTGATGCAGCCGTACCGGCCTATTCGATCCTCACGGTTCCGCTTGTCAGGGGTGCCGTCGGCTGGTTCCCTGGCCGGTCACGAACCGAGGGAGGGACGCCATGCAGGGGTGGCCGGGCCGGATCGGCTTCGCAGGGACGGCGATGCTGCTCGCGGGATGCGCCATGGGCGGTGGCGGCAGCGAGGCCAGGCGGCCGCCGGTCAGCGTCGCCGACGAGGTAACAAAGGTTCAGCGCGACATGCTCGTCGGCGCGTGGCGCTGCCGCGAGCTCAACCCCTATCCCGAGCTGCCGAAGGCGTCCCGCACCATCACCTTCGGCGCGGACGGCACCGTCGTCGCCGAGGTGCGGACCGAGAACGACCCGCGCTACGGACCCCTGCAGGGTATCTCGCGCGGCAACTGGTCGGTCGAAGGCGACCGGCTCGTCATGCGGAACATGAAGCTCGAGGCCAGAGCCGCCGAGGGCAGCGCCAATCCCTTCGGCGGGTTCTTGGCCGGGCTCACCGCCACGGTCGCCAACACCTTCATGCGCAGCCAGCAGGACAGCACGAGCGACGTGCTGAAGCTGACCCGGAGCGAGCTGATCTTCCGCGGAACCGGCGAGGACCCGCCGATCGTCGCCTGCACGCGCTGAAGAAGGCCGCCCTCAGCGTCGCACGGCGCGGATCAGGGTCGGGGCGATCCTGGCCTCGCGCAAGTTGCGTAGGAGATTGTCGCGCATCTCGGCGAAGACCGGCCCGAACAGCAGGTGGAGGCCCACGGGCGGCGGGCCGCCCGCAGCCGCGGCCCGCGCCGCCATCGCCTCGAACCATTCGATGCTCTCGGCCGTCCGGTCGCGTATCTCGAGCACCTCGAAGCCGGCATCCGCGAGCAGCCGGCACAAGGCCGGCGGATCGACGAGAAAGCTCGTCCTGCCGTCCATCGACCACGGGGTCGGGTAGGCGACCTCGCCGCCCGGCCCCTGCAGGATGTCGTAGATCACGAACGCGGCGCCGGGCACGAGCACGCGCGCGGTCTCGCCATAGAGCGCCTCCTTGTCGGCGATGTTCATGGCGGCGTGCACCGTCACGGCCGCAGCGAAACTGCCGCTCGCGAACGGCATCCGGGTAGCGTCGGCCTCGAGAAAGCGCACGCGATCTTCGAGGCCACAGCGCCGGGTCAGCTCCCGTGCTGTGGCGACACATTGCGGCGTCAGGTCGATGCCCGCGACCTCGAGCCCATACCTGGCGGCGAGATAACGCGCCGGGCCGCCGATGCCGCTGCCGATGTCGAGCACCTCGCCCGTGATGCCGGCAGGCAGAGCCGCCGCGATCTCGACCGTCGCCTCACGGCCGCGGGCGTGGAACTCGTCGATCGGCGCCAGATCGTCGATCGTGAGCCGGGTCGGGTCCTTGCCGAGCTGGCGCAGCGCCGCGTCGAGCCGGGCCAGAAGCTCGTCGCGGCCGTAATGGGCGGCGACGTCGGTCTGCAGCGTCATGGTGACCTCCCCAAGGAGCACGAGCACTCCCCAGGGGCGATGTTAGCCCCGGCTCGGGTAAGTGCCAGAGAGGAAGAAGTCCCACACGCCGTAGGCGACGACGCCGAGGGCGAGCCAGAACCATAAGCCGCCGGGCTCGTACCAGCCCTCGAAAGCGAGCCAGGCCACGGCGAGCCCCAGCACCGCCACACGGCGGGACAGGGGCATCAGCCAGGGATGCGGCTCGGCCACGGAACCCGACGGCCGATCCGCTCAGGCCGCCATGGGCATGACGCCCAGCGCATCGTCGAGCCCGGCCTCGAGCCGGTCGAACAGGAGATCGATCTCCTGCTCGCTGATGATCAAGGGCGGGCAGATCCCGATCGTGTCGCCCGGCAGCGGCCTTAAGATCAGGCCGTGAGCGAGGCACTTGGCCACGACCTGCGCGTTGGCCTTGAGCTGCTGGTCGAACTGCTCCTTCGTGGCCTTGTCCTTGACGATCTCGATGCCGCCGATCAGGCCGACACCGCGCGCCTCGCCGACCAGAGGATGGCTCTCGAGCCGGCGCAGCCGCTCGAGGAAGCGGGGCGCCACCGCCTGCACGTGCTCGATCGTGTGGTCGCTCTCGTAGATCTTGAGCGTCTCCAGCGCCACCGCGGCCGCGACGGGATGGCCGCCATAGGTGTAGCCGACGCCGAGCGTGCCGAGATTGGCGCTCTGGTCGGCCAGGACCTGATAGAAGGCGTCGCTCATCAGAAGGCCCGCGATCGGCAGATAGGCCGAGCTGAGCTGCTTGGCGCAGGTGACGAGGTCGGGGGCGATATCGAAGGTGTTGCAGCCCCACCAGTTGCCGGTGCGGCCGAAGCCACAGATCACCTCGTCGGCGACGAACAGCACGTCGTATTTCTTGAGGATCGCCTGGACCTTCTCGAAATAGCCCTTGGGCGGGACGATGACGCCGCCCGCCCCCTGCACGGGCTCGGCGAAGAACGCCGCCACCGTCTCCGGGCCCTCGGCGAGGATGAGCTGCTCGAGCTCGTCGGCGAGCCGGTCCACGAACTGGGCCTCGCTCTCGCCCTCGAGGCCGTAGCGGTAATAGGAGGGGGCGGTGACGTGCCGGAAGCGGTCCATCATCGGCAGGTCGAAGCCGCTCGAGGTGTAGGCGAGCGAGGCCGTGAGATGGCCACCGGCGAGCGTGATGCCGTGATAGGCGCGCTGGCGGGCGATGATCTTCTTCTTCTGTGGCAGGCCGCGCGCGTTCTGGTAGTACCAGATCAGCTTGATCGCGGTGTCGATCGCTTCCGAGCCGGAATTGACGAAGTAGGCCTTCCTGATGGGGGCAGGTGCGATACCGATCAGCTTCTCGGCCAGCTCGATCACGGGCTCGGACGAGCGGCCGGCGAAGGTATGGGTGTAGGGCATGCGCTCCATCTGCCGGCGCGCCGCCTCGACCAGGCGCTTCTCGCTGAAGCCCAGCGACGTGCACCACAAGCCGGCCAAGCCCTCGATGTAATCCTTGCCGTCGTCGTCGGTGACGTAGATCCCCTTGCCGCCGGTGATGACGAGCGGCCCCTGCTGCTCGTGCTGGCGGAGGTTGGTGTAGGGGTGGACGGTGTAGGCAATGTCGCGCGCCTGCAGCGAGTTGGGCGCCAGGGTCATCCTGCTGCTCCTTTAGGGCCGCGCTCGCCGGAACGGGCCTTCCGCTGCGGCCGGCTGTCCAGCGTCTGCTCACGATCGGCGCACTCTAGCGACGGCGGTGGCGGGCGGCAATCGGCCGGCGGGCAGGATGCGGATGAGCGCGGCGCATGGCAGGTGCCGATAGCCATCGGCCCGGCATCGCTCGCCGGAACCTGCGCCTCGATACGCGCGATGTCGCGTTCCTTCCGGCGTGCCCGATGCGCGGCCAAAGCGTTCCGCGCCGTGCCCATCGCCGCACCTTCCAGGAACCGGGAAGGCCGGAAAGGTTGCAAGGCACGATGACCGCCGGGCCAGTCGGCGCGGCTGAGCAGCGTGGCGAAGCCGACCGCCGATGTTCAGCGAGATTGGTGCGGCTCCCGCGGTCTGCAGCCGGCTGCACGATCGGGTGCGCGAGCTCTGCAGGCTCTAACCCTTCGTGCTTCGCCTCGCCATCTTGCCGCGCCGTCGGGTCCGCCTATCTGCCCGGCCAGGACGAGAGATCACGGGTGAGACGATGGACGCAGCGGGGATGATGACGCGGGGGCAAGGAGCGGCGGGCGCCGGGGCGCCCGCCTCTGCCGATGTGGGGCCGCTGCCGGCGGATCATCCGCGGGTGCAGAAGCGGCGGATCGGGGTCGTGCTCATGAATCTCGGCACGCCCGATGCCACCGACTACTGGTCGATGCGGCGCTACCTGAGCGAGTTCCTGTCCGACAAGCGGGTGATCGACTATCCGTCCTGGCTCTGGCAGCCGCTCCTGCAGCTCGTGATCCTGAGCAGGCGGCCGAAGAGCAAGGGCAGGGACTACGAGACGATCTGGAACAGGGAGCTGAACGAGAGCCCGCTCAAGACCGTGACCCGGAGCCAGGCGGAGAAGCTCGGGGCGAGGCTTGCCGCCCGCGATCCCAGGCTCGTGGTCGATTGGGCCATGCGCTACGGCAATCCGAGCATCAAGAGCGTGCTCGACCGGCTGGTAGCGCAGGGCTGCGACCGGCTGCTGCTGATGGCGCTCTACCCGCAATACGCCGCACCCACCACCGCCACGGCCTACGACAAGGCGTTCGACGCCCTGAAGCAGATGCGCTGGCAGCCGGCCGTGCGCACGATGGGGCCCTATCACGACCATCCCCGCTATATCGGGCTTCTGGCCGACAGTATCCGGAGCCATCTCGCCGGGCTCGACTGGCAGCCCGATCGCGTCGTCTTCTCCTACCACGGCATGCCGAAGCGCCTCCTGCTCCAGGGCGACCCTTACCATTGCCACTGCCAGAAGACGACGCGGCTCGTGCGCGAGGCGCTGGGCTGGGGGCCAGAGCGGATCATGGTCTGCTTCCAGTCGCGCTTCGGCAGCGAGGAGTGGCTGCAGCCCTATCTCGACGAGACGATGAAGGCGCTGCCGGGCAAGGGCATCAGGAAGGTGGCGGTGATCTCGCCCGCCTTCGCCACCGACTGCCTCGAGACGCTCGAGGAGATCCAGGGCGAGAACCGCAGGCTCTTCCTCGAGGCCGGAGGCGAGCGCTTCACCTACATTCCCTGCCTCAATGACGGCGACGGCCACATCGCCTTCCTCGAGGATCTGGCCCTTGCCGAGCTCGGCGGGTGGGTGTAGCGGCAGGATCCGCCCTTCGTGCGACGCGGCGAGCGTTGCGCGGTGCGGCGCTCCTGTGCCATCGCTCCACCAGGACGGATCGCACCGGGGCGCCGGTGGCACGAGAGAAGGCCTTTCGCGCATGAGCCTCGCGCGCTCGCTGACGCTGAACATGCTGCTCCTGACGGTCGGCCGGGTGCTGACGATCGTCATGAGCCTCGTCACGATGGTGCTCCTGACCCGCAGCCTGGAGCCGACCGGGTTCGGCTTCTATCGCAGCATCACCGCCTATCTCGGGCTCGCCGGCATCTTCTCCTATCTCGGGTTGCACCTGATCTTCGTGCGCGAGTTCTCGCGCGAAGGCGCGCACCAGCCGACGCTTCTGGGGCAGGCCCTGAGCTTGCGCCTCGTGAGCGCCACCGTGCTCCTGATCGGCGCTGCGGGGCTCGCTTGGCTCTTCCCTTACGAGCCCGTGGTGCGCTGGGGCATCCTGCTCGGCGTTCCGGGCTTCATCGCCCTTGCCGCGCATCAGCTCCTCACGGGCGTGTTCCAGGAGAAGCTCCGCCAGGCGCCGCCGGTGGCGGCCGAGGTCGCGGGCGGGATGCTGACGCTCGGCCTGATCCTCGTGATGCTGCAGGCCGGTGCGGGGGTGATCCCGGTGCTGCTCGCGTTCGTCCTCGGCAACCTGCTCACGCTCGCGATCTCCTGGTGGGCTGCCTGGCGCCTCGTGCCGTTCCGACTCCAGATAGGCCTCGCGAGCTGGAAGGGGCTCCTGATTCCGGCCCTGCCGATCGCGGGTGCTCAGATCCTGCAGCAGACCTACTACAAGACCGACGTGATCGTGCTCTCGCTCCTGCGCCCTGCGGCCGATGTCGGCCTCTACAGCGTCGGACGGCAGATCCTCGACACCTTCGTCGGCTTCGCGCTCATGTACGCGGGCCTGATCATGCCGCTGCTCTCGCGCCATGCCGGCAAGGACACGGGCGCGTTCGCGGCGCACCTGCGCGACGGCTTCGACACGCTGGCGGTGGGCTCGATCGGTGCCGCCATGCTGTCGGTGGCCTTCGCTGCCCCGATCGCCACTCTCATCGGCGGGCACGGCTTCGCCGCCGCGGGCGACTCGCTCGCAGCACTGGCGCCCTTGATCGCGCTCTATCCCTTGTGCCTGATCTGCCGCTTCGCCGTGACCGCCCTCGACCGTCAGGCCGATCTCTTGCGCGGCTACGTGGTCGCGGCCGTGCTCGGGGTGGCGTCGTTCTTCCTCTTCGTCCCCTGGCTCGGCCCGGCCGGGGCCGCCGCGGGCCTCCTCGTCGGCGAGGCGGCCGTGTTCCTCGTAGCACTCGGGGTCCTGCGCCGTGTTGCCGGGGTGGGGCCGTCCTGGATCATCCCGGCGAAGGCCCTGGGCTGCGCCGCACTCGCCTACCTCGTCGCCCGCCTGCCGCTCGTGCGCGACCTGCCCTGGATCCCGGGTGCCGCCGCCACCGGGCTCGTCTATCTCGCGCTCCTGCTCGTCACCCGCGCCGTCCCGGCTCATCTTCTCGCCATGTTGAAGCGGCCGAAGACGCCGGCGGAGCCGAAGCTCGCTACCGAGTAGGGCGGCTACGCCGGATCCCTTCCCGGCGACTTCGGCCGGGAAGGGCGGGCGGTTCCGTTCAGCGGCCCGCGAACGGGCCCCAATCGTCGCGGATGCTGAGCCGGGTGCCATCCAGGCCGGCGAGCCATTCGGCGCCGATCTGGGTCAGGGTGTAGCCGCCGCCGGTCGAGTAGCGGGCGGCCCACTGCATGAAGGAGTTGCGCACCGACGGCCGCAAGATCCCCCGCCGGGCGAGCTCCCAGGCCGCGTCGAAGAACGGCACCGAGGCGTCGTAGGTGCGCTGGTCCTCGATCGGCGGCCGCGGCCGGATGCCCTGCACCTCCTCGAGATAGCGGGCGGCGTAGTCGCTGACCCAGAAATCGAAGCCGTCGCGGTCGAACTTGGCCGGCCCCTCGGTCCTGAGCTTCGTGAGGATGAAGTTGAGCGCGTCGTCGACGCTGATCGTCGTGGTCATGGATCGTCCCCTCGGTCGCGTGACGGCTCAGGCGAGGCCCAGATACTGGCCGAGCCCGAGCAGGCAGGCGATGGCGTAGACCGCCGTGATCAGCACCGTGCCGATGGCCGGGGTCGTGTAGTTGCCGGGGTACTGGGCGAAGCCCCAGAGATGAAGGAGGAATCCCGCGGTCAGGAGCAGGCCCTCGAGCCACATGACGGCCGGCGAGGCGCCGCCGCGCTCGATCAGGAACATCAGGAGCAGGGCGAGCGGCATGTACTGCGCCATGTGATCCCGGCCGTGGCCGCAGCGGTCGTACCAGCGCAGCGGCCAGTCGACCTGCTTCTTCCGGGACAGACGTCGCAGCCAGATCATGTACCAGGCCACGCACATGTAGAGGCCGGCCAGCAGGACGGCGAACAGGGTCGTTATCATCGGTGGTCGTGATCTCGTCTCGTGGAGCACCGCTCGGGGCACGCACCGCGCGGCCGATGCCGCCGACGCCTTCCTCTAGCCGATCCGGCCGCGCGCACCAATGCTGAGAATTGCCCGAGGCGGTTGGATCCTAGGAGTTGTGGAGGCGCCGGGCTGCCGCTGTAACGAGCCGCGCGGCGGATCCCGGCACGGCGAGCACCGGCGCCGCCGCCTCGGCGCATCCGGCCCTTGCAAGCCGGCTCGTTCCGGCCCCACTGTGTCGGCCGATGCGAACGAGGTCGGGCTCATGCATCCTTCGCAGGCGGTCGTCGGCTCCCCGGCGCTGGGTGGCAATCTCCTGGCCTTGCTCGGCACGGCCTTGTGGGCGAGCTCGTTCCCCGCGACCGAGCATCTGCTCCGCGGCTGGGATCCCCTGCTCTTGTGCTTCGCCCGGCTGGCGGGCGCAGCGCTCTGCCTCGCCTTCCTGGCGCTCGCGACCGGGCGCGGCGCGGAGCTGCGCCGTGCTCCCTGGCGCGACGTGCTGTACCTCGGCGCTCTCGGCGTCGCAGCACCCGTCTTCCTCCTGATCCTGGGTCAGACGCGCGCCGATGCGGTGACGGTCGCGGTCCTCAGCACCATGCTGCCGCTGATCTCGGCCGTCATGGGCTGGGCGCTCGACGGCGAGCGTCCGCGAGCGCCGGTGCTCGCCGGCATCCTGCTCGCGATCCTGGGCGGCAGCCTCGCGAGCCTCGCCGGCAGCGGTCCGGCCGCGGGCCCGCGCGGTGGCGAGGTGCTGGTGCTGGCCTCGATGGTCCTGTGGATCTGGTACTCGCGCGCGGCGCTGCGGCGGCTCGCCGGCCTCGGCGATCTCGCCATCAGCGGCCTCACCATGGCCGCGGGCGCTGCCGTCGTGGGGCTCGTCGGCGCCATGGCGTTGGCATCGGGGTTCGCGGCGCCACGCTTCGATCCGAGCCCGTCGGCGCTCGTCGTGCTCGCCTGGATGAGCATGGCCGCGATCGGACTCTCGACCCTGCTCTGGTTCACCTGCGCCCGGCTCCTGGGCGTCACCGTGGCCGCGATCCACACCAACCTCGCCCCGTTCTACGTGATGCTGATCGCGCTCGCTTTCGGCGGCCGGGTAGTGCCGCAGCAGGTGATGGGGGCGGTGCTGGTCGTCGTCGGGGCTCTTCTGGCCCAGATCGCGAGCCTGCGGCGCCGCTGAGGGCTCCTCTTCGCATCTGCAGCAGCGAAGCCGTAGACCTCGCCGGCCGCGATCCGCTAGAGCGGACGGCGAAGACGAGGACCAGACGCCCATGATGCCGCTGCAGCGCCTTCAGGCCAGGATCGCGAGCGGCGAGCTGCGCGCCGACCCGCTGCAGCTCGCGGCCGCCGAACGTCTCGACCGGCTCGCCCGCGAGCTCGCGAGCTGGCGTCCGGCGGCGCGGTCTTCCGGCGGGAGCAGCCTGCTCGGCCTCTTCGTCCGCCGCAGCGAGCCCGAGCCGCCGGCTCCGAAGGGAGTCTATCTCCACGGCGATGTCGGCCGGGGCAAGTCGATGCTCATGGACCTCTTTTACGAGGCGGCCCCGACCGAGCCCAAGCGCCGGGTCCACTTCCATGCGTTCATGCTCGAGGTGCAGCGGCGTCTGCACGCGCTGCGGCAGGACGGCAACCGCCCGGACCCGCTCAAGGTCCTGGCCGCCGAGCTGGCCAAGGAGAGCCGGCTCCTGTGCTTCGACGAGTTCCACGTCGTCAACATCGCCGATGCGATGGTCCTGGGCCGGCTGTTCGAGGGCCTGTTCGAGCAGGGGGTGGTCGTGGTCGCCACCTCGAACTGGCCGCCGCGGCGGCTCTACGAGAACGGCCTCAACCGCGACCGTTTCCTGCCGTTCATCGACCTGCTCCTGCGCAAGGTCGATGTGGTGGCCCTGGAAGGGCCGGTCGATTACCGGCTGCAGCGGCTGCGCGACATGCCGGTCTACCATCACCCGCTGGGTGCAGAGGCCACGGCGCGGCTGGAGCAGGTGTTCCGCACGCTCGCCGACGGCGAGGAGCCGAAGGCGGAGGAGATCTCGGTCGGCACGCGCCGCCTCGTCGTGCCCAAGGCCGCGGACGGGGTGGCCTGGCTCGAGTTCGCGGACCTGTGCGAGCGGGCGCTGGGAGCGGCCGACTATCTGGCGCTGACCGAGCGCTACCACACGCTGATTCTGAACGGCGTGCCGCTGCTGACACCCGACAAGCGCAACGAGGCGCGGCGGTTCATGACGCTGGTCGACGCGCTCTACGAGCGGCGGGCGATGCTGTTCGTCGCGGCCGAAGCACCGCCCGAGAGGCTCTATGCCAGCGGCGACGGCGCCTTCGAGTTCCAGCGCACGGTGAGCCGGCTCATGGAGATGCAATCCACGGACTATCTCGAGACCTGCCGCGACCGCCGCCCGGACCAGTTGCCCGCGACCTTCTCGCCCTTCGCGCTCACGAGCGACCTGACCTGACGCGGCCGCAAGGCCGCTATTGCAGGGTGGCGGGCCCCTGGACCGTGGGTGCGGGCAGGGTCGGCCGCTTGTCGCGGCGGCTGGCGATCGCGTCGCGCATCCGCTCGGTCGCCACCGCTAGCGCGTCCACGGCCGCCGCCGGCGTGTGCGACAGCCCGACGACATAGCCGAGCTCGACGAGGAGGCTGCCGGCGAGCCTGTGCTTCTCGATGCCGATCTCGTTGGCGAGCTGTGGCAGGAGCTGGACGATGATGGCCTCGGCGAGCCGCATCGCCCGGTCTTCTGCATCGGCCTGGATGCTCTTATCGGGCGAGGGCTCGGGCATCTCGACGTCGAGGGTGACGGTCAGCTTGATGGACATCGCGCAATTCCCGCAGTGCCAGCAGTCGGGCTCGATGAAGGTCGGGCCGGTCGGTCGTCAGCGAACGGCCGTAGCGGAGCACGTTCCTGTCCCGAGATGCAAGCGCGTGCGGCAACATTGCCTGCCGTTCCATCCGAACGGGCGGGCTGCGGCGCAGGGACGCGGCAGCCGCTGCTCCTTCGGAGCGCGAAAGTGACGGATTATTATCAACTTATAGGCGATAAACTTCGATGTGTCAAAGGCCGCACTGGCGCCACGGGCCGATATCGACGTGCAGGTGGTCCTGGTGCCGGCGATCGCTCTCCGGTGTGAGGGTGACGCTGAAGCGGCGGCAGGCGGCGCTCGCGACCGCGCGCAGGAAGCGCTGCTCGGCCCGCGTGCCGCGCCAGCCCTCGTGGACGGTGACGATCCGCCCGTCCGCGAGCCTGAAGCCCGAAATGTCGAGGGCTCTGGCACGGGCATGGAGGCTGGCGCGGCCGGCATTGCCGGTCATGCTGCGGCAGGCGTAGCTGCCGTAATGCTGGACCGCGACGACCGGGCTTCGCAGATGGGTCCGCGCCGCCCGGTTCACCTCGGCCTCGAAGTCGCTCCAGGCCACCAGCATGGCGCAGCTCGTCTCGAGCGGCGGGACGAAGCTCGCGAGCCTGCCGCTGCCGGCGCGGACCGGCGTGTCGACGCGGCAGGAGCGGTCGGGGATGTGCTGCCAGCGGCCGACCGCGATGCCCCGCTCCCGGAGCACGGCGAGGCAGGCCGCCCCGGAGAGACGGTAGGGCTCCGCACCCCTGATCCCCTGCGCCCGCTCGCTGCTGCACCCGGCCGGCAGCAGCAGGGCCAGGAGTGCGACGAGCCTCATCGTCGTGCTGCGTGGCGGCTTCATGCGTCGGCGAAGCACCTCCCGCCGGTCTTCTTACGGCAGGTGCCGTCGCTTTCACAGCCGCTCGGCGGCCCTGACGGGCGGAGAGGAGCCCGTGGCCACGTCAGCCGGCCGCTCCGTCGAGGAGACGCCGCACGGCTCGGACGGCCTCCGGGCCGTCCCACCGGGCGATGCCCAGCACGCGGCCGGTCTCGTTGCCGGCCTTGTCGACCAGGATCGTCGCCGGCAGGCCCGGCACGCCGACCGCGCGGGTTGCCGCCGCCTTGGGGTCGCGATAGACGTGCAGCCGCTGGACGCCGATCTCGTTCAGGAACGCTTCGACCCGCTCGGGTCCGGCGCGATCCACCGACAGGGCGAGCACCACCACCGGCTGATCCTCGAACCGTGCCTGCAGGCGGTCGAGGGAGGGCATCTCCTCGCGGCAGGGCGCGCACCACGTGGCCCAGAGATTGAGGACGACGACCTTGCCCCTGAAGTCCTCGAGGCTGGCCGGCTTGCCGTCCATGGTCTCGAAGGCGAGCGGCGGCAGCGGCTTGGGCTCGCTGGTCCGGATCGGCGCCTCGGCCGTGGCGGCGCCGGCGATCCCGGCGAGAAGCAGGCCCGAGGCGGCGAGGAGGCGCAGCGTGCGGCGCAAGGCGGTCTCCGGAAGGCTCGTGGAGGACGAAGGATGACGGAACAGGCCCGCAGCGGGCGCTCGCTCTGGGGTGGCCACTTCGAGGCCGACCCCGCACCCCTGATGACGCAGATTAATGCCTCGATCGGCTTCGACAAGCGGCTCTACGCTCAAGACATCGTGGGCTCGATGGCGCACGCGCGCATGCTGGCTGCGGTCGGCATCCTGAGCCCCACGGATCGGGACGCGATCCTGGACGGGCTGGAGCGCATCCGCGGCGAGATCGAGCGGGGCGAGTTCGTCTTCACGACCGAGCTCGAGGACATCCATCTCAACATCGAATCCCGCCTCACCGACCTCGTCGGCGAGCCCGGCCGGCGGTTGCACACGGCGCGCTCGCGCAACGACCAGGTCGCGACCGACTTCAAGCTCTGGGTCCGCGACGCCATGGACCGGGCCGATGCACGGTTGAAAGAGCTGCAGCGGGTGCTCCTCGGGCTCGCACGGACCCATGCCGCCACCGTGATGCCGGGCTTCACCCATCTCCAGGCGGCGCAGCCCGTGACCTTCGGCCATCATCTCATGGCCTACGTCGAGATGTTCGGCCGCGATCGCTCGCGCTTCCAGGACGCGCGCCGGCGCCTCAACGAATCGCCTTTGGGTGCGGCGGCGCTGGCCGGCACCAGCTTTCCGATCGACCGCGCCATGACGGCCGCGGATCTCGGTTTCGACCGGCCGATGGCGAACTCGATCGACGCCGTCTCGGATCGCGACTTCGCGCTCGATTATCTCGCGAGCGCCGCCATCGCCGCCGTCCATCTCTCGCGGCTCGCCGAGGAGCTGGTCTTGTGGTCGACGCCGCAGTTCGGGTTCGTACGGATGCCGGAGGCGTTCACCTCCGGCAGCTCGATCATGCCGCAGAAGCGCAATCCCGATGCGGCCGAGCTCGTGCGCGGCAAGTCGGGCCGCATCCTGGGCGACCTGCAAGCGCTCCTCGTCGTCCTGAAGGGCCTGCCGCTCGCCTATTCCAAGGACATGCAGGAGGACAAGGAGGGCGTGTTCGACGCCGCCGACAGCCTCGAGCTGTCCCTTGCGGCCACGGCCGCCATGCTCGACGGGATCACGGTCTTCCCGGAGCGGATGAAGGCGGCGGCCGGGGTCGGGTATACCACGGCGACCGACCTCGCCGACTGGCTCGTGCGGGTGAAGGGCGTGCCGTTCCGCGAGGCGCACGGGATCGCCGCGCGCGCGGTGAAGCTCGCCGAGAGCAAGGGCTGCGGGCTCGAGGATCTCGGCCGGGACGAACTTGCGGGCATCGACGCGCGCATCGACGCCGGCGTGTTCGAGGTTCTGGGCGTCGAGCGTTCGGTGGCGAGCCGACGCAGCTTCGGCGGCACGGCGCCGGAGCGGGTGCTCGAGGCGGTGGCGGCGGCGGAGGCGCGCTATCTCTAGGCCGCCTTGCGCCGTGCCTTGCGTTCCAGGGCCGCGAGCCGGCGGCGCCGGTGGCGGTTGAGCGGGCGCATCGGCGCGGGTTCGCTCGTGCCGTTCCGCAGCGGTGCCGGCGCCGGGCGGCAAAGGCGCGGGCTCGCCGGGCCGGCGGGTGGCGTTCGGGGCCGCGCGCCCCTTGCCCTCGGCGGTGACGGGACCGTGCGAGCGGGCGCCGTTGACGCGGGACTGCTCGGCGCGGGAAAGGATGGTGGCGGTGGTCATGGGTGAGCCTCGATGGCGGAGCTCCGGGGAGGCGGTTTTCATCCTATGGCCGTCGCCGCATCAACCACAGGTTAAGTGGCGCCCGACACGATGGCGAGAACGCCAGCGCGGGCAGGCGGACCGGAGGGGCAGGAGTGAGCTTCGTCCATCTCATCGTGGCGGTCGCGTTCGAGGTCGTCGGCACCTCGGCGCTCAAGGCGAGCGAAGGCTTCACCCGCCTCAAGCCCTCGCTCCTCGTCCTCGTGAGCTATGCCGCGGCTTTCTACTTCCTGTCGCTGACCTTGAAGACCATCCCGGTCGGCATCGCCTATGCCTTGTGGTCGGGGATCGGCATCGTCCTGATCTCGCTCGTGGGCTATGTCTGGTATCGACAGAGCCTCGATCTTCCGGCCATTGTCGGCATCGCGCTGATCCTGGCCGGCGTTCTGGTCACGAACCTGTTCTCCCGATCCGTTCCGCACTGAGCGGGCCGGCCGATCGCGTTTGCCCCCGCCGCTTCAGCACGGTAGCATCCTGTCATGGCTCGTCCCCATCTCCCGCCCGATGCCGGCACGCTCTTCGCGCGGCGCGGCCTCTTTCTGCTCGCCGCCGCGGCGGGCCTCGCCGGTTGCGGCCGCAAGCCCCGCGAGCTGAAGCCGCCGGAGGAGCCGAAGCCGAGCGAGCAGCAGAGCCAACCGGAGCAGGGGAAGTCGCCGTGAGCCCGTTCCATTACGCGCACGAGGCGCTCGTCGCCGACGGGGTGCCGCTCGCGGACATCGCGGCCGAGGTGGGCACCCCCTGCTACGTCTATGCCGCGAGCACCATGCGCGAGCGGATCAGGGCCTTCCGGCAGGCGTTCCGGGGCGGGCCGGAGCCCCTGTTCTGCTACGCCGTCAAGGCCAACAGCAACCTCGCGGTGATCCGGCTGTTCGCCCAGGAAGGGGCCGGGGCCGATACGGTCTCGGGCGGCGAGATCGCGCGGGCCCTCGCGGCGGGTGTGGCACCTTCGCGGATCGTCTATGCCGGGATCGCCAAGACCGACGAGGAGATCCGCTTCGCGCTCCAAACGGGCATCCTGCAGTTCAACGTCGAATCGACGCAGGAGCTCTTGCGGATCGCCGAGATCGCGGCCGGGATGGGCAAGACGGCGCCGGTGGCGCTGCGCATCAACCCCGACGTCGCCGCCGGCACGCACGACAAGATCAGCACGGGGCGGAAGCACGACAAGTTCGGCATTCCCTGGGACGAGGCGGGCGAGGTCTTCGCGCTGGCGCAGCGCCTCGAGGGGATCGAACCTTTGGGCCTGCACCTGCACATCGGCTCGCAGATCACCCGGCTCGAGCCGTTCGAGGCCGCCTACCGGCGCGCCGTCGATCTGTTCGTCGCGCTGCGGACCGCCGGCGTTCCCTTGCGGCGGCTCGATCTCGGCGGTGGGTTCGGCGTGCCGTACAAGGACGAGCCCAGGGTCGAGGCCGAGGCCTTCGCCGATCTCGTGCGCCGACTGACCCGAGGGCTCGACGTCGAGCTGGTCTTCGAGCCGGGGCGGAGCCTCGTCGCCGAGGCGGGTGTCATTCTCTCGCAGGTGATCTATCTCAAGGAAGCGGGAGGCCGGCGCTTTCTCGTGCTGGACTCCGGCATGAACGTGCTGATCCGGCCGGCCATGTACGGCGCCTACCATGCCGTGCTGCCGGTGCGGGAGCCGCGCCCGGACGAGGAGCTGGTGCCGATGGACGTGGTGGGGCCGATCTGCGAGAGCAGCGACGTGCTCGGGCGCGATCGCCTTCTGCCCTTGCTCCGGCCAGGCGATCTCGTGGCGATCACGGGTGCGGGCGCTTACGGTTCGGTGATGGCGTCGCACTACAATTCGCGGCCGAGCGCTGCCGAGGTTCTGGTGGAGCGTGGCCGGTTCGCCGTGATCAAGCCGCATCTGCCGCCCGAGCGGCAGTTCGCCGACGAGCGGATACCGGATTGGCTCGGCGGCAGCGGGAAGGACTAGAGCGAGGCTGGAGGGCGGCATGACGAGCGGCACGGACCCGCGGCAGACGCGAAGCTTCCGCTTCCTCCTCCTCCTCGCCCGGCTGGTCGTCACCTTCGAGCGGCTGTGGCCCGGTTTGTGGCCGGGCCTCGCCGTCGTGGGCGTGTTCGTCGTCCTCTCGCTGTTCGGCCTCTGGCTCCACCTGCCGCTGGCACTCCACCTGCCGCTCCTGGGCCTGTTCGCGGCGGCGCTCGCCTGGACGTTGTGGCGGACGGTGCGGCTTCTGTCGCTCGCCTCGCGCGACGCGGGGCTCGCCCGGCTCGAGACCGACAGCGGCACGAAGCACCAGCCCCTGCGGGCGCTCGCCGACACCCTGCCCGAGTCCTTCTCCGACCCGGCGACGCGGCGCTTGTGGGCGCTGCATCGCGAGCGGCTGATCGCGAGCCTGCGGCGGCTGCGTCTGGCGCCGCCGCGCTCCGACCTGCCGCGGCGCGATCCTTGGGCGCTGCGCGCGGCCCTGCTCCTCGTGCTGGTGGTGGCGCTGGTCCACGCCAGGGACGACATCGGCCCGCGGCTCACGAGCGCCTTCACCTTCACCGGACGCTCCGCCGCCGCGACCCTGCCACCTATAGTGGATCTGTGGATCACGCCGCCCGCCTATACCCGGAAACCGCCGCTCGTGAGCGAGCAGACCAGGGGCCAGGCCTCGCTCACCGTGCCGGCCGGGAGCGAAGCACGGGTGCAGGTGCATCATCTGCCGACGGAGGCGACGGCGCAGCTCGTCTTCGGTGACGGCAGGACGCCGTTCACGGCGCTCGGCCCCGGCAGCGGCGAGGCCAAGCTGATGCTCGGGACCGACGGGCTCCTCGGGGTCGTGGACGGAGCGGGACGCGAGATCGCGCGCTGGTCCGTGGACGCGGTGCCCGACGCGGCACCTTCGGTGCGGTTCGCGGGCACGCCCAAAGCGACCCATCGCGGCGTGCTCAAGATCGATCTCGAGGCCGAGGACGATCACGGCGTCGCCGAGCTGGCGCTGCTCCTGGCCCCGGTCGGGCGCGAGGGCGAGGTGGAGCGGCTGCTACTCCTGAAGCCGGGCAGCCAGCCGCCGAAGCTCGAGATCGGCACCTACCAGGATCTGACCCCGCATCCCCTGGCCGGGCTGCCGGTGAAGTTGCAGCTCGAGGCGGTGGACGCCATCGGGCAGAAGGGCCGCAGCGAGCCGCTCGAGATCGTCCTGCCGGCGCGCGAGTTCCGCCATCCGCTCGCGAAGGCGGTGATCGAGGAGCGACGCAGACTGGCGGGCGCTCCCGACAGCGCCATGAACGTGGCGGGCCGGCTCGCGGCGCTCGCCGAGACCAGGGCCGCGCAGGAGCAGCCCATTGCGGTGCCCTTGACCCTGCGCTCGGCGGCGTCGCGCCTGGCGCTCAACGAGAGCGATGCGGCGAGCCGGCGCTCGGTGATCGACATGCTCTGGGAGCTGGCGCTGTTCATCGAGGACGGCTCGCTCTCGGTCGCGGAGCGCAAGCTGCGCGACATCCAGCAGGAGTTGCAGAAGGCGCTCGAGGAGGGGGCGAGGGACAGCGAGCTCGAGCGGCTGATGGAGGAGCTGCAGAAGGCCATGGACGAGTTCCTGGAGGAGCTCGCCCGCCAGGCCATGGAGCAGGGCCAGCCGCCGCCCCAGGATCTCCAGCCCCTGGACCAGAGCCAGGTGGTCGACCGGCGCGATCTGCAGCAGATGCTCGATCGCGCGCGCGAGCTTCTGAAGAGCGGGGCGCGCGATGCGGCGCGGGACATGCTGGCCCAGCTCCAGGAGATGCTCGAGAACCTGCGCGCGGGTCAGCAGCAGGCGCGCCGGCCTTCCCAGGGCGAGCAGGCCCTGAGCGATCTGCAGAAGATGATCCAGCTCCAGCAGAACCTGCTCGAGCGCAGCTTCCAGATGAACCGCGAGCAGGGGCAGGAGGGCCAGCCTCAGCCGCGCGGCCAGCGCGGGCAGCCGCAGCAGGGGCTACCGGGTCAGCAGCAGCGCGGGCAGGGGCAGGACCCGATGGGTCAGGCCCAGGCCGAACAGGAGGCGCTGCGCCGCGCTCTGGGCGAACTCATGCGCCGCATGGGCGAGGCCGGGATGGAGATCCCGCGGGCGCTGGGCCAGGCCGAGATGCAGATGCGGGGTGCCCGCGACGCGCTGGGCGAGGGCGAGCCGGGGGTTGCCGCCGAGGCGCAGACCCAGGCGGTCGACGCGATGCAGCGCGCCGGGCAGGCGATGATGGAGCAGCTCCAGGAGCAGATGGCGCGGCAGCAGGGCGAAGGGCCGGGTGGTCAGCCTCAGCCCACAGGAAGGCGCGGCCGGGACCCGCTCGGACGGGCGGCGCGCAACGACGGCGGGATGGACACGCACGGCGTACAGGTGCCGGAGGAGAGCGATCTCGGCCGGGCGCGCGACGTGCTGGAGGAGCTCTACCGCCGCTCCGGCGACCGGCGGCGGCCGGCGCTCGAGCTCGACTACTACCGCCGCCTGCTCGACCGCTTCTGACCGTGCTGTCGCCGAACTGGAACGAGCGGCCGGCGGGCGCGCCGATCGACATGCTGGTCCTGCACTATACCGGCATGCCCACGGCCGCGGCGGCGCTGCGCCGGCTGTGCGATCCCGCCGCCGAGGTCAGCGCGCACTATCTCGTCGACGAGGACGGCACCGTCACGGCGCTGGTGCCGGAGGAGAAGCGCGCCTGGCACGCCGGGGCGAGTTGGTGGCAGGGCCGGGCCAACCTCAACGACGTCTCGATCGGCATCGAGCTCGTCAACCCCGGGCACGCGTGGGGCTACCGTCCGTTCCCGGCCGCGCAGATGCGGGCCGTCGCCGCGCTCGCGCGGGACATCCTGGGGCGCCGGCCGATCCCGCCCTCGCGCGTGGTAGCGCACAGCGATATAGCACCCACCCGGAAAGAGGATCCGGGCGAACTGTTCGACTGGGCCTTCCTGGCGCGGACCGGGGTGGGCTTGTGGCCCGAGGCGGCGGGCGAGGCCGAGCCCGAGCCGGCCCGCGCTGCGGCGTGCCTCGCCCGGATCGGCTACCCGCTCGCGCCGCAGGGTGTTCCCTTCGCGGCGGCGCTCGCGGCGTTTCAGCGCCGCTTCCGTCCGGCCTGCTGCGACGGCCGGCTCGACCCCGCCACGATGGGCCGCCTGCTCGCGGTCGCGGCCTTGTGCGAAGCTGGTCCGGCCATTACCTAGTTTCCTGGTGCAGGCGGCCGGATGGCCGCTCCCGTCTTCGGGCGGGGGAGGAAAGTCCGGGCTCCACGGGAACGCGGTGCCGGGTAACGCCCGGCGGGGGCGACCCCAGGGAAAGTGCCACAGAGAGCAGACCGCCCGCCGGGGCGGGGCCTTCGGGCTCCGTCTGCGGGCAAGGGTGAAAGGGTGCGGCAAGAGCGCACCGCGCCGGCGGCAACGTCGGTGGCACGGCAAACCCCACCGGGAGCAAGACCAAGTAGGGACGACGGTGCGGCGCTTTCGGGCGTGCGGCACAGGCCCGTTCCCGGGCCGGTCGTCCGGGTCGGTCGCGCGAGGCCCGTGGCGACACGGGTCCCAGAGGAATGGCCATCCCCCGGCTTTGCGGCCGGGGACAGAACCCGGCTTACAGGCCGCCTGCGCCCGTTCGGCCGCCTGCTCGTGCCGAGCGCGTCTTTCCTGCCGGCCCGGCAAGATCACATGTTTTCACCATGCTTGTCCACAGAGAGGGTGCGGCCGTCGTTTTCTCTTTTTTGGCAGGGTCTTATCGCCGTATGCTAGAAATGCCCTTGACCTTGCGGCGGGTTGACGATAGCGTTCGAAAACCTAGATCGGTGTCGGGTTTTCTTTCACGTCCGAAGTAAATCGGTCGCCTGGCGTGCCCGTGCCGATTCGTTTTCGAGAAACGTTCAAGTACAAAGGCCGGATCGGCTGGCATATCACGGGATCTTTGGGTGAGGTTGCTGACGTGCTGCGAGGACGGGGATTGTGCGCTGATTCTGCGTCGCGCGTTTTTTGCCGCCTTGCGATATATTAACTTTGCGGTTGATTTCGGTCTGTTCTTTTCGACCTGAGGTTGTTCGCGTATGCTCGGTGGTCGAAAGGGCATGTCGGGAGGTGGTGGCTCGGCCGGTCCTCTGTGAATAACCTGGATGGTGGATAGGCGACGTGGCTCATCGGCCTGTGCTCCTCGACGAGGTTCTGGAAACTTTGCAGCCGCGGGACGGCGGCCTCTATGTCGATGCGACGTTCGGGGGTGGCGGCTATAGCCGGGCGATCCTGGCGGCGGCGTCCTGCCGGGTGATCGGCATCGACCGTGATCCCGATGCGGTCGTGCGTGGCGAGGCGCTGGCGGCCGAGTGTCCGCGCTTCGCCATCGTCCACGCCCCGTTCGGCACCATGCGCGAGCACCTTGCCGCTCTCGGTGTGAGCGAGGTGGATGGTGTCGTCTTCGACCTCGGCGTGTCCTCCTTCCAGCTCGACGAGGGCGGGCGCGGCTTCTCCTTCCAGGCCGACGGTCCTCTCGACATGCGCATGGAGAAGAGCGGGCCCACGGCCGACGACATCCTGGGCGAGATCGACGAACGCGAGCTGGCGCGGGTGCTCTTCACCTATGGCGACGAGCCGCAGGCGCGCGCCGTGGCCCGCGCCATCGTCGCGGCTCGCCGGCAGGGGCCGATCGGGACGACCGGGGCGCTCGCCGCGATCGTCGCCCGGGTCAAAGGCGGGCGGCACGGGCCGCGCGATCCGGCGACGCGGACGTTCCAAGCGCTCAGGATGCTCGTGAACGACGAGCTGGGCGAGCTCGAGCGCGGGCTCGCCGCGGCCGAGACGCTGATCCGGCCGGGCGGGCGGCTGGTCGTGGTTTCGTTCCATTCCGGCGAGGACACGACGGTCAAGCGCTTCGTCAACGGCCACGGCGGACGCCAGGCGCAGCCCTCGCGCCATCTCCCGCCCGTGGCGCTGCCGCCTCCGCGCTGGCGCTGGGTGCGGCACGGCATCGTCAAGCCGGGTGCAGCCGAGGTGGCGGCCAACCCGCGCTCCCGCTCGGCCCGGCTGCGGGTGGCCGAGCGTCTGGCCGGCACGGACGAGCGCGTGCACGACCGTCGTCGTGGCGAGAAGGAGACGCCCGAATGGCGGCCCGCCGCGTGAGTCTGCGCTATCTCGTGACCGCGATCTGCCTCTCGCTCGGAGCGGCGGGAGCCACCTTCCAGCTCAAGCACGCCGTGCGCGACCGTGAGCGCGAGCTCGCCTCGGTCAGGATGGAGATCGCGCGCGAGCGTTGGGCGGTGCAGGCGGCGCGCGCCGATCTCGCCTATCTCACCCGGCCCGACCGGCTGGTGATGCAGGCCGCCCAGCTCGGCATGGTGCCGGTCCGCGGCACCCGCCTCGCCCAGGTCGACCAGATCGTGCCCTGGCAGCAGGTCCACTTCGCGAAGGCACCGATCACCGCCACGCTGCCCTCGGGAGCCGAGGTGGAGCTGCGGCTGAAGCCGGCGCCGCTCATGACCCTGGTCGGCCTGGAGGGCGACTGATGGCGGCGCGCATCCCTGCGACGGCCACGCGCGCCGAGGACCCTTCGCTCGCGACCGGGCGCAGCCGGCTCAAGCTGATCGCGATCGGCTTTGCCGTCGCCTTCTCGAGCATCGGCCTCAGGCTGATCGACATGGTCGAATGGCAGCGCGCGGCGGAGCTGCCTCAGTCCGTGCTGACGCCCGCGGCCAAGGCGGCGCTGCCCGTGGCCGAGCAGAAGATCGATCCGCCGGCGGCGAAGGAGGACGATCTGTTCGCGGCGTCGCGCGCCGACATCGTCGACCGCAACGGCGTCGTGCTCGCGACCAACCTCCAGGTTCCGAGCGTCTACGCCGATCCGTCCCTGCTCGCGGACAAGGCGGCGGCCGCCCGGAAGCTCGCCGCGATCCTGCCCGGTGTCGATGCCGCGGAGCTCGCCCGCCGCTTCGAGGCGTCGCGCCGCTTCACCTGGATCAAGCACCGCATCACGCCCGAGGAACAGCGGGCCGTCCTCGACCTCGGGTTGCCGGGGGTGAGCTTCCAGCTCGCCGAGCATCGGGTCTACCCCAAGGAGGAGCTGACGAGCCACGTCACGGGCTACGTCGATCTCGACAATCGTGGGCTCGCCGGCATCGAGCGCTCGCGCGACCAGCGCCTGCGCTCGAGCAAGGAGCCCCTGGCGCTGAGCCTCGATGTCCGCGTCCAGCAGATCGTGCGCGAGGAGCTCGACCGCGCCTACAGGCGCTTTCGCGCCATCGGCGCCAACGCCATCGTGCTCGACCGCCGCACGGGCGAGATCCTCGCCATGGTCAGCCTGCCCGACTTCGACCCCAACCGGGTCGGCGACGTGAGCCGGATCGAGTACCTTAACCGCAACGTCGCGGGCCTCTACGAGCTGGGCTCGGTGTTCAAGATCCTCACGATCGCGATGGCGCTGGACTCGGGGAAGGTGTCTCTGGTCGACCGGTTCGACGCCACGGGCAAGCTGCAGATCGGCCGCTTCCGGATCGGCGACGACCACGCCAAAAACCGCTGGCTCAGCGTGCCCGAGATCTTCAAGTATTCCTCCAACATCGGCGCCGCGCGGATGGCCTTCGCCGCCGGCGGTGCCCAGCCGCTCGAGCAGTTCTTCAAGAAGATCGGCCTCTACGGCCCGCCCGAGATCGAACTCGCCGAGGTGGCGCGCCCGCGGGTGCCCAGGCGCTGGGCCGACGTCACCGTGGCGACCGCCTCCTTCGGCCACGGCATCGCCGTGACACCGGTTCAGTTCGTCGACGCCGTCTCGGGCCTCATCGGCGACGGCACCCACATCCCGATGACGCTCCTCAAGCGCGAGCCCGGTGCCGAGCTGCCGCAGACCCGCTTCGTCTCGGCCCGCACCGCCGACATCATGCGCTGGCTGATGTGGCTCACGGTCGAGGAGGGTACGGGCACGCACGCGAAGCTTCCCTCCTACCTCGTCGGCGGTAAGACCGGCACGGCCGAGAAGGCCGGACGGGGCGGCTACAGCTTCGACCGGGTCCTGGCCTCCTTCTTCGGCGCGTTCCCGATCAACGACCCGCAATACATCGTGTTCGTGTCGGTGGACGAGCCGCAGGGCGACGCTGGCACCCACGGGCTGCGCACCGGCGGCTGGATCGCGGCCCCGGTGGTGGCCTCGATCATCGACCGGATCGGGCCGCTGCTCGGCGTGCGCCCGACCCCGCCCGAGGTGGCCGAGGCCATGCGCGCCCGGCTCGCCGCGGTGCAGCCCGCCGTCGCCACCGTCGGCGCCAAGTCCGCTCCCGCGAAACATCAGCCCACCGCTCGGCAGGAGGCGAGCCTTGAAGCTGGCATCGCTCTCCGATGACCGGATCCGGCTGAGAGGTCCGGGCGAGGTCGAGATCGAAGGCATGGCGGCGGACTCGCGCGAGGTCCGGCCCGGTTTTCTGTTCGCGGCCCTGCCGGGCACGCGCACCGACGGCAGCCGCTTCCTGGCCGATGCCCTGGCCAGGGGCGCCGTCGCCGTTTTGGGCGGACCCGGCCTCGTCCTGCCGGACGGCGTGCCGGCACTGATCACCGACGAGCCGCGCGCAGCGCTCGCCCGTGTCGCGGCCCGCTTCTTCGGCCGTCAGCCGCGCATCGTGGCCGCCGTCACCGGCACCAGCGGCAAGACCTCGATCGCCGTGTTCACGCGGCAGCTCTGGCGCCGGCTCGGCCATCCCGCGGCCAGCATCGGCACACTCGGCCTGCAGACCTCGGATGCGCCCGGCGAGGGCAGCCTCACCACGCCCGATGCCGTAGCGCTGCAGCGCATGGCGGCCGGGCTCGCGAGGGCCGGCATCGAGCATCTCGTGATCGAGGCCTCGAGCCACGGCCTCGATCAGCACCGGATCGACGGGCTGGTTTTCGCCGCCGCCGCCTTCTCCAACATCAGCCGCGACCACTACGACTATCACGGCAGCCCCGAGGCCTATTACGCCGCGAAGCGCCGCCTGTTCGCGGAACTGCTGCCAGCGGGTGCGGCGGCCGTCCTGAACGCCGATGCGCCCGAGTTCGCGGACCTCGCCGGGCTCGCGCGCGAACGGGGGCTCGAGGTTCTGGACTATGGTGCTACGGCGAAAGTGCTTCGCCTCGTGCGCCGCGTGCCCACCGCCGACGGGCAGGAGATCGAGATCGAGGCGCTCGGCCGGCGGCATGCCTTCAGGAGCCGGCTCGTCGGCGCCTTCCAGGCGCACAATCTCCTCGCGGCCCTCGGCCTCGTGCTCGGTGCCGGCGGCGCGGCCGTCGAGGCCGTGCTGCCGCATCTGGCCGGGCTCGCCGCCCCGCCGGGACGGATGCAGCTCACCGCGCGCCATGCCAACGGGGCGCCGGCCTTCGTCGATTACGCCCACAAGCCCGAGGCGCTGGTGAAGGCCCTGGAGGCGCTGCGGCCGCACACGCGAGGCCGGCTCGTCGTGGTGTTCGGCTGCGGCGGCGACCGGGATGCCGGCAAGCGGCCGATCATGGGCGAGATTGCCACCCGGCTCGCCGACAAGGTCGTCGTCACCGACGACAACCCGCGCACCGAGGACCCGACCGCGATCCGCCGGGCGATCCTCGAGGCAGCACCAGGGGCGCTCGAGATCGGCGACCGGGCGGAAGCGATCCGCGCCGCCTTCCTGGCGCTCGGGCCCGGCGACACGCTGCTCGTCGCCGGCAAGGGGCACGAGAACTATCAGATCGTGGGCGAGCGCACCCTGCCGTTCGACGACGCCGAGGTGCTGCGGACCGTGGCGCGCGAGAGCGGGGGAAGCGTCGCATGACGGCCTTGTGGACGGCCGAGGCGGTGGTGGCGGCGACCGGCGGCGAGACGGCGGGCGGCTGGGTCGCGAGCGGAGTCAGCATCGACACGCGCACCATAGCACCGGGCGATCTGTTCGTGGCCCTGATCGGCCCCAATCGCGATGCTCACGACTTCGTCGCCACAGCACTCGACAAGGGGGCGGCCGCGGCTCTGGTGAGCCGGGTGCCGGAGGGCGCCGACCCGGCCCGCCTCGTGCTGGTGCCGGACACGCAGATCGCCCTCGAAGGACTCGGCCGCGCCGGCCGCGCCCGCAGCGCCGCCAGGATCGCCGGTGTGACGGGCAGCGTGGGCAAGACCGGGACCAAAGAGGCGCTGCGCCACGTGCTCTCGCGCCAGGCCCCGACCCACGCGAGCGCCGCGAGCCACAACAATCATTGGGGCGTGCCCTTGAGCCTCGCCCGGCTGCCCGAGAGGGCGAGCTACGGGGTGCTCGAGCTCGGCATGAACCATCCGGGCGAGCTGCGGGCGCTCACCCGGATGGTTCGGCCGCATGTGGCGATCATCACGACCGTCGCCCCGGCGCATCTCGCGTTCTTCCCCTCGGTCGAGGCGATCGCGGACGCGAAGAGCGAGATCCTCGAGGGCCTCGAGCCCGGCGGGGTGGCCGTCCTCAACCGCGACAGCGAGCATTATCCGCGGATGCGCCGGCACGCCGAGCGCTCGCCCGCGGGCCGGATCGTCACCTTCGGCCAGCACGAGGCGGCGGACTGGCGGCTCGAGAACGTGGAGCTCGGGCCCGGGCACAGCGAGGTCACGGTCTCGATCCGTAAGCAGCACCGCCTCGCCTATCGCCTGGGGCCACCGGGGCGGCACTGGGTCCTCAACAGCCTGGGCGTGCTCGCCGTGGTCGAGGCGCTGGGCGCGGACGTCGCGCGTGCCGCAAGAGCGCTCGCCGATCTGCGCCCGCCCGCGGGCCGGGGCGAACGGCAGCAGGTGAGGCTGCCGGGCGGCGGCGAGGTGCTGCTTCTGGACGAGAGCTACAACGCCAATCCGGCCTCGATGCGGGCGGCGATCGAGCTTCTCGGCCAGATGCCGGGGCGGCGGATCGCTGCCCTGGGCGACATGCTGGAGCTCGGCGAGCATTCCGCCGCACTGCACGCGGCACTCGCGGAGCCGATCCTGGCTGCCGGGATCGATCTCGTGCTCACCTGCGGGCCGCAGATGGCCCATCTGCACGCGGCGCTGCCGGCCGAGCGGCGAGGCGCTCACGAATCGGACTCGACCTCGCTCGCCGCTGCCGTAAAGGAGGCGCTGCGTCCCGGCGACACCTTACTCGTCAAGGGCTCTCTTGGTAGCCGCATGGCGCGAATCATCGACGCCCTGCAGGCCGAGGAGAAGCCGACGGTCTCGCGAGCGGCGCTGTGAGGAACGGATCTCGATGCTCTATCACCTGCTGTTTCCGCTCGCGGAGCACATCAGCGTCTTCAACGTCTTCCGCTACATCACCTTCCGGACCGGCGGGGCGATCATGACCGCGCTCCTGGTCAGCTTCTGGCTCGGTCCGGGTCTGATCCGCTGGCTGAAGAAAAAGCAGCGCGAAGGACAGCCGATCCGCCTCGACGGGCCGGAGAGCCATCTCCTCACGAAGAAGGGCACGCCCACCATGGGCGGCGTGCTGATCCTCCTGGCGCTCGCTTCCGCGACCCTGCTCTGGGCCGATCTCACCAACGGCTATGTCTGGGTGGTCCTGATCGTGACCCTGGGCTACGGCCTGATCGGGTTCGCCGACGATTATCTGAAGCTCACCAAGCGTTCGAGCGGCGGCCTGCCCGGCCGGCTCAAGCTCCTGGGCCAGGGCATGATCGGCGTGGTCGCCGCCGTCGTGCTGATGCGGCTCACCACGCCGCAGCTCGCGACCAGCGTGGCGGTACCGTTCTTCAAGGACATCCTGATCCCCTTGGGCTTCACCTTCCCGCTGTTCGGAGCGCTCGTGATGATGGGCTCCTCGAACGCGGTCAACCTGACCGACGGGCTCGACGGGCTCGCCATCGTCCCGGTGATGATCGCGGCCGCCTGCTTCGCCTTCATCGCCTATCTCGCGGGCAACGCGATCTTCGCGAACTATCTCGGCATCCCGCACGTGCCGGGCACGGGCGAGCTCGCCGTCTTCGGCGGGGCGGTCGTCGGCGCCTCCTTGGGTTTCTTGTGGTTCAACGCGCCCCCGGCCATGGTGTTCATGGGCGACACGGGCTCGCTCTCGATCGGCGGGGCTCTGGGGGCGGTCGCGGTCGCGACCAAGCACGAGCTGGTGCTCGCCATCATCGGCGGGCTGTTCGTGCTGGAGGCGGTCTCGGTGATCGTGCAGGTCGCCTCCTTCAAGCTCACCGGCAAGCGCGTCTTCCGCATGGCGCCGCTCCACCACCACTTCGAGAAGAAGGGCTGGCAGGAGCCCACCATCGTCATCCGGTTCTGGATCATCGCCATGATTCTGGCGTTGATCGGTCTTTCCACTTTGAAGCTGCGCTGAGGGCGGAACGATGGTCCTCGAGCGCTACGAGGGGCGAAAGATCGGTATTCTCGGCCTGGCACGGAGCGGCCTCGCCGCGGCTAGGGCGTTCGCCGCGGCCGGGGCCGAGGTGCTGGCCTTCGACGACAGGCCCGAGGTGCTGGCCGGAGCCGGCTACCGGGCCGGCAGCATCGCGGATGTGTCGGATCTGGCGCTGCTCGTGCCGAGCCCCGGCGTGCCGCTCACCCACCCCGCACCCCATCCGGTGATCGCGGCCGCGCGCATCGCCGGGGTGCCGATCCGCGGTGACGTCGATCTGTTCGCCGAGATCCTGGGCGAGCGCCGCCCGATCGTCGGCATCACCGGCACCAACGGCAAATCGACGACGACGGCGCTCGTCCACCATCTTCTGGTCAAAGCCGGGGTCGATGCGGCGCTGGGCGGCAATATCGGCCGGCCGGTGTTCGAGCTGGAGCCGGGCCCGGAAGGCCGGGTGTTCGTGCTGGAGCTCTCCTCCTTCCAGCTCGATCTCTGCGAGCGCCTGCGCTGCAGGGTCGCCGTCTGGCTCAACCTCACCTCCGACCATCTCGACCGGCACGGCGATCTCGAAGGCTATGTCGCGGCGAAGAGGCGGATCTTCCGCAACCAGGGTACGGGCGACGTCGCCGTGGTCGGGCTCGACGACGCGCCCAGCCGCGAGGTGGCCTACGGGCTGAAGCGGGAGGGGCGGCGCGTGATCGGCGTGTCGCTCGATGCGGCCGTGCCGGGTGAGGTCGAGGTCGCGGACGGCCGGCTGATCGACGCGATCGACGGTGCGCCCATCGAGGCACTCGACCTCGGGGCGCTCGATAATCTGCGCGGCCGGCACAACTGGCAGAACATCGCGACGGCCTATGCCGCCGTGCGAGCACTCGGCCTCTCGCCCGAGCAGGCGATCTTGGGCCTTGCGAGCTTTCGCAGCCTGCCGCACCGGATGGAGGAGGTCGCCCGTGCCGGAACCGTGCTCTGGGTCAACGACAGCAAGGCGACCAACCCGGATTCGGCCGCGAAATCCTTGAGCAGCTTCGCGAACATCTTCTGGATCGCCGGCGGCAAACCCAAGCCCGGCGGGTTCAGGAGCCTCCGGCCGTTCATGGGGGCGGTGCGTGCCGGCTATCTGATCGGCACGGCCGCGGCCGAGATCGCGGCGGATCTCGGCGATCTGGCACCAATGCATCAGGTCGGGACGCTGGAAGCGGCCGTGAAGGCGGCGAGCCGGGCCGCGCGCGCGGCCGGCGGGCCGGAAGCCGTGGTGCTGCTCGCCCCGGCCTGCGCCTCGTTCGATCAGTTCCGGAGCTTCGAGCATCGGGGCGACGTGTTCCGGGAGCTCGCGGTCGCCGAAGCCGGGGAAGGAGGAGCCGGATGATCTATGTCCCGCGCACCGATCGCACGCTCGTCGGCAACTGGTGGTGGACGGTCGACCGCTTCATGCTGGGCGGCGTGGCGCTGCTCGCCGTGGTCGGCACGATCCTGATCTTCGCGGCGAGCCCTGCGGTCGGCGAGCGGGTCTACGGCGCGGAGATGCACTTCGTCGTCAAGCATCTCTTTTTCCTGTTGCCGGCGAGCTGCATGCTCGTGGTCGTGTCGCTGCTGGCACCGCTGGGCGTGCTGCGGCTCGCGGTCGGCATGCTGGGGCTTTTCGGCTTCCTCCTCGTCCTCACTCTCCTGTTCGCACCCGAGGTGAAGGGGGCACATCGCTGGCTCGTGCTCTTCGGCATGCCGCTGCAGCCGAGCGAGTTCGTGAAGCCGGCGCTGATCGTGGTCACGGCCTACCTGCTCTCGCGCCGCGAGCGCGCGAAAGCGATGCCGACGACCGCGCTTCTGGTCCTGCCGGTGCTGGCCGTGCTCGCGAAGCAGCCCGACATCGGCATGGCCGCCGTGATCAGCCTCGTCTACTGCGCCCAGCTCTTCGTCGCCGGCATCGCCTGGATCTGGGTGCTGGCGCTGATCGGGGCGGTGGTGTTCGGCGCCTGGCAGGCCTATCTCTGGCTGCCGCATTTCACCGAGCGCGTGAACGGCTTCCTCGATCCGGATTCTCTGGGCTATCAGATCGAGCGGGCGCTGCGCGCGGTGGCGGCCGGCGGCCTGTTCGGCCGCGGCCCCGGCGAAGGCGTGCAGAAATGGCATCTCCCGGATGCGCATGCCGACTTCATTTTCGCTGCCACGGCGGAAGAGTTCGGCATCATCGCCTGCCTGTTCCTGGTGGTGGTGTTCGCTTCGCTGATCCTGCGCGGGCTGTGGCGCGTGCACGAGACGACCGACCGTTTCATCCAGCTCGCCGCCGTGGGCCTCGTCGCCCAGTTCGGCCTGCAGGCGCTCATCAACATGGCGGTGAATCTCAACCTGATGCCGACCAAGGGCATGACGCTCCCCTTCATCAGCTATGGCGGCTCCTCGCTCCTGGCGCTCGCCATCGGCATGGGCATGCTGCTCGCACTCACCCGCCGCGGCGCCAGGCTGGAGCTGCCGCTCCGCCCGGAGCTCCTGCGGTGACGGGGCCGATCCTGATCGCGGCCGGCGGCACCGGCGGGCACATGTTCCCTGCCCTGGCGCTGGGGCAGGCGCTGGCCGGGCGGGGGCAGGCCGTGACCCTGATCACCGACCAGCGCGGTGCGCGCTATGTCGGCGGGGACCTGCCCTGCACGGTCGTGACCGCCGGCAGCCCGTCGGGCAGCGCCGCCGCGAAGGTGCAGGGTCTCGTCCGGCTCGCCCGCGGCTTCGTGGAGAGCCTGGGCGTCCTCCGCCGCAAGCGGCCGGTGGCGGCTGCGGCCTTCGGCGGCTACGCTTGCGTGCCCGCGGCGCTCGCGGCCGCAGCGCGAGGCGTGCCGGTGCTGATCCACGAGCAGAACGCCGTGTTCGGCCGCGCCAACCGGCTGATCGCCAGCTTCGCGCGCGAGGTGGCGCTGAGCTTCGAGGCGACGAGCGAGGTGCCGGCGCGTGCGGACCTGCGCCGGATCGTCACCGGCAACCCGACCCGGCCGGGCTTCACGGCAGCCGCGGCTCCGGCCCGCAGCGACAACCGGTTCCGCGTGCTGGTCCTGGGCGGCAGCCAGGGGGCCCGCGTCTTCAGCGACGTCGTCCCGGCTGCCCTCGCCCGGCTTGCGCCCGAGCTGCGGGCACGGCTCGACCTCGCCCAGCAATGCCGGCCCGAGGATCTCGCACGCGTGCGCGAGGCCTATGCCGGCCTCGGCCTCGACGTCGAGCTCGCGAGCTTCTTCTCGGACGTGCCGGCCCGGATGGCGGCGGCCGATCTCGTGATCGCGCGCTCGGGCGCTTCCACCATCGCCGAGCTTCTGGCCCTCGCCCGCCCATCGCTGCTCGTTCCCTATCCGCATGCCGCCGATGACCACCAGACCGCCAATGCCCGCGCCCTCGATGCCGCCGGTGCCGCCGTCCTCCTGCCGCAGCCAGCGCTCACGCCCGAGCGCCTCGCGGCCGAGCTGGAGCGCCTGATGCACGATCCCGACAGGCTCGAGGCCATGGCGAGAGCGGCGCACCGCCTCGCCCGGCCCGATGCCGCCGAGCGGCTGGCCGATGCCGTGCTGGCGCTCGCCGCGGAGGCCCGCCCATGACGATGGTGCCCATGAACGCAGGTCCGATCCACTTCGTCGGGATCGGCGGGATCGGGATGAGCGGAATCGCCGAGATCCTGAAGAATCTCGGCTACAGCGTGCAGGGCTCGGACGTGGCCGACAACGCCAACGTCCAGCGCCTGAGGAAGCTCGGCGTGCCGGTGGCGATCGGGCACGACGCCGCCAATCTCGGCAGGGCGCGCGTGCTGGTCGTCTCCTCGGCGATCCGGCCCGACAATCCCGAGCTGGTGGCGGCACGCAGCAAACGCCTGCCGGTCGTGCGCCGTGCCGACATGCTGGCCGAGCTGATGCGGCTCAAGCGCGCCGTCGCGGTCGCCGGCACCCACGGCAAGACCACGACCACGGCGATGATGGCCGCTCTCTTCGAGGCCGCCGGGCTCGATCCCACCGTGGTCAACGGCGGCATCATCAACGCCTACGGCACCAACGCCCGGCTCGGCCAGGGCGAGTGGATCGTGGTCGAGGCCGACGAGAGCGACGGCAGTTTCCTGCGGCTGCCGGCCACGATCGCGGTCGTCACCAACATCGACCCCGAGCACATGGAGCATTACGGCAGCTTCGACGCCGTGCGCGAGGCGTTCCGCACCTTCGTCGAGCACGTGCCGTTCTATGGGTTCGCCGCACTCTGCATCGACCACCCGGAGGTCCAGGCTCTCTATGGCAGGATCACCGACCGGCGCGTCGTCACCTACGGCTTCAGCCCGCAGGCCGACGTGCGCGCCCTGCCGCCGGTCGCCGAGGCCGACGGCGAGGTGTTCGACGTCGTCATCCGCGCCAAGAACGGCGAGGGCGAGCGGCGGCTCGAGCGCGTGCGCCTGTCGCTGCCGGGCCTGCACAACGTCTCGAACGCGCTCGCCGTCATCGTCGTGGCGCGCGAGCTCGGCATCCCGGACGAGGTGGTGCGCCAGGCCCTTTCCGGCCTCGAGGGTGTCAAGCGCCGCTTCACCCGCACGGGTACGGTCGACGGTGTCGCCATCATCGACGATTACGGCCATCATCCGGTCGAGATCAAGGCGGTCTTACGCACCGCGCGTGCGCGCACCAAGGGCCGCGTGATCGCCGTGGTCCAGCCGCACCGCTACACCCGCCTCGCGAGCCTGTTCGACGAGTTCTGCACCTGCTTCCACGATGCCGACACGGTCCTGGTGGCGCCGGTCTACGCTGCGGGCGAGGCGCCGATCGAGGGAGCGAGCCGCGATGCGCTCGTGGACGGCATCCGCCGCCACGGCCATCGCGACGTGCGCGCCATCGACGGCCTCGACGATCTGGTGCCGCTCGTGGCAGAGATCGCTCATCCAGGGGATCTCGTCGTCTGCCTGGGTGCCGGCAGCATCACGCAATGGGCGCACGCCCTGCCGGGGCGGCTCGCGGAGCAGGAGAAGGGGACGGGCGAGGCATGAGCAAGAGCTGGGCCGATACCCTGCCGCCGCTGCGCGGGACCTTGCGCCGGAACGTGCCGCTCGCGCCCTTGACCTGGCTTCGCGTCGGCGGATCGGCCGAGTTCGTGTTCCAGCCGGCCGATGCCGACGACCTCGCCGCCTTCCTGGAGGCGCTGCCCGAGGACGTGCCGGTGCTGCCGATGGGGGTCGCCTCGAACCTGCTCGTGCGCGACGGCGGCCTCGAAGGTGTCGTGATCCGCTTCGGCGGACCGCTCGCCAAGGTCGAGGCTCGGGGCGGGACGATTCTCGCCGGGGCGGGCGCCCTCGATCAGCGGGTGGCGCAGGAGGCGCAGCGCGCCGGCCTCGCCGGGCTCGAGTTCCTGATCGGCATTCCCGGCACCGTCGGGGGGGCGGTGCGGATGAACGCCGGTGCCTTCGGCGGCGAGACCAAGGACCGGCTGCTCTGGGCCGAGGCGCTGGACCGCAAGGGTGCGCTGCACCGCCTGAGCAACGCCGAGCTCGGCTTCGCCTATCGCCGGAGCGCTCTGCCTGCGGACTGGATCGTGGTCCGGGCGGCATTCCAGGGTGTTCCGGGCGACCCGGAGGCGATTTCGGCCCGTATGGACGCCATCAAGGCCGAGCGCGAGGCGGCGCAGCCGCTGCGGGTCGCGACCGGTGGCAGCACCTTCAAGAACCCGCCCGGCCACAAGGCGTGGCAGCTCATCGACGCCGCCGGCTGCCGCGGCCTGCGTCTGGGTGCGGCCATGGTCTCCGAGAAGCACTGCAACTTCTTGATCAACACCGGCGGCGCCAGCGCCGCCGAGATCGAGGCTCTGGGCGAGCTCGTGCGGCAGCGCGTGCGCGAGACGAGCGGGGTCGAGCTCGACTGGGAGATCGTCCGGATCGGCAGGAGGACGGCCATGGAGCTCGCGGCATGAAGAAGCGTGTGGCCGTTCTCATGGGCGGGCGCTCGGCCGAGCGGGAGGTCTCGCTGGTCTCGGGCGAGGCCTGCGCCCGCGCCCTCGAGGAGCGAGGCTGGCCCGTGACCCGGATCGACGTCGGCACGGATCTGCCAGAGGTGCTGCAGCGGGTCCGGCCCGAGGTCGTGTTCAACGCGCTCCACGGCCGCTACGGCGAGGACGGGCGCGTGCAGGGCCTGCTCGACCTCATGGCGATCCCCTACACCCACTCCGGGGTGCTGGCCTCGGCGCTCGCCATGGACAAGCCGATGGCGAAGCGCGTCTTCGCGAGCGCCGGGCTGCGCTGCCCGGAAGGGGTCGAGACGACGCTCGAAGCGCTCCTGGCGGAGCCGCCGATCGCCCCGCCGTTCGTGGTCAAGCCCGCGGCCGAAGGCTCGAGCGTGGGGGTCGTGATCGTCCCCGACGACGATCTCCGCCCGCTCACGGACCGCAACGACATCGACCCGACCTGCCGCCTTCTGGTCGAAAGCTACATTCCGGGGCGCGAGCTGACTTGTGCCGTGCTCGGCGACGAGCCGCTCGCCGTGACCGAGATCCGCCCGAGCCAGGGCTTCTACGACTATCGCGCCAAATACACCGAGGGCTTCGCCTCGCATCTGGTGCCGGCCCCCCTCGCGCCCGCGATCTACGAGCGCGTGCTGGAGCAGGCTCTCGCGGCGCACCGCGCGTTGGGCTGCCGCGGCGTCAGCCGGGCCGATTTCCGCTTCGATCCGGACCGAGGCGAGGACGGGCTCTACCTGCTCGAGGTCAACACCCAACCCGGCATGACGCCCTTGTCGTTGGTGCCGGAGCAGGCCGCGTTTCGCGGAATCGGCTTCGCCGATCTGGTCGAGCAGCTCCTGGGGTGGGCGCGATGCGACACGTGAACCGTCTCGCTCGTCGGACGCGGGCCAGCCTGCGGCGGCCGCCGCCGCGGCGTTGGGCGACGCGGGCGCGCTCGGCCGTGCTCGCGGTGGTCGGTCTCGGTCTCGCAGGCTATGCCGCCGAAGCGCTCTGGCGCTCGCCCGCCATGGCGCGCTTCACCGCGAGCATGAGCCGGCAGCTCTTGGAGGCCTCGGCCGGTGCCGGCTTCGTCGTCACCCGCGTCTACAGCGAGGGCCGGGTGCTCGCGGACGAGCAGATTCTACAGAAGGCGCTTGAGCCTTACTATGGAAAGCCTATACTGCAGGTTGATCTGGGTGAGCTCAAAGAACGTGTCGAGAATGTGCCCTGGATACGGTCGGTCAGCGTCGGCCGGCGCTTGCCGGACACGCTCTGGATCCGACTGGAGGAGCACCGCCCGATCGCGCGCTGGCTCGACGGAAGCCGTCAGGTGCTGGTGAGCGACGCGGGTGAGGTCGTGCGCATCAAGAACGCGGGCAGGTTCCGTCACCTGCCGCTCCTGTTCGGCGACGGTGCCCCGGCACGCGCCGAGGAGCTGCTGCGGCTCGTGGTGCGGGAGCCCGAGCTGGCGCCGCACGTCACCGGAGCCCGGCTGGTCGGTCAGCGGCGCTGGGACATCTATCTCGATGGCCGCATCGAGGTCCGGCTGCCGGCCGAAGGTGCCGATGCGGCGTGGCGCCGTCTCGCGGCCGAGCAGCGCGCCTCGGCCATCCTGGGCCGCGCCATCACCGCGATCGATCTGCGCAATCCGGAGTGGCTCACGGTCCAGATCGCGAACGACGCCCTCGAGAAGCACGAGACGGGGCCGGGCGCATGAGCAAGGCCGTCGCTTCCGCCTGGCGCAGCCTCGTCGGCAGCGGCCCCTGGGGCCGAGGTGCTGCGTTCGGCGTGCTCGACATCGGCTCGAGCAAGCTCTGCTGCTACATCGCCCGGCCACGGCCGGGGCGCGGCGTGCAGCTCATCGGCCGCGGCTACCAGCTCGCCGAGGGGATCAAGGCCGGCGAGATCGTCGACGCGGAGGCCGCGGAGACGGCGATTCTCGCCACCTTGCACGAGGCCGAGCAGCAGGCCGGCGAGACCTTGCGCGAGATCGTGCTGGCGGTGAGCGGGGGGCGGCCGCAGTCGACCTATGTCCGCGTGGCGAGCCAGCTCCACGGCCGCGCCGTCGCCGAGAGCGACATCCGGCTGCTGCTCGACCGCGCGCGCCGTGCCGTGTCCACGCCGGAGCGCGAGGTGCTGCACGTCGTCCCGCTCGAGGTGACGATCGACGGCGGCCGGCCGCTCAAGGATCCGTGCGGGCTCTCGGGCCAGCGGCTCGAGATCGTGGCCCATCTCGTGATGGCCACCGGCACGGCCTTGCGCAACCTCCTCGCCTGCCTCGAGCGCTGCCACATCGAGGTCAAGGGCATCGTCTGCGCCTCCTACGCGGCCGGTCTCGCCTGCCTCGCCGAGGACGAACTCGAGCGCGGCTGCCTCGTCATCGAGCTCGGCGGCGGCATCACGGGGCTCGCCTGCTTCGCCGGCGGCCGCCTCACCCTCGTCGAGCAGGTGCCCTATGGCGGCGATCACGTCACCGGCGATCTGGCCTATGGCCTCTCGACCAGCCGGCAGCACGCGGAGCGGATCAAGAATCTGTTCGGCAGCGTGCAGTTCCGGGCCTGCGACGACAATACCCGGATCGAGGTCCCGCTCCTGGGTGATCACGCCGATCTGCCGACGGGCGAGGTGCCCCGCACGCGGGTCACGGAGATCGTGCGGGCAAGGGTTGAAGAAACGCTCCTCTTGGCTCAGAAACGATTGCAGGAGCATGACGAGCTCTTGGCGGCGCGGCCGCCCCGCTCGATCGTGCTGACTGGCGGTGGCAGCCAGCTCGAGGGGATCGAGGAACTGGTCCAGGAGATGTTTCGTCTGCCCGCCCGCTGCGGCCGGCCGGGTGCCCTGCAGGCACCGCCCGGCCGCATGGAGGATACGCCCTGCTGTGCCGCCGCGGCCGGGGCCGTGGGGCTGACGCTCGGCGACGATGGTGGTCTCGGCTGGAGCGAGCAGATCGAGGTCTCGATTCTGTCCAGCCGGCTGGCCCGTCTGGGCCAGTGGTTCAAAGAGAATTTCTGACGGTTTTCGATCCGCGCGGCCGGTCCTTGCCCCCGGCCTCGCGGTTGCAGCCCGAACCGAAAACGGTCGGGATGTGCCTGTGGAGGAGAATATGACAATCAATCTCAGTCTGCCCGTCACACACGAGCTGAAGCCCAAGATCACCGTTGTCGGCGTCGGCGGTGCCGGCGGCAACGCCGTCAACAACATGATCACCTCGCACCTCGAGGGGGTGGAGTTCGTCGCCTGCAACACCGATGCGCAGGCGCTCGCCAATTGCCTGACCGACCGCAAGATCCAGCTCGGCCACACCGTCACCCACGGCCTCGGTGCAGGTGCCAGGCCCGAGGTCGGCCGCGCCTCGGCGGAAGAGGCGCTCGACGAGATCCTCGACCAGCTCTCCGGCAGCCACATGGTGTTCATCACCGCCGGCATGGGCGGTGGCACCGGCACCGGCGCCGCCCCGGTGATCGCGCGCGCCGTGCGCGAGCAGGGCATCCTCACGGTTGCGGTCGTCACGAAGCCGTTTCACTTCGAAGGTGCCCATCGGATGCGGCTCGCGGAGGCGGGCCTCGCCGAGCTGCAGCAGTACGTCGACACCCTGATCGTCATCCCGAACCAGAACCTGTTCCGGCTCGCCAACGAGCGCACCACCTTCGCCGAGGCCTTCCGCCTCGCCGATCAGGTCCTGCACATGGGCGTGCGCGGCGTCACCGACCTCATGGTGATGCCGGGTCTGATCAATCTCGACTTCGCCGACATCCGCACCGTCATGTCCGAGATGGGCAAGGCGATGATGGGCACGGGCGAGGCCGAGGGCGAGCGGCGCGCCATCGAGGCCGCCGAGGCCGCGATCTCGAACCCGCTCCTCGACGACGTGTCGATGAAGGGGGCGCGGGGCGTGCTGATCAACATCACCGGCGGCCTCGACATGACCCTCTACGAGGTCGACGCCGCGGCGAACCGCATCCGCGAGGAGGTCGACCCCAACGCCAACATCATCTTCGGCTCGACCTTCGACGATTCGATGCAGGGCCGGATGCGGGTTTCGGTCGTGGCGACCGGCATCGACCTGCCGCAGGAGCGGCCGGCCGTGGCGCAGGCCAGCGTGGCCGAGCCCCAACCCGAGCCCGCGCGCGCCACCGCCGGTCCGTTCCGCTTCCAGCCGCAGCGGGTGCAGGCCGTGCCGTTCCCCGGCGCCGCCAAAGCTCCCGTCCGCCGGCCCGGCGAGGTGAGCCCGGCCGTGCATCTCAGGGCCGCGGCGGCGCCGGAGCAGCCGCGGCCGGAGCTGGCCGAGGCGGCGGCCGCCTTCACCCCGGCACCTGCCCAGGAAGCGGCGGCGCCCGCGGCCGAAGCGATGGATGCCGCTCCTGCTCCCGCCGCGGACGTTTCCTATCGCTCGGCTGCGCGCAACGAGGAACGCCCGCTCAACCTGTTCGACCGCGTCAAGGAGTTCGCCTTCGCGCGCAGCGGAGGCGGGGCGGCGGACCGGGGCGGCGAGCGGCAGGCGCCCCGGCTCAGCGACCGCCCGTTCCGGCCGGTCGCGAGCGGCCCCGCACCTCTGTCCGGTGCTCTCGACGAGATCGGCGACATCCCCTCCTTTCTGCGCCGCGAACGCGTCGAGGGCTGAGGCCTGAGTTAAGGTATCGCTTTAACTCTGCTCTGCAACAATCGGTCAGACGATGTGATTTGCCCCGCCCGCCATGCTCTGCGAAGAGCATGGCGGGCGGTGTCGTCCCGAGGCTCCGGCAAAAGGTGCGCCGGCGTCGCGGGCCGCCGGGGCAGGCATCGATCCATCCTGAAGCGCCGTGGGCAAGCGGCTGGGAAAGGACGCGGCGGAACCCGAAGCACAACGAGCCTTGGTTCGCGAGGATGCAGCGGCAGAAAACGCTTCGTCACGTGATCGGTTGCGGTGGTGTCGGTCTCCACAGCGGCGCCCGCATCGGCCTCACGCTTCGCCCTGGGGCCGAGGGCTCCGGCATCCGGTTCCGCCGCGTCGATCGCCCCGGCTCCGAGCCGATCCCGGCGCATCTCGACCGGATGATGGAGGCTCCTTTGGGTACCAGCCTCGGCCAGCGGCCGGGGACGAGCGTGCGCATGGTCGAGCGGCTGATGGCGGCGCTCGTCGCCTGCGAGATCACGAACGCGCTCGTCGAGATCAGCGGGCCCGAGCTGCCGGCCATGGACGGAAGCGCGCTCCCGTTCGTGCGCCTGATCGAGTGCGCCGGCACGGTCGAGCAGGATCTGCCCGTGCCGCGACTCGAGGTTCTGCGGCCGGTGAGCGTCGCGCAGGGCGACGCCTTCGTGCGCCTCGAGCCCGCGGACGGGCTCGAGATCGTGATCGAGCACGGCCGCGGCGCGGTGCGGCCGCCGTTCCGCTTCGCCTTCTCGCCCGAGGCCACGAAGCGCGAGCTCGCCGCCGCCCGCACCGCCGCGGAGCCGGCGGAGGGCGCGCGCTTCGCCGACGAGCCGGCCCGGCGCGAGGCGCTGCACGCGCTGGGCGACATCGCCCTGATCCCGGCCCGGCTCGAGGCACGCTACGTTCACAGGGGCGCTGGCCCCGGCCTGCGGCGGACGCTCCTGTGCCGGCTTCTGGCCGATCCCGCCGCCTGGCGGCTGTCCGAGCCCGTGGAGCCTGTCACGACCGTCTCCGCCAGCGCAGCCCGGTCGAGATTCGCACCCGCTTTCCTCTCTTGAGAGAAAATCTTCACCTCGTTCTGCCGCTTAAGGCGTCCAAAGATTGCCGCGGGCGCGATGCCGGCCCATACTGTGGCCGCAAGGTCCGGGCGCTCGACCCGGAGCCGTGGACGACCGCGCGGTGCCGAAACCGGCGGTCCCGCGAGGACGGCCGAGGAAACATCATGACCACACGGGAGCAGAAGAGCGCCACCCGGCGCTCCAACGCGCTGTTCGTGGACCGTCTGCTCTACGAGCGACGGCCGGGCGGCGGACGCTTCGTCACCTTCACCCGTCGGGCGCAGCTCGCTCTCTTCGCCGTGTTCCTGATCTGCCTCGGCCTTGCCGTCGTCTCGACCGCCGGCCTCGTTCTGGGCTACCGCTTCTATCGCGAGCAGGTGGCGATGGCGAGCGGCCACGACCGGGTCGCCGATCCGGCCGGGGACGGGGAGGCGCTCGCCGAGATGCGGCGCGAGAACGAGCGGCTGCGCGCCGCCCTCGAGGCCGCGCGCAGCGAGCGCCGGACCGAGGCGGGCACCCTGGACGAGGCGCGGTCGGCGCTCGAGGTCGAGAAGCGCGCGATCGCCGCCGAGCTCGAGACCGCCCGCGCCAAGGAGGCTCTCCTGACGACCCAGCTCGAGAGTGCGGAGCGGACGCGGGCGAAGCTGGCCGCCGAGCTCGAGGAGGCAAAAGGCCGGATCGCGACGCTGGAGCGGACGCCGGGCGCGCAAGGGACGGGCGCGGGCATGGTCGCCGGTAACGAGGAGCGCGACCGGTTGGCCGCCGAGCTCGCCCGGATCAAGACGCAGCGCGACGAGCTGGAGCAGGCGCTCGCCGCGGCCAAGGGCCAGGCGGCGAGCCCGGACGGGAGCGCGCAGACAGCACTTCTGGCCGAGCGCGACCGGCTCCTGGCCGAGAACACGAGCCTCGCGACGCGGAGCCGCGAGCTCGACGAGGAACTGGCTAAGGTCAAGAATGCCTGCGCCCGGCCCGCCGCGACGGACCTGATGGAACGGCTGAGGACGGCGGAGGAGCGCCGAGCGGCGCTCGAGGCCTACCTCGCCCAGCGGGCGCCGACACCGCCGGCGCCGGCACCGCGCTGATCCGGCAGGAGCCTTGCGGCTCAGTGCGACAGAAGGACCGGGACGGTCATGTGCTCGAGCAGGTGGCGGGTGACGCCGCCCACGATCATTTCCCGCAGGCGGGAATGGCCGTAGCCGCCCATCACCAGAAGATCCGCGCCCTCGTCGCTCGCCGTGGACAGGATCACGTCGCCGATGCCGAGCCCGCCGCTCTGCGCCTGCCTGACCTCGACGCGCACGCCGTGACGTGCCAGGTGGGCCGCCATGTCGGCCCCCGGCTGCTCCCCGAGATAGGCCCGGCGCTCGTTGGCGTCGACGACGAGCACCGTGACTTCCTGAGCGAGACGCAGGAAGGGCAGCGCGTCGTTGGCGGCACGGGCCGCCTCGCGTGAGCCGTCCCAGGCCACGATGATGCGCCGGGGCGGCATGGTGTGCGCGCCGATATAGGGGATCACCAGCGCCGGCCGGCCGCTGTCCATGAACGCGGCCTCGACCAGGAGCGCGTCGTCGACGCCGTTCACGTCGGGGTCGGGCTGGCCCATGATGACGAGATCGGCATGCCGCACCTGGCGGGCCAGCATCACGGGCAGCCGGTCGAGCATGCCGGTCTCGCGGCGAGTCGTGAGGGCGATGCCGCGGCGCTGCCCGGCCTCGCGCGCGGCGGCGAGCACCTGATCGGCCTCGCGCTCGGCCTGGGCGAGCTGCTCCTGCAGGAGATCGGCCGGAATCGGCATGCCGACGATGGCCGGGACGAACGGCTCGGGTACCAGGTAGAGCGCCGTCAGATGCGCCTCGAACCTCTCGGCCAGCGTCAGCGCCACCTCGAGCCGGTGCTGCGCCGCTGCGCCACGATCGATATGGACGAGGAGATCCTTGAACATGCGGCCCCACTCCCCCTTTCCTGTCGTCGATGTCCGCCCGATAACAACCGAATCGCCGACCCGTATGCATTGATCTACATCAGTCGAGCCGATCCGATCGAGGAGCCTCGCCTTGCCCGACTCGCCGCCGCTGGAGGTCGAGCTCAAGCTCGAGACGACCACGGACGCCATGGAGAAGCTGCTCGCGAGTCCGCTCCTGCGCGAGCATGCCCGCAGCACGATCCGCTCCCGCCAGCTCGTCACGACCTATTACGACACGCAGGACCATCGCCTCGGCCGCCGCAAGCTGGCGCTCCGGGTCCGGCAGAACGGCAGGAGCTTCGTTCAGACCCTCAAGACCGAGGGTACCGGCGAAGGGGCGGCGACGCGCCGGGGCGAGTGGGAGGTCGAGCTGCCGGACGGCACGCCGCGGCTCGCCGCCTTCACCGATCCCGCCGTGCGCGAGCTCACCGGCCTCGTTCTCCCGGACGAGCTGACGCCGGTGTTCGAGACGCGCTTCCGACGTCAGGCGCTCGTGGTCGAGTGGGTCGACGGCAGCCGCATCCCGGCGCAGATCGAGGTCGCCCTCGATCGCGGCGCCGTCAGGGCGGGCGAGCGCGAGGCGCCGATCCGCGAGGTCGAGCTCGAGCTGAAGCAGGGCGACCCGAGGGCGCTGTTCGAGCTCGCCGAGGCGATGCACGAGCTGGTGCCCTTGCGTCTTCTGGCCCTCGACAAGGCCACGCGCGGCTACATGCTCGCGACCGACAGCCCGCCACCCTGGCGCAAGGCCCGGCCGGTGACGCTGAGCCCGGACATGCTGGTCGACGACGCGCTCCAGACCGTGCTCGGGGCGTGCCTGCGGCACTGGATCGACAACGAGGCGGCGGCACGCGACGGCCGGGACCCCGAGGGCCTGCATCAGCTTCGCGTGGCGCTCCGCCGCCTGCGCTCGGCCATGAGCCTGTTCAGGCCGGCGCTCGGCGAGGAGGTGCGGGCCGGATGGAACGAGGAGCTGCGCTGGCTTCTCGGATCGCTGGGGCCGGCGCGGGATCTCGACGTGCTCGCGAGCGAGATCATGGCCCCGGTGTGCGCTGCTCGTCCCGACGATCCGGCCTTGGCGGCGTTCGCGGCCGCCGCGGCGGAGCGCCGGCAGGAGGCGCAGCGGGTCGTCCGCGAGGCGCTCGCATCCGACCGCTACGGCTCCCTGGCGCTGCGGCTCGCCTGCTGGGTGGCGCGACGCGGCTGGCGGCAGGGGGCCGATGTCGACGTCCTCCTCGTGCAGCGGCAGCCGGTCGCGGGCTTCGCCGCCGCCATCCTCGAGAAGCGGCACCGCCGGGTGCGCAAGAAAGGACGCGGCTTCGCCCGGCTGGACCCGGAGCGGCGGCACGAGCTGCGCATCGCCTTCAAGAAGCTGCGCTACGGCGCCGAGTTCTTCGGCTCGCTCTTCCCCGAGAAGCGCGTGGAGCGCTTCCGCAAGGTAACGGCCCGCATGCAGGACATCCTGGGGCACCTGAACGACGTCGCGGTGGCCGAGAGGCTGGCCCGGGACGTGCTCGAGCACGCCCGGTCCGGCTTCGAGCCGAAGGACGCGGCGCTCGGCGCCGGACAGGTGATCGGCTGGCATCTGCGTCAGGCCGGCGAGCGCGAGCCCGAGGCGATGCGGGCGTGGAAGGCGTTTCGCGCCGTGGAGCCTTTCTGGGAGAACTGACGCGGGGGCGGCAAAGGGGAGGCGCGGGGGAAGGATGCTGCGGGTTCTCGTCACCAACGTCAAAGGCGGCTGCGGCAAGACCACGATCGCCACCAACCTGGCCTCGGCCTTCGCCGCCGGCGGCTTCGCCACCGGGCTCGCCGAGGTCGACCGGCAGCGCTCCAGCCTGTCGTGGCTCTCGCTGCGCGGCGATCGCGCCAGGCCCATCACGCCGCTCGACTGGCGCAAGGATGCGGGCGAGGTTCCGGACGCCATCGAGCGCCTGATCATCGATGCGCCCGCCAACCTGAAAATGCGGCACGTGGCCGAACTGATCCAGGCGGCCGACCTCGTCGTCGTGCCGGTGCTGGCCTCGGTCTTCGACGAGGGCAGTACGGCCCGCTTCCTCGAGCGGCTCGACGAGCTGAAGCCGGTCCGCAAGGGCCGCAAGAGCATCGCCCTCGTCGCCAACCGGCTGCGGCCGCGCTCCAAGGCGACGCAGCGGCTCGAGGCTTTCCTCGAGCGCCTGCGCCAGCCCATCGCCGCCCGGCTCGGCGACCGCGCGATCTACGGCGAGCTCGCCGTCTCGGGACTCGGCATCTTCGACGTGGACGGCCAGGCCGTTCGGGCCGTGCGCGAGGAGTGGCGCCCCTTGCTCGGGATCATCGACGGGCTCGGCTGAGGCGGGCGGCAGGGCGAGGCCGCCCATGTCCGTCCGCGGCACCGTTCGCCGACGGCCTTGCGATGCGTGCGGGCCTGGGCCACATCCTTGCCGTGCTGGCGGTCTGGGCCTCCCTTGGCTATGGTTGCCGCGCAGAACGGCTGCCGCACTCTACCCATTGGTTCGCCCGGGCGGCAAGGCAGCGCGTATCGAGCGAGCGGATGATCTCCTGAGCTGGGTCAAGTGGATGTATTCGAGGCCGTCTTCGTCTGCAGCGCTCCATGGGGCGCGCCGTCTTTCCCTGGCGGCGGGCGCCGTTCTCCTGCTGCTCGCGGGCTGTGCCAGCGGCAAGCTCGACGACGACCGGCTTCCCGACCAGCCGCCCGAGGAACTCTACCGCCAGGGTCAGCAGAAGCTCGACCAGGGCAATTACGAGGCGGCCGCCAAGGCGTTCGAGGAGGTCGAGCGGCAGCATCCCTACTCGCAGTGGGCGACGCGCGGTGAGCTGATGGCGGCCTTCGCCTACTATCAGGCCAACAAGTACGACGAGGCGATCGGCGCCGCGCAGCGCTACATCGACCTCCACCCCGGCAGCAAGGACGTGCCTTACGCCCATTACCTCATGGGCCTGTGCTACTACGAGCAGATCTCCGACGTCGGCCGCGACCAGGAGATGACGCAGAAGGCGCTCGATACGTTCAGCGAGCTGGTCCGGCGCTACCCGGAGAGCCAGTACGCAGCGGACGCCAAGCTCAAGATCGACCTCGTCCGCGACCATCTCGCCGGCAAGGAGATGGAGGTCGGCCGCTACTACGAGCGCCGGAAGCTCTGGCTCGCCGCCATCAACCGCTTCCAGAACGTGGTCCAGAACTACCAGACCACGACACACGTGCCGGAGGCGCTGCACCGTCTGACCGAGAGCTATCTGGCGCTCGGCATGAAGCAGCAGGCGCAGGAGGCCGCGGCCGTGCTCGGCTACAACTTCCCGGGCAGCGAGTGGTACCAGCGTTCCTACGCTCTTCTGAAGGGCGAGAACCTCGAGCCCGGCAGGAGCGGGAGCGGCTCCTGGCTGAGCCGCCTGTTCTGAGCAGCCGGGAGCCCGGCGGTCGCGCGCCATGCTGAGAAGCCTGTCGATCCGCGACATCGTCCTGATCGAGCGCCTCGAGCTCGGCTTCGGTGCCGGCCTCACCGCGCTCACGGGCGAGACCGGGGCCGGCAAGTCGATCATCCTGGACGCGCTGGGCCTGGCGCTGGGCGGCCGCAGCGACCGCGGCCTCGTGCGCAGCGGTGCCGAGCAGGGCTCGGTCGTGGCCGAGTTCGAGCCGCACGAGCCCGCGGCCCTGGAAGCCCTGCTCCACGACAACGGCATCCCGTTCGAGGGCGAGCTGATCCTGCGGCGCATCGTCACCGCCGACGGCCGCAGCCGCGCCTTCGTCAACGACACGGCGGTGAGCACGGCGCTCCTGCGGCAGGTCGGCGAGCTGCTGGTCGAGGTTCACGGCCAGTTCGAGCAGCGCGGCCTCATGAACCCGCAGGCGCATCGCGGCATCCTGGACGCGTTCGGCGGGCTCGGCCCGCTCGTGGCCCAGGTGCGCACGGCCCATGCCGCCTGGCGCAAAGCTGCCGGCCGGCTGGCCGAGTTCAAAGAGCAGCTCGCCACCGCCCAGCGCGAGGAGGACTATCTGCGCCATCGCGAGCGCGAGCTTTCCGACCTCGATCCCAAGGCGGGCGAGGAGGAGGAGCTGGCGCTGCGCCGGCAGAGCCTCATGAACCGCGAGAAGCTGATGACGGCGCTCGGCGAGGCGCTCGCGGCCGTGAGCGGCAATGGCGGGGCGCTGGAGCGCCTGGGTGCCGCCGAGCGCAAGCTCGAGCGCAGCGCCGGCATGGCGCCCGAGCTCCTGGAGCCTGCGGTGGCAGCGCTCGGCCGGGCGCTGGTCGAGGTCGGCGAGGCCGAAGCCGTGATCGAGAGCGCGCTGCGCGGCCTCGAGGACGGCAGCGGCACGCTTGAGGCGGTCGAGGAGCGGCTGTTCGCCTTGCGCGACGCGGCGCGCAAGCACCGTGTCCCGGTGGATGCGCTGCCGGATCTCCTCGCCGAGACGCGGACCCTGCTCGAGCGGATCGACGCCGGGGCCGGGGAGGTGGAGGCGGCCGAGCGCGAGGTGGCGGCGGCGCGCGCCGCTTATCGCGATGCCGCGAGAGTGCTTTCGCAGGCGCGTGCCGAGGCGGCGGCGAAGCTGGCCGAGGCGGTCATGGCCGAGCTGCCGCCTCTGAAGCTCGAGCGGGCGAGGGTGCGCGTGCGGCTCGAGCCGCTGCCCGAGGAGGAATGGGGCCCGGAGGGGGCGGAGCGGGTGGCGTTCGAGGTCAGCACGAACCCCGGCCAGCCCTTCGGTCCCATCGGCAAGATCGCATCCGGCGGCGAGCTCAGCCGCTTCATGCTGGCGCTGAAGGTGGTGCTGGCCCGGCTCGATTCGGCCGGCACCCTGATCTTCGACGAGGTCGACGCCGGGATCGGCGGGGCGACCGCCGCGGCGGTGGGCGAGCGCTTGGCGCGGCTCGGCCTCGAGCGGCAGGTGCTGGTCGTGACCCATGCGCCGCAGGTGGCGGCCTGCGCCGATCACCAGTGCAGCGTCAGCAAGCATGTCGAGGGTGGGAGGACGCGCGTGGCGGTGCGCGAGCTCGAGGCGAGCGAGCGGCGCGACGAGATCGCCCGCATGCTGGCCGGGGCCGAGGTCACGGACGCCGCCCGCGCCGCAGCGGAGAGCCTGATGCGCGTGGCAGGGGTGGCCGGATGAAGAGGCCAGAGACCTTCGAGCGGCCGGTGGAGGCGCTGAGCGAGCAGGAGGCCGCGGCCGAGCTCGCCTGGCTCGCGGAAGAGATCGCCCGCCACGACCGGCTCTACTACCGCGACGCGGCACCGGAAATCTCGGATGCCGAGTACGACCATCTCCGCGCCCGCAACGCGGCGCTGGAACGGCGCTTCCCGGCGCTGATCCGGGCCGACAGCCCTTCGCTGCGCGTCGGCGCCGCCCCGGTCGAGGCGTTCGGCAAGGTGGTCCACACCGTGCCGATGCTTTCGCTCGACAACGCCATGACCGAGGAGGACCTGCGCGAGTTCGTGGCGCGCATCCGCCGCTTCCTCAACCTGCCGGCCGATGTCCCGCTCGACTTCGTGGCCGAGCCCAAGATCGACGGGCTTTCCTGCTCGCTCCGCTACGAGAACGGGCTGCTCGTGCGCGGCGCCACGCGCGGCGACGGCACGGTGGGCGAGGACGTGACCGCGAACGTGCGCACGATCCGCGACATCCCGCAGCGCCTCGCCGTCGCCGACCCGCCGGCCGTGCTCGAGGTCCGGGGCGAGGTGTTCATGGAGCGGCCGGATTTCCTCAGCTTGAACGAGCGCCGCGAGGCCGCGGGCGAGCCACCCTTCATGAACCCGCGGAACGCCGCGGCCGGCTCGCTCCGCCAGCTCGACAGCAGGATCACCGCGAGCCGGCGCCTGCGCTTCTTCGCGTATGGCTGGGGCGAGGCCGATCCGCCGATCCGGGGCACCTACAGCGGCTTCCTCGAGCGCCTGAAGGCCATGGGCTTTCGGGTGAACCCCGAAGCCCGGCGCTGCGCCAGCGTCGAGGAGCTCCTGGAATATCATCGCGCCATCGGCGAGCGGCGCCATGCGCTGCCCTACGACATCGACGGTGTCGTCGACAAGATCGATCGGATCGACCTGCAGGAGCGCCTGGGCTTCGTCGGCCGGGCGCCACGCTGGGCCATCGCCCACAAGTTCGCCGCGCAGCAGGCCGAGACGGTGGTGAAGGCGATCACGATCCAGGTCGGCCGCACCGGGGCGCTCACACCCGTGGCCGAGCTCGAGCCGATCACGGTGGGCGGTGTCGTCGTCTCCCGGGCGACACTCCACAACCAGGACTATATCGAGGCCAAGGACATCCGGGTCGGCGACACGGTCGTGATCCAGCGCGCGGGCGACGTGATCCCACAGGTGGTGGCGGTGGTGGCGGGCCGGCGACCGGAAGGCACGGTGCCCTTCGTCTTCCCCGACCACTGCCCGCAGTGCGGTTCGCTCGCCGTCCGGCCCGAGGGCGAGGCGATCCGGCGCTGCACGGGCGGCCTGATCTGCCCGGCCCAGCTCGCCGAGCGGCTCAGGCACTTCGTCTCCAGGAACGCCTTCGACATCGAGGGGCTGGGCAGGAAACAGGTGCCGCAGCTCCTCGCTGCCGGGCTCGTGAAGAGTCCGGTCGACCTCTTCCGCCTCGCCCGCGACGAGAGCAAGCTGAGGGCCCTCGCCAAGCTCGAGGGCTGGGCGGCGCGGAAGGTGCAGAAGCTCAAGGAGGCGATCGAGGCACGGCGGACGATCCCGCTCGACCGCTTCATCTACGCGCTCGGCATCCGCTTCGTGGGCGAGGTCAATGCCCGGATGCTGGCCCGCCATTACGGCACCTACGAGCGCTGGCGCGACGCCATGCTGGCGCTGGCACGAGGCGACGAGGAGGCGAAGGCCGAGCTCGACGTGATCGACGGCGTCGGTCCGGCGCTGATCGAGCAGCTCGCCGACTTCTTCAAGGAGCCGCACAACATCGAGGCGATCGAGGATCTCGCGGCCGAGCTCACCATCGAGCCCGTGGCTGCCGTGAAGACCTCCACCTCGCCGCTCTCCGGCAAGACGATCGTGTTCACCGGCAGCCTCGAGCGGATGACCCGTGCGGAAGCCAAGGCGCGGGCCGAGGCGCTCGGCGCCAAGGTCGCGGGCTCGGTTTCCCGGAGCACGGATTACGTCGTGGCGGGGGCGGAGGCCGGATCGAAGCTCGCCAAGGCGCAGGAATTCGGGGTAAAGGTCCTGAGCGAGGCCGACTGGCTCAGCTTGGCGGGGCGATGATGGGACGACTGATGGCGATCGGGCTCGGCTACGGCTTTCTGGCGTTGGGCGTGCTCGGGCTGTTCCTGCCGATCCTGCAGGGGGTGCTGTTCATCGTGATCGGCCTGCTGATCCTCTCGCGGTACACGGCCTGGGCCGAGCGACTGCTGGCGCGGCTGGCCGAGCGTCATCCCCGCCTCTATCTCGTGATCGAGCGCGCCGAGGTCCTGCTCTCGGGCTGGAGGCAGGCCGTCGCCGCGCGGCTCGGGCGCCTGTTCCCGAACCTCTCCGACGGCTGAGGCGACCGCTTGGTCGAGGCGCCCGCTGGCCTGATCTTGCGCGCTGCGCGCCTCGACGACGCCGAGGCCTTGTGCGCCCTCGCCAACGAGGCGAGCTATCGCTGGGGCACGCTGCGGCTGCCCTACCAGAGCCTCGAGGAGACACGGCGCTGGCTGCAGGGCCTGAGTGCCGACGACCTGCTGCTAGTGGGCGAGCTCGGCGGCAAGGTGGTCGGCAATGGCGGCCTGCACCGCGCCACCGGCCGACGGCGGCACGCGGCCGTGCTCGGCATGGGCGTCGCCGAGGCCTGGCAGGGGAAGGGCATCGGCCGGGTCTTGCTCGCGGCCCTGATCGACGCGGCCGACAACTGGCTGGACCTGCGCCGGCTGGAGCTCACGGTCTACACCGACAACACCCGCGCCATAGCGCTCTACGAGCGCTTCGGCTTCGCACGCGAAGGGGTGATGCGCGCCTACGCCTATCGCGACGGAAGCTACGTCGACGCCCTCCTCATGGCACGGCTGCGCGGGCTGCCTTGAAGCGCCCCGTCAGAGCGGGGCCGTCGCCGCCTCGAGCCAGGGGCCGGCCTCGCCCACGAGCGGCAGGAGCTCCTCGCGCACGCGCGCGTGGTAGGCGTCGAGCCAGGAGCGCTCCTCGGCCGTGAGCAGCGCCGGCTCGATCAGGCGGCGGTCGATCGGGCAGAGGGTGAGCGTGCGAAAGCCCAGAAGTTTGCGCTCGCCGCCTTCGGGCTTCTCGCGCGGCTCGACCGCGACCAAGTTCTCGATCCGGATGCCGTAAGCACCCGGCTTGTAGTAGCCGGGCTCGTTGCTGAGGATCATGCCGGGCTCGAGCCGGGCCGTGCCGAGCTTGCTGATCCGCGCCGGGCCCTCGTGGACGCAAAGATAGGAGCCGACGCCGTGGCCGGTGCCGTGGTCGAAGTCGAGCCCGTGCCGCCAGAGCGCCAGCCGGGCGAAGGCGTCGATCTGGGCACCGGTGGTGCCTTCCGGGAAGACGGCGAGCGAGATCGCGATCATGCCCTTGAGCACGAGGGTGAAGCGCTCGCGCATCTCTTCGCCGGGCGTGCCCAGCGCCACCGTGCGGGTGATGTCGGTGGTGGCGTCGAGATACTGGGCGCCGCTGTCGACGAGATAGAGCGTGCCGCCGGTGAGCGGGCGGTTGGTCGAAGGGGTCGAGCGGTAGTGGGGCAGGGCGGCGTTGGGGCCGTGGGCCGAGATCGTCTCGAAGCTCGGGCCGCGGAAGAGCGGGTCCTTCGCGCGCTCCTGCGCCAGCCGCGCCGCTGCCCCGAGCTCGTCGAGGCTGCCGTCGAGCGGCCGATCGTCGAGCCAGGCGAGAAAGCGCACGACGGCGGCGCCGTCGCGGCGCTGCGCGTCGATCGCACCCTCGATCTCGACCGGGTTCTTCTGTGCCTTGGCGAGAACGCAAGGGTCCTCGCCCTCGATCAGCCTGGCTCCGGCCGCCTTCAGCCGCTCGAGGAAGCCGACATGCGCCGAGGTCGGATCGACCAGGACCTTGGCCCCTGCGCGGCCGAGCGCATCGAGCGCCGTCACGAAGCCGTCGACCGGCTCGACCGCGACCGCGTTGGGCAGGGCGAGGCCCTTGGGCAGCTTGCGCGGGTCCACGAACCAGCGGCAGGTACCGTCCCGGCCGAGGAGCGCGTAGCTCAGGACCAGGGGATTGAACGGGATGTCGCCGCCGCGGACGTTGAGGAGCCAGGCGATGGAATCGGCCGCCGTGAGCAGGAGCACGTCCGCCCCCTTCTCGCCCACGGCCTTGCCCATTCGCTCGCGCTTATGAGCGCTGCTCTCGCCGGCGTAGCGCTCGTCGTGGAGGTGCACGGGGGCTATGGGCCGCGGCGGGCGGTCGGTCCAGATCGCGTCCACCGGGTTGGGATCGAGCGACACCAAGGTGCCATCCTTGGCCGCGGCCACGGCTTCCAGCCGCTGGACCTCGGCGCGCTTCGCGAGCCAGGGATCGTAGCCGAGCCGGGCTCCTTGCGGCAGATGCTGCTCGAGCCAGCGGGAGGGGGGCTCGTCGACGATGTGCCGGCGCTCGAACAGCGCGGGATCGACCTCCTGCTCGATCTGCACCGTGTAGCGTCCGTCCGTGAACACGGCTGCCCGATCCATGAGCACGACCGCGGTCGCGGCCGAGCCCGTGAAGCCGGTGAGCCAGGCGACGCGCTCGGCATAGCCCGGCAGGTACTCGCTGCCGTGCTCGTCCGTGCGCATCAGGACGAAGCCGTCGACACCGCGCCGGCGCAGCTCGTCGCGGAAGCGTGCCAGCCGCTCGGCGCGGTCCGGTGCCGCGGCCGGCGGGGCGCCGCGCAGGCGCTCGCGCCGCTCGCGCAGCGCCGCCACGAGCGGCTCGGGCAGGTCGCTGCCGATCAAGGCGAGCCAGGCATCGGGCTCGCGGGCGGGAGGTGCGGCCAGGGTGCCGGCCAGGAGGGCGTCGAGCGCCCCGAGATCGTCCGGCAGCCCGGCCTGCCGGAGAAGGGCTGCCAAGTCGGATGATCGGCTCATGAATGATCCTCGGAGCGGCTTCTGGAGGTGGCTCGCGCCGTCGCGGGATTCTGCCGCCGCTCGCGCTCGGAGGCCAGCCAGCCGGCGTGCCGGGTCAGGACGAGGCGGATCGCCTCGCCCCGGCTGCGCACGCCGAGCCGGCGATACGCGGCCTGAAGGTGGATCTTCACCGTGCGGGCGCTGAGGCCCAGCCGGTCGGCGATCTCCTCGTTCGAGGCACCGCGCTCGACCAGCTCGAACAGCACGTCCCGCTGGCGCCGGGTGAGGCGCAGCTCCCCGTCCCGCCCGGTCGCGGTCTCGCCGCGCCGGCCGAGCAGCAGGAGCGCCATGAGATCGGTGGCGGCCCAGAGCACGTGCTCGGACCAGGCATCGAGCGGCGGAGCGCTGCGCAGGCCCACCTCCAGCACGCCCAAGGCGCGCTCTCCGACCAGGATCGGGACGACGGCCCAGCTATCGTCCGGTGCAGCAGCGGGATCGGTTCCTTGCACGATGGCCTGCTCGGCCATGGCGCGCACGATGGCCATAGCGCGCGCCCGTCCGGCAGGCGCACGCTGGTGCCCGGCATGAACGATGTCGCGGAGCTGCCGGCCGTCTTCCGCCAGCGCCACCCGGACCCAGCTCACCGTGGCGAGGCGCGCGAGCTCGCCGGCCATGGCGCACAGGCCCGCTTCGGGCTCGGGATCGGCCAGCGCCACCTCGCTGAGCCGCAGGAGGCAGAGCAGCTCGGCGCAGCAGCGGGGCATGGAATCACCCTCAGCCGCAAGGCACGGCCTGTCCGGCGGCAGCATGGCGAGGGGTGCGGCTTACTTCGTCGGTGCCAGCACCATGATCATCTGCCGGCCTTCGAGCTTCGGCATCTGCTCGACCTTGGCGATGTCGGCGACCTCGGTGCGGATCTTCTCGAGGATATCCATGGCCAGGTGCTGGTGCGCCATCTCGCGGCCACGGAAGCGCATCGTGATCTTGACCTTGTCGCCTTCCTCGATGAACTCGCGCACCTTGCGCATCTTGATGGCGTAGTCGTTGTCGTCGATGCCCGGGCGCATCTTGATCTCCTTGATCTCGATGACGCGCTGCTTTTTCCGGGCGGCGTTGGCCTTCTTCTGGGCCTCGTACTTGAACTTGCCGTAGTCGAGGATCTTGCATACCGGCGGCGTCGCGTTCGGAGAGATCTCGACGAGGTCGAGGCCGGCCTCCTCGGCCCTGGCCAAAGCTTCCCTGAGCGGCACGATGCCGATCATGGTGCCTTGTGAGTCGATCAGACGAACCTCGCGTGCCTCGATCCGGTAGTTGACGCGATAATCTTCCTGCTGCGCGGCCGTTGCCATATGGGTCGAAAATCCTCCGTTGCTACACCAAAGGGGCCGCCCCGCCTCCGCTGAGCGACCCGTGAACGACACCTTCCCGGCGCTGCCCCGTCCGGGCGCGCCACGCCCGGAGCCGACGGACCGGTCATGCGTCGGGGGGCACCGATTCCCGCTGACACAAAGCGACCGCCTCGTCAAGCGCGAGCACGGTCTGCTCCGTGCTGCCCAGACGCCGCAGACTCACCTTGCGCTCGGCCTGCTCCCGCGCGCCGACCGCGAGCAGGAGCGGGACCTTGCGCAAGGAATGCTCGCGGACCTTGTAGCCGATCTTGTCGGCCCGCGTGTCGGCCTCGGCCCTGATGCCTGCGGCCATCAGGCGCTGGGTGACCTCGAGCGCGTACGCGTCGGCATCGTTCGTGATGGTCGCGACCACCGCCTGGACCGGTGCCAGCCACATCGGCAGCCGGCCGGCATAGTGCTCGATCAGGATGCCGATGAAGCGCTCGAGCGAGCCTAAGATCGCCCGGTGCAGCATCACCGGCCGGTGCTTCGCGCCATCGGGACCGATATAGTTGGCATCCAGCCGTTCCGGAAGGACGAAGTCCACCTGCAGCGTGCCGCACTGCCAGTCGCGGCCGATGGCATCGCGCAGGACGAACTCGAGCTTGGGGCCGTAGAAAGCGCCTTCGCCGGGATTGAGCGTGCACTCGAGCCCGGCGGCCTTGACCGCTTCCCACAAGGCGGCCTCGGCCTTGTCCCAGATCTCGTCCGCACCTGCGCGCACGGGCGGGCGATCGGAGAACTTCACCCGCACGTCGGTGAAGCCGAAATCCTTGTAGACGCTCATGAGAAGATCGCAGAAGGCGACGCTCTCCTCGGTGATCTGGTCGGGCGTACAGAAGATGTGCGCGTCGTCCTGGGTGAAGGCACGCACCCGCATGATACCGTGCAGAGCGCCCGAGGGCTCGTTGCGGTGGCAAGAGCCGAACTCGGCCATGCGGAGCGGTAGGTCGCGGTAGCTGTGCAAATGCTGGTTGAAGATCTGCACGTGGCCAGGGCAGTTCATCGGCTTCAGAGCGAGATGGCGATCCTCGGCCTCGAGCGCGAACATGTTCTCGCGGAACTTCTCCCAGTGGCCGGAGCGCTCCCACAGGACGCGATCGACGAGTTGGGGCGTCTTGACCTCGACATAGCCCGCGCGCTGCAGCCGGCGGCGGACATAGTTCTCGACCGCGCGCCACAGCGTCCAGCCGTGCGGGTGCCAGAACACCGAGCCCGCCGCCTCCTCCTGGACGTGGAAGAGGTCCATCTCGCGGCCGAGCCTGCGATGGTCGCGGCGCTCGGCCTCCTCGAGCTGGTGGAGGTAGGCGTCGAGCTGCTGCTTCGTCGGAAACGCCGTGCCGTAGATGCGCTGGAGCTGCGGGTTCCTGGCGTCGCCGCGCCAGTAGGCGCCCGCCACCTTCATCAGCTTGAAGGCACCGATCCTGCCGGTGGAGGGTCCGTGCGGCCCGCGGCAGAGATCGAACCAGCCGTCCTGGTGGTAGAGCGTGACCGGCTCATCCTCCGGGATGGCGTCGAGCAGCTCGAGCTTGAAGCGCTCGCCCATGCTCTCGAACTTCCTGCGCGCCTCCTCGCGGCTCACGACCTCGCGCGTGAAGCGCTTGTCGGCCTTCACGATCTCGGCCATGCGTGCCTCGATCCGGGCGAGGTCCTCGGTCGAGAACGGCTCGTTGCGGTAGAAGTCGTAATAGAAGCCGTTCTCGATCGCTGGCCCGATCGTGACCTGCGTGCCGGGGAACAGCTCCTGCACGGCCTCGGCCATGACGTGCGCGCAGTCGTGGCGGATCACCGGCAGCGCTTCCGCGTCCTCGGCGCGGATCAGGCGTACCCGCGCATCGTGCGTGATCGGCCGGTCGAGATCCCAGAGCTCGCCGTCGACCTCGACGACGATCGCACTCTTGGCGAGGCTCTTCGAGATCGAGCGCGCGATCTCGGCCCCGGTCACGCCGCTCGTGAAGGTCCGCGTGCTGTGATCGGGAAACGTGATCGTGATCGATCCCTGCACAGGCGCGTCGACTGGGGCGGAAGCCGAAAGGTTCATGAGATCCAAGCCTGGAGTTGGATGAGGGACGACGAGGCGTCGGTCCCGGCGGCACGACCGGACGGGCGCACCCTCTAGGGCGGAGATGTCACCTGTCAAGCCGAGGCGGATGGACTCTTATAGATGGAGCGTCAGCCGGCTTCCACCAGCGAATTGCCGTAGGCCTCGCGCCGGCGGGGTGCGGGCCGGGCCAGCTCGCGGTAGACGTCGAGGGTGCGGGCGCACATCGGCCCCATCCCGAACTCGCTCACCACGAAGGCGCGCGCCCGCGCCGCGAGGCGCTGCACCACGTCCTCGCTCAGGGAAAGCGCCAGCTCCAGCGCGCGCGCAAGCTCGTCCACGTCGTCGGGCGGCAGGAGCCAGCCCGTGGCCGCGGGCAGGACGCTCTCGCTGAGCGCACCATGGTTCGTGACGATCACGGGCTTGCCCATCGCCTGGGCCGCGACCGCCATGAAGCCGGAGGGATCGGGCCGGGTCGTCGGCAGCACCACGACGTCGGCCAAGGTCAGCGCCGCCGGCAGGTCTTCGGCCTCGCCGCCGAAGCGCACCCGCTCGCCGAGGCCGGTGCGCCGGAGCGTGGCCAGGATTTCCTTCACGTAGGCGCTGTGCGGATCGAGGTCGCCCACGAACAGGACGACGAAGTCCGAGCGCTCGATCCGGGTCAGCGCGGCCAGGAGCAGGAGATGGCCGCGGCCCCTGATGACGCTGCCCGGCATCATCACTACCTTGGGGCCGGGACTGATGCCCCAGCGCTCGGCCAGCGCCACGACCCGATGGCCGCGCACGCGCACCGGGTCGAACTCCTCGGGGTCGATCCAGCGCCGGACGACCCGGATGCGCGCGGGATCGACCTTGAACCGGTTGGCCAGCTCCTCGGCGATGAAGTCCGAGACCGCGATCACCCGCTCGCCCGCGGCCATGATGCCGTAGTAGCGACGGCCGAGGACACCCTTGATCGGGTAGACGTCGTGGAAGGTGGTCATGAAGGAGGCATCGGTGCGGCGGGTGGCGAAAGCTCCGCTCCAGGCCGGCCCGGGCGCCCTGGCATGGACGATGTCGATCCGGTGCCTGCGGACCGCCCTGGCGATGCGTCGGGCGTTGCGCCAGATGGCGAGCCAGCCGGCGCGGTCGAGCGGCAGGCGGAGATGGGTGCCGCCCGCGACCGCAAGGTCGCGCTCCAGCGGCCCGCCGGCCGAGGCGACGATGGCGCGCCAGCCCTTCTGGCGAAGGTAGCGGGCCATGTCCACGGTGCTGCGGCCGAGCTCGTCGCGCTCGAGCCGCGGCAGAAGTTGAAGCACGGCGGGGCGGCCGCGATCGGGGGCGGAGGCGTCAGGCATGGGACGAGGAGGCACCGTTTGCTGGCAACAGGTCAACAGACATCCCAGGCTCCACGAGCCAGTGGCGAGCGTCCGCACCCCGTGCCCGACGGCCAGCGCGCTGACGGATGAGATGACCCAACGATGAACCTAACGGATCTCGCCTGATCATGCAAACGACCCTCGGCCGTCTCAACCGACCCGGCCATCCCGCGCTGAGTTGGCGATACACGCCCGGAGCCCTGCCGACGGTGATGTTCCTGACCGGCTTCCGCTCCGACATGACCGGCAGCAAGGCCCTTCATCTCGAGCGGCACTGCGCCACGCGCGGCCAGGGCTACATCCGCTTCGACTATCGCGGCCACGGCGCTTCCGGCGGCCGGTTCGAGGAGGGCTGCATCGGCGACTGGACGGCGGACACCCTGGCCGTCCTGGATACGGTGGCACCGCCCGGTCCGGTCGTGCTGGTCGGCTCCAGCATGGGCGGCTGGATCATGCTGCTCGTAGCACTGGCCCGGCCGGATCGGGTGAAGGGGCTGGTCGGGATCGCGCCGGCTCCGGACTTCACCGAGGACCTGATCCGGCCGAACCTGGGACCGGAGCAGAAGGAGGCGCTGGCCCGGGATGGCATGTTCCTCGCCCCTTCGGCTTACGGCGAGCCGATACCGATCACGCGCCGGCTGCTCGAGGACGGTGCCAGGCATCTCGTCCTACGCGCACCCTTGCCGATCCGCTGCCCGGTCCATCTCCTGCACGGTCAGCAGGACCCGGACGTGCCCTGGCAGACCTCGCTCCGGCTCGCCGGAGCGCTCGCGAGCACGGCCGTGACGGTCGAGCTGATCAAGGACGGCGACCACCGCCTCTCGCGCGAGGAGGACCTGCGCCGGATCGCCACGGCGCTCGACCGGGTGCTGGAGCAGGTGGCTCAGGGCCCGTCGACCGGCAGCAGCGCCCGGAGCCCCTCGCGGTAGGTGGGATAGGCGAGCGTGACGCCTAGCTCCCGCTTGATCCGGTCGTTCCGCACCCGGCGGTTGTCGCGGTAGAAGGTGCGGGCCATCGGCGAGAGCTCGGCCGTCTCGTAAGGCTGCTCCGGCGGCGGGTCGGTGCCGGCAAGGGCGGCCGCATAGGCCACGACGTCCTGCGGCGGGGCGGGCTCGTCGTCGCAGACATTGTAGATCGCACCGGGCCGCGGGCGCGCCATCGAGGCCGCGAGCACGGTCGCGATGTCCTCGACGTGGATGCGCGAGAAGACCTGCCCCGGCTTCACGATCCGCCGTGCCGTGCCCTCCTTCAGGTTCACGAAGGCGTTGCGGCCGGGGCCGTAGATGCCGGCGAGACGGAAGATATGGACCGGCAGGCCCGATTCGCGCCATGCCGCCTCGGCGCGGGCGCGCCGGTCGGCCCGTGCCAGCGTCGGCTCGATCGGCGTGTCCTCGTCGACCCAGCCGCCCTGCCGGTCGCCGTAGACCGCGGTCGTGCCGAGATAGCCGATCCAGGCGAGGCCGGGAAGGGCGGCGAGATCGCGCGCGTGCAGGTCGAGCACGGGATCACCCGCCTCGTCGGGCGCGATCGAGGTCAGCGCATGGGTGACGCCCACCAGCGCTTCGGGCGGGAGAGGGTGCATACGGTCGAAGACGAACACGCGCCAGCCCTCGGCCGCGAGCGCTGCCGCCTTCTCGGGCCCGCGCGTGGTGCCCCGGATCTCCCAGCCCTGCCCGGCGAGCCGGCGGGCGAGGGTCAGGGCCGAGTAGCCGAGGCCGAAGCAGAACAGGATCCGGGACAAGGCTCCGTGCACCTCCGAGCGGAACGGCCGTCGACCGGCCGCAGCGGTGCCGCTTCTAGCCCGGATCGGGCGCGTCGCCTACCGCGCACGCCTGCCATTCGGCGCGAACCTCCGGGTCGGTCTCCAGAGGAAGGTGCACGGCCGCGAGGGCCTGCAGGCGCTCGGTCGGCAGAAGCTGCGAGAGCGCCCACACCGCCATGCCGCGCACGAGCGGGGAGGGATCGGCGAGGAGGCGCTCGGCGGCGGGGGCTAGGGTCGCGTCGCCGCTGTTGCCGAGTGCTATCAGCACGTTGCGCACGAACCGGTCGCGGCCGATCCGCTTCACCGGGCTGCCGGCGAAGCGCTGGCGGAAGGAAGCATCGTCGAGGGCGGCGAGCTCGGCCAGGGGTGGGCGCACGAGATCCTCGCGCGCCTTCAGCTTCAGCTCGGACGCGGCCACCGCGAACTTGTTCCAGGGACAGACGGCGAGGCAATCGTCGCAGCCGTAGATCCGGTTGCCCAAGGCCGGCCGCAGCTCGCGCGGGATCGGGCCTTTGTGCTCGATCGTGAGATAGGAGATGCAGCGCCGGGCATCGAGCCGGTAGGGGGCGGGAAAGGCGTCGGTCGGGCAGGCATCGAGGCAGCGCCGGCAGCGGCCGCAATGGTCAGTCTCGGGCACGTCCGCCGGCAGCTCCAGCGTGGTCAGGATCTCGCCCAGGAACAGCCAGGAGCCGAGCTCGCGGCTGACGAGGTTCGTGTGCTTGCCCTGCCAGCCGAGACCCGCCGCCTGTGCCAGCGGCTTCTCGAGCAGCGGGGCCGTGTCCACGAACACCTTGACCTCGGCCCCGAACTTCGCGGCGATCCAGCCCGCGAGCTCCTTGAGCCGGCCCTTGAGCACGTCGTGATAGTCGCGGTTGCGGGCGTAGACCGAGATATAGCCCCGATCGGGAGCTTCGAGCTCCGGCCGCGGATCGTGGCCCGGCCCGTAGTTGAGCCCGCAGACGATGGCCGTGCGTGCCACCGGCCACAGGCCTTCCGGCCGCTCGCGGCGCTCGGGCTCCCGCGCCAGCCAGTCCATCGTGCCGTGATGGCCGGCGGCGAGCGCCGCGCGGTAGCGGGCCGACACCTCGGCCGGCAGGGTCGCGGCCGCAAAGCGCAGCGGGCCGAGCCCGAGTGTTGCCGCCCGCTCCCGGATGGCGGCGGCGATGGCCGCAGGGGTAGCAGCGCTCATGCCGGTTGCCTTCGCCTGTTTCGCTGCTTCATGCCGTCCTTGTAGAACCCTGGAATGATCGCCATGGACGGCCATCTCGATCTCGCCGTGATCCGGGATTTCGCGACCGCGCTCCTGATCGGCGCCCTCATCGGCATCGAGCGCGAGAAGCGCATGGCCGAAGCGGGTGAGGGCGGGATCGGGGGCTTGCGCACCTTCATCCTCGTCGCCCTCGTCGGCGCCGTCGCCGGCCTGCTCGCGGGCGCCACGGGCCAGTTCTGGCTCCTGCCGGCAGCGCTCCTCGCCGTCGCGGCGCTCGCGATCGTCGGTTATATACGCACGAGCCGGTCCGACCCCAATGCCCTCGGGCTCACCACCGAAGTCGCAGCGCTCGCCGTGTGCCTGCTCGGTGCCATGACCATGCTGGGCCAGCAGGAAGTTGCGATCCTGCTCGCGGTCGTCACCGCCGCCGTCCTCGCCTACAAGCAGCCGCTGCACGGACTCGTGGGCCGGCTCGGCTGGGACGACGTGTTCGCCGGACTAAGGCTCCTGATCGCCACGTTCGTCGTCCTGCCGCTCTTGCCCGACCGGCCCGTCGACCCATGGCAGGCGCTCAATCCCTACGCCTTGTGGCTCCTCGTGATCCTGATCTCGGGTCTCTCGCTCGTGGGCTACGTCGCCACGCGCTGGCTCGGTGACGACAAAGGGGCGGCGCTCGCCGGGCTCACCGGTGGCCTCGTTTCCTCGACCGTCGTGACCCTGGCCTTCGCCCGCCAGAGCCGCGCGCACGACCGGCCCGCCGCCACGGCGGCGCTCGCCTGTGGCGTGCTCGTCGCCTGGGCCATGATGTTCGCGCGGGCCGTGGTCGAGGTGCTCGTGGTCAACCCGGCCCTGGTCCGGCCGGTGCTGCCGCCGTTCGCCGCCATGGGATTGGTCGCCGCCGGGCTCGCCTTCGTCTTCTACCGACGCAGCGTCTCGGCCCGGAGCGGCGGCGCGACGCCGATAGGCGAGGTGCGGCTCACCAACCCGTTCAGCCTGACGGCCGCGATGCAGTTCGCGGCCTTCTTCGCCGTCGTCCTCCTGGTCGTGGAGCTGGTCCGGCGCCATTTTCCCGGCCAGGGCCTCTACGTGGTGGCAGCGCTCACCGGCCTCACCAACGTGGATGCCATCACCCTCTCGATGGCCGAGTACGCCAGGGCCAACGACCCGGGCACGGCCGTGAACGCGATCGTCATCGCCGCGGTCGCCAACACGCTCGTGAAGTGTGGCATCGTCGCCGTCGTGGGCGGGGCGACGCTGCGCGCACCGGTGCTGCTCGCCACGCTCGTCGTCCTCGCCGTCGGCGCCGGCGTGCTGGTGCTCGCCTGAGGCTCAGAAATCCGGATCGTCGTAGTGCGCGGGCGGCTTCAGGCCGGTGAGCCGGTCGAGCAGGATCGGACGCATGGACGGGCGCGACTTCATCTTCGCGTACCAGTCCCTGGCTCCGCCGGCCACGTCCCAGGGCACGTCGCCCATGTAGTCGAGCACCGAGAGATGGGCCGCGGCGGCGATGTCGGCCAGGGTCATCTCGTCGCCGGCGAGCCATTTGCGGCTCTGGTAGAGATAGTCGATGTAGGTCAGATGAAAGCGGATGTTCTGCGCTCCCTCGCGCAGGACCTCCGAGCGCGGGAAGCCCTTTTTCGCCCAGCGCTTGACCAGCTTCTCGCGCCAGAGCAGCTCCGTCACCTCGCGGTTCATCTTGGTGTCGAACCAGGCGACCAGGCGCCGGGTCTCGTTGCGCTGGGCCTGTGTCTTCCCGAGCAGGCCGACCTCGGGATAGGCCTCCTCGAGATAGTCGGTGATCGCCTGGCTGTCGCAGACGACCGTGGTGCCGTCGATCAGGACCGGGGCTTCGGATGCCGGGTTGAGCCGCAGAAGGTCGTCCGGATGGGTCCAGGGCTGGACCTCGACCAGCTCCGCCGTGAGCCCCTTCTCGCGGAGCGCGATCCGGACCTTGCGGCAGAACGGGCACAAGGGGACGTGGAGGAGGCGCAGCATGTCCAGCACAGACGCGGCAGCAGGTCGCGCGGACCGGGCCGGCCCGCACCCCCGTTAAGCCCGAACCGGCCGGCGAGCGCAAGGCCCCCTGCGGATCACATTCCCGGATACATGCGCCCAGGGTTGAGGATGCCCTTGGGGTCGAAGCTGTGCTTCACGCGCTCGGTCAGCGCCCGCAAGGAAGCGGGCAGGGGCTGGAACGGCTCGATCTCGCGCCGGAGCCAGTCCGGCCCGCGTACGAGCGTGGCGTGTCCGCCACGGCCGGCCAACGCCTCGCGGATCGTGCCGGATTCGCGCGCCCAGCTTTCCTTGACCGCGAGCCAGATCAGGCCGCCGGCCCAGTCGAACAGGCGCTCGTTGGTGAGTTCGGCCGCCCAGGCCGCGAGCTCGGCCCCGGCCGTGGGCGCCACCGACAGGCGCCACAAGGGGCGCTCGCGGGTGAGCAGGGTCACGTTGCGGATCTCGCGCCAGAGGGTGAGCGACTCCTCGTGGCCGATGGTCTGGAACTCGATGCCGGGGCGGGCGAGCAGCCGCTGCAGCTCGCCGCTGCGATAGCGCACCGATGGCGCCACGCCTTCGAGTCGCACGGCGGCGATTCCGCGTCCGGCGCGCCCGACCGTGCCCACCGCGGACCGGCCGGCGGCGAGCGGCGGCAGGTAGGCGGCACCTGCGATCTCGCAGGGTGTCCCGGTAGCGGCGCGCAGGAGAGCGAGGAGCGTCACCTCGTCCGGGCCGGTGGCGAGCACCGTGAGGCTCGATTCGGCGCGCGGCAGGACCTTGAAGGTGACCTCGGTCATCACCGCGAGCGTGCCGTAGGAGCCGGTGAGCAGCTTGCAGAGATCGTAGCCGGTGACGTTCTTCACCACCCGGCCGCCGGTCTTGATCACCTGGCCGAGGCCGGTGACGCAGTGGAGCCCCAGGAGATGGTCGCGGGCCGCCCCGCTCTTGAACCGCCGGGGGCCGGACAGGTTGCAGGCGAACACGCCGCCGATCGTCTGTCCGCCGGGCGCTCCGCCCAGAAGCGCGCCATAGTCCGCGGGCTCGAAGGCGAGCTCCTGGCCATGCTCGGCGAGCGCCGCCTCGATCACGCTCAAGGGCGTGCCGGCGCCGGCACGCATCACGAGCTCCTCGGGCTCGTAGAGATCGATCCCGGCAAGGCCCGCCACGCTGACGGCGTGGCTGGCCTCGACCGGCCGGCCGAGCCCGCGCTTCGTACCGGCACCCAGCACCTCGAGCGGCTCTTCCTCGGCCATGGCCCAGGCGACGAGGTCGGCGAGCTCCGCTGCGTTCTTGGGCCGCAAGATCGCCTGCTCCTCCATGTGCGCTCTCCCGCCGCATGATCACGAGCCGCTAGAGGCCACAGCGGCGGCAGGGTGGCAAGGCACGGCAGCGCAGGATGGGGGAGGATCGGGGCGGAACCGTTGGGGATGCGCCCGGTTGGCCTCTGACCGAGACGGGATCGTCCCTCCGGGTAGCGGGAGATGGATCATGGCAGGTCAGGGCAGCGAGGCCGGCGCCGGCAACGAGGCGCATCGGGGGCCGGGCGAGAGCGGGCAGGCGGAGGGAGCCTTCGTGCCCGAGCGTCCTTACGAGGATTTCCAGCCCGACGTGCCGCGCCCCTATCCTCATCCGGAGACGCCCGACGAGGAGGCGGCAGGGTCGCAACGCGACAAGGTCGAGCGGATCGGCAACGACCCCGGCCCCGGCTGACGCCGGACGGGGGCGAATCGTCGTTCGGATGACGGATCTCCGGGCTGAAGCCGACCGGCAACGCTCGCCGCTCCCCGGCTTTTCCCGTGTCAACACTGCCTTGCCAATTCGGCCGTGTCGGGGATAACCGAGCATGGGCGAGATTCCGGGACGGAAGCCGATCGGACGGCCGTGACGCCCACACGGCCGAGATGCGAAGAGCAAGGAGGAAGGCGATGACTGCATCGTTCGGCCGCAAGACGGCCGCCGTGGCGATGCTTCTCGGTCTGGGCCCGGCGCTGACCGGCTGCGGTGGGGACAGCCGGGATCTCTGGGGCGTCGACAAATCGAAGACCGTGCAACTGCCGCCCTCGGATTATCCCGCTCCCGACAACAATCCACCGCCCAAAACGAGCGCGCCGACACCGCAGCAATAGAGGCGGGATCGCCAGTGCCGGACCCCGCCACCTGGAACGGAGCCGGCCGGCACTGGCGTTGCGGTCGCCTGTCAGGCCCGGCGCAGCTTCGCCAGCGTGGCCAGCGCCAGGCGCAGGCCGTGCTGTTCCCGCTCGTCCAGATCGCTCTGGGCGAGGATGGTCATCACGCGGCGGATCTGCGCCATGGCTCCTTCCAGGGTTCGTGCGGGCGTGCTCAGGAGCAGATCCTCGAGATGGGCGATCTGGGCGCAGACGGCCTGGAAGGTCTGCTCGTCGGCGGTCCCGAGATCCATCGCATCCAGCTTCTTGACCTGACGTTCCCAGACGAGATGGACGTCGACCACGTGTTCTGCCGACGGCAGAGCGCGCGGCACGGCGACGGTGCCGGCCATGGCGGTGCTGCCCGCCCTCGAGCGCTTACCCATGCGTTTCGACCCTATCGTCTCGCAGCATGCGCTGCCTGTTGTCATCGAGTTTGCGGGCCGGCTCATGAGCAGCGCCCGTCTTCGTGGTCATCTGGCCATCGGGAACGTGCAGCGAACTATTCATCGCAACTCGAGCAGCCAATATGATCTTCCCCCGGCAGGGACGGCATCGATGCCGCCACTCCGTCCGGTTCGCCAACCTGAAGCGATGCTAGGGCCCCCGGGCCTCGGAGGCGGAGACGGTAACTTTGCGCGCGACAATTTGCACGTATGAAAATCTTTCAAGCTGGGTGAATTATTACTGATAAGCAAATCGATCCCGACCGCCGGCAACCCGAAATGTGGATTGTGTATGTAACGGGCCGACATGCATCGTCGGCGGCGAGAAGAACGCAAGAAACGAAAACGGCCCGGGAGGGTTTCCCCTCCGGGCCGTGGACAGCCGGACCGACCTGTCGTCAGGCCGCGAGCGCGCGGCGGCCGCGATCGTTGGCGGCCGCCGCCAGCATGGCCTTCTGCACCCGCTCGAAGGCGCGGACCTCGATCTGGCGGATGCGCTCGCGCGAGACACCGTAGATCCGGGCCAGCTCCTCGAGCGTGACGGGCTCGTCCTTCAACCGCCGCTCGATCAGGATGTGACGCTCGCGCGGGGTGAGGATCTCCATGGCATCGGCCAGCAGGCCGCGGCGCCAGGCGAGTTCGCTCGCCTCGGCGATCTCGTGCTCCTGGTCCTGGCTCTCGTCGACCAGCGTGTCGCTCCACTCGCTGTCGGAATCGTCCGTGAGTCGGGCGTTGAGCGAGGCGTCGCCCGTGGCGAGCCGGCGGTTCATCTCGACCACCTCGCCCTCGCCGACCTCGAGGTCGCGCGCGATGCTGGCGACGGCCTCGGGCGGCAGATCGCCGCCCCCGGTCTCGCCGAGCTGCGCCTTGAGCCGGCGCAGGTTGAAGAACAGCTTCTTCTGCGCGGCCGTCGTGCCGAGCTTCACCAAGGACCAGTTGTGCAGGATGTGCTCCTGGATCGCAGCCTTGATCCACCACATGGCGTAGGTCGCGAAGCGGAAGCCGCGCTCGGGATCGAACTTCTCGAGCGCCTGGACGAGACCGACATTGCCCTCGGCGACCAGCTCGGCGAGCGGGAAGCCGTAGCCGCCGTAGCCACGGGCGAGCTTGACGACGAGGCGCAGATGACTCGCGACCAGCTCGCGTGCCGCTTCCGGATCGCGCTGTTCGCGCCAGCGCTCGGCGAGCTCTCGCTCGCGCTCGGCGCTGAGAATGGGCTGCTGGCGCGCCTGCTCGAGATAACGGCCGAGATCGTCCGTGAAGTGCCCTGAAACGAGATTAGCCTTCATATGCCCCCTACCCGAGCCCCGAACGGAACCATGTCGCCTCGGCATCGTACCAACGACGACGAAGACAGCCGATGGCGCCTGGGATGTGGCTCCAGGCGCCATCGGCTGTCTTCGGGTCGTTCGGGGAGACGGATCTTATATAAGCGCCGGCCCGGTGCTGACAAGAGGCCGATCATTGAAAAGCGAAACAGGGTCTCGAGGCTGCGCCGAGCGGAGCGCCAGTCGTGTGCCGTCGATAGCTGAAAGAACCGGGTAAAATCACGTGCGCTGCGACTCGATGCGGCACTTGATTACTGGTGCGCTGGGTATGAATCTTTCTTCATCGGCCGGAGCGAGGCTGCCGATGCGGCGCCTTTTCCAGTCCTGCAGTCCTGTCCAGACCGCAGCCCGATCCCGGAACGCCTCGCCCGGCCTGCCGTTTCTTCCCGGAAACGGGCGTGGCGAACGGTCCGTGCGCGCCGCTGCCGCCGAGGAGGAAAGGGATGACCGAGCTGGCGTTGCGATCGACGTCCGAGACCACGTTCGTCGAGGTCGATCCGGGCAGCGTCATCGGTGCCGTGCGCGCCGATGGCGGCGAGGTCGAGGTATCGGGCCGCGAGCGGGGCGGTGGAGGAGAGCGCAGCCTCCGTCTACGACCCACCGGCGACGATCTGGGCTGGGTGACCCTGCCCGAGAATGTCGCATGGACGCGCTTTCGCGCCGTCGAGCAAGATGCCACCTGCACCGTGGAGCTCGTGCCGCGCGAGCGGGACGCCTGAACGGCGGCTGGCTCAGGGAGCAGCGCCGCCGGAGCCGGCGATCCCACCGCCGGAGCCGATCGCGTCCCCCGCACCGGGCCCACCGCCGCTGCCCAGAGCAGGGCTGTCGGTGGTTGTCTGTGGTCCGCTGGAGCGGCTGGTCGGGGTGACGTCCCGGCTCAGCGAGGGACCGATACCATCGGACCGGCTGCAGGCAGCCAGAGCCAGAGTCGCCGCCACGAGGACCAGCGCTCCGACCGGACGTGAGCGCCGGAGCGCGTCGCCGACGTACATGCTCTCGCGCATCGAACCCTCCTTGCCGAGATGCTGCTCGCCGAAGCGGTGCAGAGGGGAAGGGGCGGGCTCTCTCACGGGTTCCCTCGGGACTTTGCCCGCTGCCGGCGGCGCTCGCGATCTTTCCCGATCGGATACTTGCGATAGAGAAAAACGATCCGATCATCTCATCTTTGGATGCTGCAATCGGTCGCGTCAACTTCGGGGTCGCAGCGACAGATTGACTTGGCCTCTTTTCAGGCGATCCAGAATGCTCTACGTCATCGGTGTCTGTTTAGCCTCCCTGATCCTTGCTGCTTCGGCCGGGTGGAGCGATCCGCCCGGCCGTTTTTCGTTCGGACGGCCGCTGCTCGGCGAACGCTCTAGAACCGCGGCAGGTCGGGGAAACGCAGCTCGCCTCGGTGAACGTGGACGCGGCCGAGCTCGGCGCAGCGGTGGAGCGTGGGGAAGACCTTGCCGGGATTGAGGATTTGGCTCGGATCGAAGGCGCACTTGACCCGCTGCTGCTGCTTCAGATCGTCCTCGTTGAACATGGTGTCCATGAGATCGCGCTTCTCGACGCCGACCCCGTGCTCGCCGGTGAGCACCCCGCCCACCTCCACGCACAACTTCAGGATGTCGGCACCGAACGCCTCGGCGCGTTCGAGTTCGCCGGGCTTGTTCGCATCGTAGAGAATGAGGGGATGCAGGTTGCCGTCGCCGGCGTGGAACACGTTGGCGACGCGCAGCCCGTAATGCTGCGACATCTCCTCCATGCGCCGCAGCACGTAGGCGAGCTGGCGGCGGGGGATGGTGCCGTCCATGCAGTAATAGTCGGGCGAGATGCGCCCGGCGGCGGGGAAGGCGTTCTTGCGGCCCGCCCAGAACGCGATGCGCTCCTCCTCGCTCTCGGACGCCTTGATGTAGGTGGCGCCGTGCTGCCGGGCGATTCCCGAGACTACGCCGATCAGATGATCCACCTCGGCCGCGGGCCCATCCAGCTCGCAGATCAGAAGGGCCTGCACGTCGCGCGGGTAGCCGGCGTGACAGAAGTCCTCGGCGGCGTTCAAGGCCGGGTGATCCATCATCTCGAGGCCGCCCGGAATGATGCCGGCGGCGATGATCGCGGCGACGCAATCGCCACCCTGCTCGACCGTGGGAAAGCCGATCAGCACCGCCCGCGCGGTCTCGGGCTTCTGCAGGATGCGGACCGTGACCTCGGTGACCACGCCCAGAAGACCCTCCGAGCCGGTCATGAGGCCCAGGAGATCGTAGCCCTCGGCGTCGAGATGTTTGCCGCCGAGGCGGACGATGTCGCCGTTCGGGAGCACCATCTCGAGGCCGAGCACGTTGTTCGTGGTGAGGCCGTACTTCAGGCAGTGCACGCCGCCCGAGTTCTCGGCGATGTTGCCGCCGATCGTGCAGGCGATCTGCGAGGAAGGGTCGGGGGCGTAGTAGAAGCCCGCATGCTCGACCGCACGGGTGATGCCGAGATTGGTCACACCGGGCTGGACGGTGACGGTGCGGTTCTCGAGGTCGATGTCGAGGATCTTGTTGAACTTGCCCATGCCGAGCACGATGCCATCGGTGAGCGGCAGCGCCCCGCCCGAGAGCGAGGTGCCGGCCCCGCGCGGGACGACCTTGATCCTCTCCTCGTGGCACAAGCGCAGGATGCGCGAGACCTGCTCGGTCGTGCTCGGCAGCACCACGGCCATCGGCACCTGACGATAGGCGGTGAGCCCGTCGCACTCGTAGGCGCGCATCTCGTCGGCGCTCACGATCACGCCCTCGCCCGGCACGATCTCGCGCAGCGCGCCCACGATCCGGTCACGCTTGGCGAGCGCTTCGGGGTCCGGTTCCGGCATTTTCACCATGGCGGCACTTCCTTCCGACCGACGGGCGGGAGCATGGTCGCCCGGAGCGGTACGGTCAATTCGCGAAGGCGGCGATGCAATCCATCAACGTGGCATGCACGATGGTCGCATCCAAGGTGCGGAACTCACCGGTTCGCGCGAGGATTTCTTTGTCGTGTCAGTAACTTGCCGTCATGTCGGCTGTGCCGGGCGCAGCCCTTCGGCAATAACCGCTCACGGCCCCGGCCCGCGCCGGCCTGCTGCGGAGAGCCGACACGACCTTACGGATCGCCGAGGGGCGAGCCGTCCTGAACGGGTGCGGGCTCCTGCCGGAGGCCAACATCGCCGCCATGGGCCGGATGTGGGCGCATCCGGCCAAGGGCGTGCTTCTGCCGAAGAGCCAGGTCGTGCGCGCGATCCCGCACGGGATCCAGAACGGCGCGGTCCCACCGTTCACGGCAGCGAACCTGCCGCCGATCCGGACCGAACCCCGTCGGGCCGAGCGCATCACCTGCGACGGCCGCGAGCTCCGCATCCCGGACTGAGCACCGCCGTACGGTTCCGATGCCGCTTTCCAGCGGGGACCCGCCGTTCTCGACCCGCAGGACAAATCATGAAATCATTATAGAATCCTGCTCGGGATATGGTGAGTCCTCAAGACGAGGATTTGAATGGATGCAAATTTTCCGTTGACCATCCACCGGATGAAGCGCAGATTTGTCTTTTCCGAATCGATTTCTGACTGACTCATCGGCAAGACGGTCGGATGTCTTGTCATCCGATGCCGGTCTCGCAGCGAGCCGTGCCGACCACGGCAGGCCCGTGCTCGGCAAGACGGGAGGCCACATCCATGCGCCACATGACGGCGGTGCTGCTCGCCGCGACGTGCGCCGCGGGCTTCGGCCTGCCCGCGATGGCGGGCGACGCGGCGAAGCTGCCACAGAACGGCAAGGTGAAGTTCCAGGTGTCCTACGTGCAGTGGACCGGCCGCGACATTCAGCTCGACGGCAAGACCAGCTTCGGCACGTTCGAGTTCGCCGGCATCACCCGCAACGTCGAGGGCAAGCCCTGGTTCGACCGCATGACCGAGCACTGCACCGGCCAGTACTATGCCGGCGAGAAGCGCTCGGCAGCCACCAACGGCTCCTGCCTCTACGTCGATCCCGACGGCGACAAGGTGATGATCAACTGGACGGGGGGCACGGTCCCTTACGCCGGGACCAAGCAGGTCGTCGGCGGCACCGGCAAGTATGCCGGCATCACCGGGCAGGGCACCTACACCGGGACCGACCTCAAGACGCCTGCCGAGGGGATGGATCTCTGGCTGACCGACGTCGAGCTCGACTTCCAGATCAAGGCACCGACCCAATAGCCATCGACGAGCCGACGCAAAAAGGCCGGGGCCCCTCGGGTCCCGGCCTGCCGCCAAGCACGGCTGAAAACAGGCTCAACCCTGACGCGCCTTGAAGCGCGGGTTGGTCTTGTTGATGACGTAGACCCGACCCTTGCGCCGCACGAGCCGGCAGTCCTTGTGCCGGGTCTTGGCCGTCTTCAGCGAATTTCTGATCTTCATGGTAGCGATCCTTCGGGCCGCGCCGGCGCTTACTTCTTGCGACGGAAATTCTGGAAGCGGCGGTTGAACTTCTCGACCTGACCACGCTCGATGATCTGCACGGTGCCGCCGGTCCAGGCCGGGTGCGACTTCGAGTCGACGTCGAGGTGGAGCGTGTCCCCCTCCTTCCCGTAGGTGGATCGGGTCTTGAAGGTCGACCCGTCGGTCATCACCACGGTGATCTCGTGGTAGTCAGGATGGATGTCGGGCTTCACGGCTCTTTACCTCCTTGGCGGGCGGCCGGTATATAACGGGCGGTCACGCGCAACTCAAGGGGTGCCGCGCGCACCCTTTGTCGTCCCTCGATGATCCCAGCCCAGAAGTGAGGTCTCGCATGGAGGGAGCCGATCGTTCGCTCTCCCAGGCCGACGCCAGGCGCGCGTCGACCCGCAATCTCGGTCAGCTCCGGCGTCTTTCCGTCTATCTGCGCCCTTATCGCGGGCACGTGCTCGGCGCTCTCGTGGCGCTGGTACTGGCCTCCGCCGCCGTCCTCTCCCTGGGTGCGGGCCTCAAGCACCTGATCGACGGCGGCTTCGGCGCCGGCCGGCCGCAGGCCCTCGACCATGCGATCGAGGCGGTGGCGATCGTCATCGCCGTGCTGGCGGTCGCGACCTTTCTTCGTGCCTATCTCGTCACCTGGCTCGGCGAGCGGGTCATGGCCGACCTCCGGCGCGACGTCTACCGCCACGTCGTCCATCTCTCGCCGGGGTTCTTCGAGACCACCCGCACGGGCGAGGTGGTCTCGCGCATCACGACCGACACGAGCGTGATCCAGACCGTGATCGGCTCGAGCGTGACCCAGGCCCTGCGCAACCTCCTTCTCCTGGTCGGCGGCCTGGCCCTTCTGATCTGGACCAACCCGCGGCTCACCGGGCTCATCCTCGTCATCGTGCCGGTCGTCGTGATTCCGATCGTCGTGATCGGGCGGCGCGTGCGGCGGTACTCGCGCGAGGCACAGGATCGGATGGCCGACGTCTCGGGTACGGCCGAGGAGACGATCAACGCCATTCGCACCGTGCAGTCCTTCGCGCAGGAGGATCGGGAGAGCGCCCGGTTCGCGGCGGCGACCGAAGCCGCCTTCGCCGCCGCCGCCCGCTACGCCAAGGCGCGGGGGCTGCTCGCCGCGGTCGTCATCACGCTCGTGTTCGGCTCGATCGCGGTCCTGCTCTGGATCGGCGGCCACGACGTGCTCGCCGGCCGGATCAGCGCCGGCGATCTCTCGGCCTTCGTGTTCTACGCCAGCGTCGTCGCCGGTGCGGTGGGCGGCCTGAGCGAGACCATGGGCGATCTGCAGCGCGCCGCAGGCGCCACCGAGCGTCTGTTCGAGCTGCTCGAGGCCCGCTCCGAGATCACGGTTCCGGCCGAGCCGGTGCCGTTGCCGGCCCGGAGCCAGGGTGCGATCCGGTTCGAGCGGGTGAGCTTCGCCTATCCCTCCCATCCCGAGCGGCGGATCCTGAACGGGCTCGATCTCGACATCCGGCCCGGCGAGACCGTGGCCCTGGTCGGCCCCTCGGGTGCCGGCAAGACCAGCGTGTTCCAGCTCCTCATGCGCTACTACGATCCGAGCGAGGGGCGGATCCTGTTCGACGGTGTCCCGATCACCGATCTCGACCCGCGCGCCTACCGCTCGCGCATCGGCCTCGTGCCGCAGGAGCCCGTGATCTTCTCGGGCGATGCCTTCATGAACATCCGCTACGGCCGCCCCGACGCCAGCGACGAGGAGGTGCGGGCCGCCGCCGAAGCCGCGGTCGCGACCGAGTTCCTGGACCGGCTGCCCGACGGCTTCTCCACCTTCCTCGGCGAGAAGGGGGTGAGGCTCTCGGGCGGCCAGCGCCAGCGGATCGCCATCGCCCGCGCCATCCTGCGCGATCCCGCCGTCCTTCTGCTCGACGAGGCGACGAGCGCTCTCGATGCCGAGAACGAGCGTCTGGTCCAGCTCGCGCTCGAGCGTCTGATGCGGGGCCGCACCTCGCTCGTGATCGCGCACCGGCTCGCGACCGTGCTCAAGGCGGACCGGATCGTCGTCCTCAACGAGGGCCGGGTGGTCGATCAGGGCCGTCACGAGGATCTGCTCCGGCGGGGCGGGCTCTACGCCAAGCTCGCCGAGCTGCAGTTCAACCTGGACCGGGCGGCTTAGAGGCGGCCGGGGTGCACCCCGGCGCCTTGCGGAACGGTCCAGGACCGATGCCCCTGTCTTCGAGCCCCATCTGGCCCGGCGTGCCGGCGGCACTGGCCTCCGCACTCCTGTTCGGCGCCAGCACCCCGGCCGCCAAGCTCCTGCTCGGCGCGGTCGATCCCTGGCTCCTGGCGGCGTTCCTCTATCTGGGGGCGGGCCTCGGGCTCCTGATGCTGCAGACGGGCCGGCGCCTCGGCGGGGCAGAGCCGGCCGAGGCGCCGCTGCGCCGGGCCGATCTGCCCTGGCTCGCCGCCATGGTAGCGGTGGGCGGCATCGCGGGACCGGTGCTGCTGATGCTGGGCCTCACCCGCAGCGAGGCCTCGTCCGCCGCCCTCCTCCTCAACCTCGAAGGCCTCGCCACCATGGCGATCGCCTGGCTCTGGCTCCGCGAGGGCGTCGACCGCCGCCTGCTGCTGGGGGCCGTAGCGATCCTCGCCGGCGCCGTCGTGCTGTCGTGGCGCGGCGCGGTCGGCGGTGGCTGGGGGATGCTCCTGATCGCGGGCGCCTGCCTCGCCTGGGGCATCGACAACAATCTGACGCGCAAGCTGTCCTCGGCCGACCCCGTCCGGATCGCCACCATCAAGGGCATCGTCGCCGGGAGCGTCGATCTCGCCCTGGCGCTGGTACAGGGCGCGGCGCTGCCGGCCGCCGCGCTCGTGCTGGTGGCCGCCCTGATCGGTCTTTTCGGCTACGGCATCAGCCTGGCGCTCTACGTCATGGCACTCCGGCATCTCGGCGCCGCCCGGGCCGGGGCCTATTTCTCGACCGCACCCTTCGTCGGCGCCGTCGTCGCGGTCGTGCTCCTGGGCGAGCCTTTGAGCCCGCAGCTCGTGCTCGCGGGCGGACTCATGGCGTTGGGCGTGTGGCTCCATCTCACCGAGCGGCACGAGCACTGGCACGAGCACGAGGCGCTCGTGCACGAGCACGCCCACATCCACGACGAGCACCATCGCCATGCACACGGACCCGATGCGCCGCCGGGCGAGCCGCACAGCCATCCGCACCGCCACGAACCCCTGCGGCACAAGCATCCGCACTTTCCGGATCTTCATCACCGCCATACGCATTGATGGAGCGGACCGGCATACGATCTTTCGTGCGCCGGCCTCGTGCCTCCCGCAGGTGATCGGATGCCCGCCCTCGAGCTCGTCATCGTCCTCTGCCTGATCCTCCTCAACGGCTTCTTCGCCATGTCCGAGCTCGCCGTGGTCTCGGCCAGGAAGCCCCGGCTCAAGGCGATGGCGGATGCGCGCCAGCGCGGGGCAGAGGCGGCACTGGCATTGATCGAGAACCCGGGCCGGTTCCTCTCGAGCGTGCAGATCGGGATCACGCTGATCGGCGTGCTCGCGGGCGCTTTCAGCGGCGCCACGCTCGCGGGCCATCTCGCGGTCGAGCTCCGCCGGCTCGGTATCGGCCCCGGCTTGGCCGATACCGTCGCGGTCGTCGTCGTGGTGGCGGCCGTGACCTATCTCTCGCTGATCGTGGGCGAGCTCGTGCCGAAGCAGGTGGCGCTCAGAAACCCGGAGCGGATCGCCGCCCTCGTGGCACGGCCCATGGGCCTGCTCGGGCGGATCGCCGCCCCCGCGGTATGGCTGCTCGAGGTCTCGTCCCGGTTCGTGCTGCGCCTTCTCGGCATGGGCGAGCAGCCCGAGCAGCGCGTCACCGAGGAGGAGATCCGTCAGCTCATCGCCGAGGCCGAGAGTGCCGGCGTGGTCGAGCCCATGGAGCGGCGGATGATGACCTCGGTCATGCGCCTCGCCGACCGCTCGGTCCGCAGCCTGATGACCCCGCGCCACGAGGTCGAGTGGCTCGATCTGGCGCTGGACGAGGCGAGCCTGAGGAGCCGGCTGCTGTCCTGCCGCCATTCCCGGCTGCCGGCCGGCGAGGGCGGCATCGACGAACTGCGCGGCATCGTCGTCGTCAGGGAGGCGCTGGTGCGGACCCTGACCACCGGCCGGCTCGACGTCATGGCCGCGCTCCGGCCGCCCACGGTGGTACACGACGGCATGGACGCGCTCGACGCCCTCGACAGCCTGAAGCAGTCGCCCACCGACATGGCGATCGTGGTCGACGAGTACGGCACGTTCGAAGGTGTCCTGACCACGACCGACCTGCTCCACGCCATCACCGGTGCCTTGGGCCTGCAGATCGGCGAGACCGAGCCCGACGCGCTTCAGCGCGAGGACGGCTCCTGGCTTCTCGACGGCATGAAGCCCGTGGAGGAGGTGGCCGATCTCCTGCGCCTGCCGCTACCGGCCCGGCGCGACTACCATACCGTGGCCGGCTTCATGCTCGACCGGCTGCGGCGCATCCCTCAGCTCGGCGACGCGATCGAAGCCGGCGGCTGGCGGCTCGAGGTGGTCGACATGGACGGCCGCCGGATCGACAAGGTGCTGGCGCAGCCGCGGCCGGTCCGCCCGGGCAGCTATCGGCCGTGACGCCCGGCGCCGGCTATTGCTGGGTCGTGCCGGTCGAGGGCGCCGGCGTCGTGGGAGCAGGGGTGGCGGGTGCCGGCGTCGTGGGAGCAGGGGTGGCGGGCGCCGGCGTGGTCGGCGCCGGCGCGGTTTCGGTCGACGTCGGGCCCGTGCGGAGGACTCCGAAGGCGTAGGCCAGGGCCACCACGACGATCACCGCCAGGACGATATAGAGCACGGTCCGCTGGTTCATGGGCGCTCCCTCCCGTTCGTGGGATCGCACGTTATTACTATGAAGTCACGTCTCGGTCATCCTCCGAGCCGGCTTGTCATCCGATCGTCAGGGCGTGGTGAGCCTGAGCTCGATCCGGCGATTGCGGCTGCGGGCCTCCTCGGTCCGGCCGGGCACGAGCGGCTGCCGGTCGGCGAGCCCGGTGACGACGAGCCGGTCCGAAGGCAGGCCGGCGCCGATGAGATGATTGGCCACGGCCTCGGCGCGCGCTTCCGAGAGAGCCTGGTTCGAGCCGAAGCGGCTGAAGCGGACCGGGGTGTCGTCGGTGTGGCCCTCGACGTGCAGGGTCCACGCCGTCCCGGCCGGCAGCTTGGCGATGGCCTCCCGCAGCCGCTGCGCTACCTTCTCGAGCTCGGCGCGCCCGTGCGGGCTGAGCTGCGCCCGCCCCGGCGCGAACAGCCCGGCGGCGCCCAGAATCAGCCGATCGCCGACGGCCTCCACTCCCGCTGCAGCCGCCACGCTCGAGCGAATGTCGGCGAGGAGGGAGGCAGGATCGGGCGAGGGCGAGACTCCTACCGCTCGGCTGCCGGTGACGAATGAAGGCTCGATACCTGCCATCGCGCTGCCGGTGTCGGCTGGCGACGGCGTTCGGGTACCGACCGGGGGCGGCTCCTCCTCGCTCGTTGCCACGAGCGGGGTGAGCGCCGCGGTCCGCAGCGCCGTCGCGAGCTCGCCTTTGAGGGCGGCGAGCTGCTGCTCGAGCGACGATCGCTCCGCCTGGAGTCGCTCGCGCTCCTCGGCCGCCACGGCGCGAGCACCGTCGCTCTCCTTGGTCCGGGCCTCGGCGATCTCGAGCCGGCCCACCAGCGTATCGGCGCGCTCCTCCGCCGCCGCCCGTGCCCGATCCGCTTCGGCGAGACGGTCGGCGGCTTCCTGGGCCGCTCGGCGCGCCGCGTCCCGCTCGCCGGCGAGCCGGTCGCGGTCGGTCGCGGCTTGGTCGCGCTCGGCGGCGAGGCGATCGCGCTCCGCCACGAGAGCCTGGACGCGCTGCGCCGTTTCCGCAGACCGGGCTTCGCTCTCGCGGCGCAGGTTGGCCAATGCCGTGTCGCGTGTGGCGATGGCCCGGTCCATCTCGGCGCCGGTGGCCCGTAAGGCCGCGATCTCCTCCTGCGCCCGAGCGAGCTGTTCCTGCAGCCGGGCGACCGCGGCCCCGTCTCCTGCCGCGTTCTCCTCCTGCTCGGTGGAACGTGCCGCGAGCTGCGCCTTGGCTTCCACGAGCGCCGTCTCCGCTGCCGCGAGCCGGGCGCGCAGGCTCTCCGCCTCCTGCTCGAGGCCGAGCGCCCTGGCCGACTGCTCGTCGAGCGTGGCTCGAGCCGTGGCGAGATCCGCCTCGGCGCGCGCCCGGCGCTCGCGCTCGGCGGCGAGCTCGTCCTCGGCCCGGCTGTGCTCCGCACGCATGGCGCGGAGCTGCCCGAGCTCGGCGCGCATCCCGGCCAAGGCCTGCTCGCTCGTCTCCGCCCGCCGCAGCGCTTCGGCCTGGCCCTGCTCGGCCCGGTCGATCTGGCTCTCGGCGAACCAGACGAGGCTGCCGGCCACGGCGACCGGCACCAGAGCAAGCCCCAGCGTGCGGGCACGGTTGCGGCGCTCCCAGGCCTCGAGCTGCTGCTCCAGCTCGGCGATCCGCTCGGTCATCGACATCTCACCCTCTCGCTGGCCGGCGATGGAGTCGAGCGATCAGCTCCACGAACGCCTGATGGGCCTCCTGCTCGCCTCTCGCCGCGAGTGTGCGCCATTCCTCTTCCAGGACGGCGAGCCCTTCGGCCCGCTCGCGCTGCTCGATTGTCCGTGCGAGCGGCAGAGCGGCGAGCGCCGCTAGCAGGAGACCCACGGCGAGCATGGTCAGCTTCGGCATGCCGGGCAGCGAGAGCCCCGCGGTGGCGATCAGGATGCCGCTCGCGGCCATGGCGATTGCAACGTGCCGGTAGAAACGTCCGGCGCGCTCATGGCATCGGCACATCGGCGTGAGATCCGGCGCATCCGGCTTCTGCACGTACGTTTCCCAGATTTGTTCAGCTTGAGCGATAATAACTGCTCATCGCCCTAGCGCAGCTGGATGACACGGCGCCACAGAGAAGTTGCCGCGCTGGCCTCGGCCCGCTCAGCGTGTGGTGAGCTTGATCTCGATGCGGCGGTTGCGGCGGTAGGCTTCCGGGCTGTCGCCGGGGTCGAGCGGCTGGAACTCGGCGAAACCACGCGCCGCCACCCGGTCGGCCGGGACGCCCTGACCGATCAGGAACTGCGCCACCGCGATGGCGCGTGCGGTCGAGAGCTCCCAGTTCGAGGGGAAGCGCGGCGTGCTGATCGGGATCTTGTCGGTATGCCCGTCCACCTGCAGCACCCAGGGGAGGTCCGGCGGGATCTCGGCCATGATCTCCTTGAGCGCGGTCGCGATCTTGGCGAGCTCGTCCCTGCCGCGCGGCTCGATCTCGGCCGAGCCGCTGTTGAACAGCACCTCGGACTGGAACACGAACCGGTCGCCGACGGCGCGGATGTCCTCGCGATTACCGAGCGCCTGCCGCAGCCGGCCGAAGAACTCGGAGCGATACTGCGACAGTTCCTCGACCTTGCTCGCGAGCGCCATGTTGAGGCGCTGGCCGAGATTCTCGATCGTGGCCTTCTGCTGGTCGATCTGGCTCTGCTTGATGTCGAGGGCCTTCTCGAGCTGAGCGAGCTGCTGGCTGAGCGTGCGGATCTGCTCGGTCAACGCCTGCACCTGCTGCACGGCCTCCTCCTTGGCGCTCGTCTCGCCGCCGAGTCGGTTCTCCAGCTCCTTCGAGCTGCGCAGGAGTTCCTCGATCCTGAGATCGCGGGCCTGGATCTCCTTCTGCGCCAGCATGGTCCTGTCGTTGGCGTCCTCGAGCTTCGCTTCGAGCGCCTTCGAGCGGTCGCGCGTCGTGCCGAGTTCCTCCAGAAGGCGCCGTCGCTCCTCGTCGGTCGCGGACAGGTTCGTAGAGAGCTCGGCCACCCTGCCTTCGAGATCGGCGCGGACCTTCTGCAACGCTTCGATGTCGCGGCGGAGCTGGACGAGCTGGCCGAGCTGGACCTCCATCTGCTCCTTGCTGGTCTTGACGCTCTCGCGCGCGGCCGAAAGCTCGCGCTCGAGATCGGCCGCACGGGCCTGCGCCTTGCTCTGCTCGAGGCGCATCTCCTCGAGCGTGCGCTGCAAGAGCGCCTGCTCGCGGGTGAGGTTGCTCACCTGCTCGGAGAGCTGGGCGCGCGCCTGCTCGCTCTCGTTGAGGTCGGCCGAGAGCTCGTCGCGATCCAGGAAGGCCTGCTGCAGGTCGGCGTTGATCCGGGCGAGCGTGCGGCGCAGCTCGGCCGCCGCGTCCTGCTCGAGCCCGAGCTTCGAGGTGAGGTCCTGGACCTGGCCCTCGAGGCGGCGGACCGCCTCGTTGCGGCCCTGCAGGAGCTGGCCCAGGAAGAACTGCGCCAGCACGAACACGACCAGGAGAAAGATGATCGAGAGGATGAGCGTCGAGAGCGCGTCGACGAAGCCGGGCCAGATGTCGACGACGTGCCGCCCTTCGCGCCGCGTGCGTGCCATGGCCGGACTACTCCCCCACGGCCTGCGGCTCGCCGGCGACGATGGCGATGGTGCGTGCGACGAGCTTGATCTCGTTCCTGATCTCGCGGCTCAGCTCGTGCCGGCCGCGCGTGACCTCCTCGAGCAGCCGGCCGAGCTGGACGTCGGTGTTGCGGATGTGGTCGCGGGTCACGGGGTCGAGGCCGCCCGCTTCGCCGCGATGGCCGAGCTGCTGCAAAAGGGCCTGCTGGCCGCCGACCATGCGCTCGAGCAGCTCCTGCTCGCGGGCGAGCCGGTCGCCGAGCGCGGCGAGGTTCTGGTTGAGCTGGTTCATGGTGCCCTGCAGCACTGCGCGCTCGCTCTCGCCGCGTGCCACGAGCTGCTGCAGGCGGTCGAGATTGTCGGCCGTCTGCTGCAGCAGCGCCGAGACGTAGGCCGGCAGCGCCGGGCCGCCGCCGAGATCGGGGAAAGCGCCTTCCGGCACGGCGAGCCGGGTGATGCCCGAGAGCCACTCCTCGAGCTCGTTGTAGAAGCTGTGCTCGGCCTGGCTCGCCTGGAGATCGAGAAAGCCCAGGATCAGGGAGCCGGCGAGGCCGAACAGCGAGGCACTGAAGGCCGTGCCCATGCCGGAGAGCGGCTGCATCAGGCCGTTCTTGAACTCGTTGAACGCGGCGACGAAGTCGCCCGAGCCCAGGGTCAGGCCGGCGATCACCCCGCCGATCGAGCCGATCGCCTGGATCAGGCCCCAGAACGTGCCGAGGAGGCCCAGAAAGATCAGGAGGTTTCTGAGGTAGGTGGCGATGTCGCGGTTCTCGTCGAGCCGCGAGCTGATGCTGTCGAGGAGATGGCGCAGGGAGATCGCCGAGAGCGAGGCGCGGCCGCGCCGCTGCCGCTCGCCGAGCACGGCCGCGATCGGGGCCAGGAGGTGCGGCGCTTCCTGCATCGAGAAGCCGGGAGCGTTCGTGCGGAACGCCTCGATCCAGCGTGCTTCCGGCTTGAGGCGGAAGATCCGGCGCAGGTTGAGGAAGACCCCGAACAGCAGGATCGCCAGAATCAGGCCGTTGAGCCAAGGATTGTGCTGAAACGCCTGCCAGACGATCCGGTGCAGAACGCCGGCCACGACCGCGGCGAGCAACAGGAAAACGAGGCTGCGGTAGACGAATCGCTGCGGGGTCATTGCCGGTCTCGTCGCGTGGTGATCCAGCATCTGCACCGGACTCTACCGCGTGCAGCACATCCCGCCACCGCCAAATTCACCTATCTGGCGCCAAACGCCTGATTGTGGCCGAAGGAACGCTTCGTCGCAGGCGGAATTCCTTGTCCGAGCCGCTTGGATGGACAAGCGTGCCCGCACGGGCGCATGAATGTCGAAACGAGCACGAGGCCGGGCCGCGGGCGAGGCGAGCCGGCTTTCTCTGGAGTGGCGTCATGCTGACCATCAACCCGGACATCGTCTGCCGGATCATCTACAAAGCGCGCGCCTTCGACGCGAAGACCGACGTGGTCGAACCCGATCCCGGCTCGAACATGGCCGAGGACGAGATGCTCGAGGTGATCGAGGATTATCCCGACGACGCCACGCAGCAGGAGATCGCCGAGTTCATCAACGGGCTGAACGAGGACGAGCAATGCGAGCTGGTGGCGCTGGCCTGGATCGGGCGCGGCAGCTACAGCAAGGACGAATGGCGCGAGGCCCTGCGTGAGGCGCGCCATGCCCACAACGGCCGCACCGCCGAATATCTCCTGGGCATGCCGCTCTTGGGCGACTATCTCGCCGACGGCCTCGCCGAGTTCGGCTACTCCTGCGAGGAGTAGGCGCCGCGAGGCGCGCGGCTCTCGGGGGAGGCGGCATCGGGGCCTGCCGACCGGCTCGGCTCCAGGACGGCCGTTGCCGTCATGCCGCCATGCGGCGGCAGCTCTCGGCACAGGCCCGGCAGGCCTCGACACATTCCTGCATCTCGCCGACCTGCTCGCAGCTCCGGGTGCAGGCCTCGCACAGCGCAGCGCAGGCAGCGCAGCTATGCTTGTGCTCGGGCACACCCAGGAGCATCACGTGGGCGCTGGCGCGGCAGGCCTCGGCACAGGCCAGCATGAGCCGGAGATGCGCGGGCTCCACGTGCTTGCCGCCGGCTTCCAGGCAGTGCTGCGAGGCTTCGGTGAGGCAGACCTGGTAGCAGCGTAAGCATTCCTCGATGCAACCGCGCATGTCCGGGCTGATCGTCAGCATGTTGGCCTCCTGATGCTGTCATCGAGCGGATGCCGGTGGTCCGGCGCGAGGCTAACGCCGCCTTATGGGCACCGGTTCCCCTCTTGCCCGCGAGCGGCGGGGACGGCACCTTCGCGCGGGCAAGGATCGGGAGGCCTCGGATGCTGAAGGTCTGGGGGCGAGCCAACTCGCTCAACGTGCAGAAGGTGATGTGGGCCGTCGCCGAGCTCGGCCTGCCGTACGAGCGCATCGACGTCGGCGGCGCCTTCGGCGGGCTCGACACGCCGGCCTACGCCGCGCTCAACCCGAACCGGCTGATCCCGGTGCTCGAGGATGGCGGCACGGTGGTGTGGGAATCGAATGCGATCGTGCGCTACCTCGCGGCGCGCTACGGGGCCGGAACTTTGTGGCCCGAGGACCCGGCCACGCGCGCTGCGGCCGACCGCTGGATGGACTGGCAGCTCACCACGCTGCAGCCGTCCCTCTCGCCGGTCTTCCTGGGACTCGTCCGCACTCCGCCCGAGCAGCGCGATATGGCAGCGATCGGCATCCACGCCGAGCGCCTCGGTCAGGCGATGCGCATCCTGGACGATCATCTCGCCGGCCGCCGCTTCGTCGCGGGCGACGCGCTCACCATGGGCGACATCCCCCTCGGCTGCGTCTACTGGCGCTACGTCAACCTCGCGATCGACCGGCCCGAGCTGCCGAACCTCGCGGCTTGGCACGAGCGGCTGGCGGCGCGCGAAGCCTACCGGCAGAACGTCATGCTGCCGCTGACCTGAGCCGGCGCAGGGGACGGGACGGCCGGGGAGCAGCCGCCCTTGCCGGAGACGCCGCTCTCCCGGCCTGCCGTCGTGGCTCCCGGCGTGCCGATGCCGCCCTCTCCGGCGAGGCGCTCGTTCGGCTCCGATGCCGGTCGAACGGCGCTGTTCATCCGTAAGAAAAATTCTGCTATCGTGAGGAAAATAGGATGGCGACCCCGGCATCGTGGCCGGGACCGCCGGAGCGATCGGGAGAGCCGGGTTGAGCATGCCGTCTGATATCGAGATCGCCCGTGCCGCGCGCTTGCGGCCGATTCAGGCCGTGGCCGAGCGGCTTGATATTCCGGAGGAGGCGCTGCACCCGTACGGGCGGCATATCGCCAAGCTCGATCTCGGCTGGATCGAGGGACTGGCCGGCCGGCCCGACGGCAAGCTCGTGTTGGTAACGGCCATCAATCCCACGCCGGCGGGCGAGGGCAAGACCACGACCACGGTGGGTCTGGGCGACGGTCTCAACCGGATCGGCAAGCGGGCGGTGATCGCCTTGCGCGAGCCCAGTCTCGGCCCCTGCTTCGGCATGAAGGGCGGTGCGGCCGGCGGCGGTTATGCCCAGGTCGTGCCGATGGAGCAGATCAACCTCCACTTCACCGGCGACTTCCACGCCATCGGCAGCGCCCACAACCTGCTGGCAGCGCTCCTCGACAACCACGTCTACTGGGGCAACGAGCTCGGGCTCGACGAGCGGCGGATCACCTGGCGGCGCGTGGTCGACATGAACGACCGGGCGCTGCGCTCCATCGTCTCCTCCCTGGGGGGGATCGCGAACGGGTTCCCGCGCGAGGACGGCTTCGACATCACCGTGGCCTCCGAGGTGATGGCGGTGTTCTGCCTCGCGCGGGATCTCCGCGACCTCGAGCGGCGGCTCGGGCGGATGATCGTGGGCTATACCCGCGACCGGAAGCCCGTGACTGCCTCCGACCTCAAGGCCGAAGGTGCGATGACCGTCCTTCTGAAGGACGCCCTCGCTCCCAACCTCGTCCAGACGCTCGAAGGCAATCCGGCCTTCGTCCACGGCGGTCCGTTCGCCAACATCGCGCACGGCTGCAACTCGGTCATGGCCACCCGGACCGCGCTCAAGCTCGGCGAGTACGTCGTGACCGAGGCGGGCTTCGGTGCGGATCTCGGCGCCGAGAAGTTCTTCGACATCAAATGCCGCAAGGCCGGCCTCGAGCCCGCCGCCGCCGTGATCGTCGCCACGGTCAGGGCGCTCAAGATGCACGGCGGCGTCGCCAGGGATGCGCTCAAGACCGAGGATCTGAAGGCGCTCGGCAAGGGGCTCGCGAACCTCGCCCGACACGTGCGCAACGTGCGCAAGTTCGGGGTGCCCTCGGTCGTGGCGCTCAACCGCTTCGTCACCGACACCGAGGCCGAGCTCGAGCTCGTGCGCGACTACTGCCGCCACGAGCTGGGCGTGGAGGCGCTGGTGTGCGAGCACTGGGGCCGCGGCTCGGCCGGGACCGAGGCGCTCGCACGCCACGTCGTGGAGCTGTGCGAGGCGCCGCATCCTCTGGACGGGCGCGGCTTCACCCATCTCTACCCGGCCGAGATGCCGCTCTGGGAGAAGATGCGCACGATCGCGCGCGAGATCTATGGAGCCGAGGACGTCATCGCCGACCAGCGGATCCGCGATCAGTTCAAGGACTTCCAGACGCGCGGCTACGGCCACTTCCCGATCTGCGTCGCCAAGACCCAGTACAGCTTCTCGACCGACCCCGACCTGAAAGGGGCGCCCTCGGGCCACGTCGTCCCCATCCGCGAGCTCCGGCTGGCCGGCGGCGCCGAGTTCCTGGTCGTGATCTGCGGCGAGATCATGACCATGCCGGGCCTGCCCAAGAACCCGGCGGCGCACCAGATCCGTCTCGACGAGAATGGGCAGATCCAGGGCCTGTTCTGAAAAAGCCTCGGCTGGTGGCAGGCGCACGATGGTGCCGGCCACCGGCCTTCGGCATCGGCTCGCGTTCAGCGCAGCAGGACGCTGCCCGCTTCCGGCTCAGCTCCTGTAGTGACGGGCATCGACGACGAACAGGCAGTGGGCGAGCAGATCGTTGATGTCCCGGATGACTGCCCTGACGTCCCGGCGGCGAGGCCGGCGATCGTCGTGCCGCTCGTCCTTGCGGTCATCGTGGCCGTGGTCGTTGTCATCGTCGTCGCTGTCGAGAAGATCGGCCAACTCGCACAGCAGCATCTTCAAGTCGGCGACGGAACACTTGCCCTTGGTCCGGATGTCGTCGAGCTTGACCGCGTTGGGATCGATGTCGACGGTGACCTTCCGGCCATAATAGCGAACGTCGAGGCGGATCTTGCCGATGTCGAGGACGAGATCGCGGCACGCGTGATCATCGCGGCGATGCCACCAGTCGTCGCCCGATCTCCACTGGCCCCAGTCGTCCCTGCTGGTCAGGGTGCAGTAGGTCCGGAACGGCTCCTTCTTGAAGGTGGCTATGGCGCCGCGACGGCCGCTCTTGTAGATGCTGCCGGTGATCTTGCCTTCTACATAGAGCTGCTTGCCGTACCTGAACTTGCTGACAAGAATTTCGCCTTTGAAGTAGTAATCGTCTTCATAATGGTAGTGATCTTTCCTGTCGTCGCCTCGGAAGTCGACGGAGCCCTTCACATTCTTGAGAAGCAGCCCTTGGGAATGATCGTTCGAGGAATTGGGGTGCTCACCCGACGCCGCGGCTGCGAACGCGACATCGAAAGGATTCGAGCCCGCCAGAATAGGCGTTGCCGCAGCAATAGCTGCGCCGGAGAGCAGAAGCCGACGATTCATGATGTACCTCCGTTCCAAATGACGATACAGATCAATTCGTCTGCATCACCGCACCTTCCATCGAGGGTGCGGTGATGCAGACGACAATCGAAAGCATTGGTGCGTAAAGGCATCGAGAAAATATCTGCATGTCTGCTTATATTCCCTTAATCGAGAACATGATGATATCTCGGGTGTTTCGGGGGGGGGTCAACCGTGCTGTTGCGTGTCTGGTGAATCCTCCCAGATAAAAATCTATATTAGTCAATGATGATCATACCATGAAGCCAAAGTTATCTTCTATGGGAAGTTTAAAGATTGTGCAATGTCGTTTCCAGGTAAGCAGATGCGATCATCATCTACTCGAAAGAGTATTATAAATTACAAGCAGTATGGATTTTAGTATTTCTCTCTTTGAGGGATATTTTGGAGTTGATGACGGGAAGGGCTCGGGAGCGTGAGAGCGGGCCTTCGCGTCGAGCCGTGCGGCATCGGCCTGCAAAGGAACCCGGAATATCGACCATCTGTTGCTGATGGGCCATGCCCGATTTGTCCGCCTGCCTGCCCTGCGTACCGTTGGCGCCCGCGCTGCTCGCGTCCGCGCTGCTTCTCGCCGCCTGCACCGGGCCCGACGTCGTCAGCGGGCCTGCCGCCAATCCGTCCGCCGCGCGTGGGCTTCTGGTCGCCGCTGCGGCCGAGGGGCGGGCGGTTCCGCTCGCGATCGATACCGTGCCACCCGTCTTCTCCGGCGGCTCCGCCGAGATCGCCGGCACGGCGACGGCTGGCGTGTCCTGGCTGCGCGCGCGGTTCGAGCCGGTGGGGCTCGGCAACGTCGATCACGGTCGGCGCCGGCTCGTGTTCCGCTTTGAGGACGTGCCGCACGATCCGGTCGCGACCTGCTCGGCGAGCCCGCCGCGCGGCGGCCTGCCTCCGCCGCCGCTGCAGCTCTACGCCGTGTTCTGCGACGGCCCGCGTCCGGTCGCGGACGTGAACGGCAGGGCCGCCGACAGCGGGCCCGCGGCCGCCGATCAACTCGTGGCCGCGGTCACGAACCGGCTCTTCCCCGGCAGCGACACCGGCTACTCCTACTTCCCCGGCATCTCGCTCGGGGTCGGCGTGGGCAGCGGCGGTGGCTGGGGCCTGGGCGGCGGCCTCCATTTCTGAAGGTCCGCCGCAGCGGCATCGCGATCAGGGCGTGATCGCGACCTTGAGCACGCCGTCGCGCTGATGCGCGAACAGATCGTAGGCCTCCTCGATCTGGTCGAGCTTGAAGCGGTGCGTCACGAGCGGCCGCAGGTCCGCACGGCCGGAGCGGATTACGTTCATGAGCCGGCGCATGCGCTCCTTGCCGCCGGGGCACAGCGTGGTGACGATCGTGTGATCACCCAGTCCCGCCGCGAAGGCGCCCAGTGGAATCCTGAGATCGCTGGAATAGACGCCCAGGCTCGAGAGCGTCCCGCCCGGCCGGAGCGAGCGCAGGCACGCCTCGAACGTGCCTTGCGTGCCGAGCGCCTCGATCGCGACGTCGACCCCGCGTCCGTCGGTCAGGCGCATGATCGCTTCCACCGGGTCCTCGGCCCGGAAGTCGACGACGTGGTCGGCACCCAGCCGCCGCGCCATCTCCAGCCGTGCCGGGACCGTGTCGACCGCGATCACGGTCGTGGCCCCCATCAGCCGCGCCCCCGTCGTGGCGCAGAGCCCGATCGGCCCTTGCGCGAACACCGCGACCGTGTCGCCGATGCGGATCCTGCCGCTCTCGGCACCCGAGAAGCCGGTCGACATGATGTCCGGGCACATTAGGACCTGCTCGTCCGTGAGATCGTCCGGCACCGGCGCCAGGTTGGCCATGGCGTCCGGCACCAGCACGTACTCGGCCTGGCAGCCATCGATCGTGTTGCCGAACTTCCAGCCGCCGATCGGCTTCCAGCCGTGCGCCGTCCCGGCACCGTCCTGGGAGTGACAGCCGCACAAGGACGCATTGCTGTAGCCCGAGGGCGTGATGGCGCCCGCGATCACGCGCTGGCCCTCGCGATAGCCCCGCACGGCCGAGCCCAGCTTCTCGATCACGCCCACCGGCTCGTGCCCGATGGTCAGCCCCTTGGCGACCGGGTACTCGCCTTTGAGGATGTGCACGTCCGTGCCGCAGATGGTCGTGGTCGTGATCCGGATCAGTGCGTCGAGCGGCCCGACGTCCGGGATCGGCTTCTCGTCCAGCACGATCCGGCCGGGTTCGACGAAGACGGCGGCCTTCATTCTTGCAGCCATGATGCTCTCCCCTTTCAGCCACCACCGGCTCGAACCCTACACCAGCAGGCCGGGGGGCGCAGCCCTCGATCGGGCACGGCTCTACCGCACCCCGATCGGGATCGCGGTCGTCTCCTTGACCTCCTCCATCACGACGAGGGTCTTGGAGTTGCGCACCCCGGGCAGGTGGCGCAGAAGCTCGCCCAAAAGCTCGCGGTAGGCGTTCATGTCGGGGATGCGCGCCTTCAGGAGGTAGTCGAAGTCGCCCGAGACGAGATGGCATTCCAGGACCTGCGGCAGCTTCTGGATCGCGCGCTTGAATTCCTGGAAGATGTCGGGCGAGGTGTAGGTGAGGCTGAGCTCGATGAAGACGAGGAGCCCGGCGTCGAGCGCGCGCGGCTCCAGGATCGCGGTATAGCCCTTGATGACGCCCGCCCGCTCGAGCCGGCGTACCCGCTCGAGGCAGGGCGAGGTGGTGAGCCCGACCTTGGGTGCGAGATCGGTGAACGAAATCCGGCCATCCGCCTGCAGCTCCCGCACGATCCGCAGGTCGATCGAATCCAGCTTGACTTTCCGTGGCTTGGCGCGCGAAGCAGCAGCTCCTGTGGCAGAAAGGACGTCAGGCCGGGAAAGATTCCGTACTTCGTCGTAATTTGCAAACATTTTCGGGAATTTTTGGCTAGATTCCGCGGCACCTGGCCGCAGCGAGCCCGTTTCGTCCTCCATAGACAACGGGAGTCTTTGGCTCGCGAGCCCGGCACAGCCAGTCATTCAGGGAGCTTCGTGGCATGCGCGTGATCGTGCTGGGCGGTGGCGTGATCGGCATCACCTCCGCCTACTATCTCGCCGAAGCGGGGCACGAGGTCGTGGTCCTGGACCGCCAGGAGGGCCCGGCGCTCGAGACCAGCTTCGCCAACGCCGGCGAGGTCTCCCCCGGCTACTCCTCGCCCTGGGCCGCACCCGGCATCCCGCTCAAGGCCTTGAAGTGGCTGTTCATGCGCCACCGGCCGCTGTTCATCTGGCCCAAGCCCGATCCCGACCTGATCCGCTTCGGCCTGAGAATGCTGCAGAACTGCACCGCCGCCGCCTACGAGCGCAACAAAAGCCGCATGGTGCCGATCGCCGAATACAGCCGCGATCTCCTGCGCGCGCTGCGCCAGAAGGCCGGGATAGCGTACGACGAGCGGTCCAAAGGCCTGCTCCAGCTCTTCCGCCAGCAGAAGCAGCTCGACGGCACCGCCAAGGACATCGCCATCCTCGGGAAGTTCGATGTGGCTTACGAGCTCCTCGACGTCGAGGGCTGCGTGCGCCACGAACCGGCACTCGGCTTCGTGCGCGAGAAGTTCGTGGGCGGCCTGCGCCTGCCCGGCGACGAGACCGGCGACTGCTTCAAGTTCACCAACGCGCTCGCGGCCCTGTGCCGGCAGCTCGGGGTCGAATTCCGCTACGGCACGCGCATCGACGCGATCCTGACCGAAGGCGGCCGCGTCACCGGGATCGCGACACCGGCCGGGACGGTCACGGGTGATGCCTACGTCGTGGCGCTCGGCAGCTACTCGCCCCTGCTCCTGCGCCGGATCGGTATCGATCTGCCGGTTTATCCGGTGAAGGGCTACTCGCTCACCGTGCCGATCACCGATCCCAAAGGTGCCCCGGAATCGACCGTCATGGACGAGACCCACAAAGTCGCGATCACGCGCCTAGGCGATCGCATCCGGGTCGGCGGCATGGCCGAGCTCGACGGCTACAACACCAAGCTGCGGCCTTCGCGGCGCGCGACGCTCGAGTACGTCGTCGGCGATCTCTATCCCAAGGGCGGCGACGCCACGCAGGGCACGTTCTGGTGCGGGCTGCGGCCGATGACCCCGGACGGGCCGCCGGTGATCGGCAAGGCGAAGTACCCGAACCTCTGGCTCAACACCGGCCATGGTACCTTGGGCTGGACCATGGCGTGCGGCTCGGGCCGCGTGCTCGCCGATCTGCTCTCGGGCAAGGAGCCCGAGATCGACGTGCGCGAGCTTGCGATCGACCGCTACGCGCGCGCTGCCTGAGACGCTGCCCGAGCCGAAGGGGAGAGCCATGCGTCCCGCCACTGCCGTGATCGATCTTGCCGCCCTGCGCCACAACCTCGCCGTCGCGAAGGCGCGCGCCGGCGGCGCGCGGGTCGTCGCGGTGGTCAAGGCCAACGGCTACGGTCATGGCGCTGCCCGCCTCCTGCCGGCGCTGGGCGCTGCCGACATGCTGGGTGTCGCCTGCATCGAGGAGGCGCTGGGCTTACGCGAGGCCGGCGCCGTCCAGACGATCCTCCTCATGGAGGGCGTGTTCGAGGCGGACGAGCTGCCCCTCTGCGCCCGGCTCGGCTTCGACATCGTCGTCCACGAGCCGGGGCAGATCCGGATGCTGGAACAGGCGCGCCTCGATCACCCGCTCGCGGTCTGGCTCAAGATCAACACCGGCATGAACCGGCTGGGTTTCCGCCCCGAAGAGGTGCCGGCCGCCCTGGACCGCCTGCAGGGCTGCGTCGCCGTCGCTTCCGGCATCCGCCTGATGACCCACTTTGCCAGCGCCGACGAGCCTTCGAGTCCGGCGACACGCGAGCAGATCCGCCGCTTCGCGGCGACGGCCGAAGGGCTCGGGCTCGAGCGCTCCTTCTGCAACTCGGCCGGCCTCCTCGCCTGGCCCGAGGCGCATGCCGAATGGGTGCGCCCCGGGATCATGCTCTACGGCGTGTCGCCGCTGGAGGGACGCACCGGCGCCGAGGAGGGCCTGCGGCCCGTCATGACGCTCGAGACCCGGCTCATCGCCGTCAGGGAGGTGCGCGCCGGCGAGGCGGTCGGCTATGCCGGCACGTGGCGGGCGGAAGCCCCGACCAGGATCGGCATCGCCGCCATGGGCTATGGCGACGGCTACCCGCGCCACGCGCCATCGGGCACGCCCGTGCTCGTGAACGGCAGCGAGGCGCCGCTCGCCGGCCGGGTCTCCATGGACATGCTGGCGATCGATCTGAGCGGGCAGCCCGAGGCGCGGGTGGGCGATCCTGTGATACTATGGGGCGCTGGTCTCCCGGTCGAGACGATCGCCGCCGCTGCCGGGACGATCGCCTACGAGCTGCTCTGCGGCATCACCGGCCGGGTCCACGTCGAGCTGCGGGACGGTCCGCCGCCGGACTGAAAGCCCATCCTTCATCGATAAACGGCGGCTCGTGTCGAAGCCGCCCGATAACCATTCGTCTGCGCGGGACAAGGCGATCACGCCGGCTCCAACGAGTCGCGGCGTGGCGTTGCACGCGCCGCGGCCGCATGGATCATGCATCGGGGAGTGCTCAGCATGCACGACACGCGAGCCATATCGAACCTCCTCCGCGAGGAGGAGCAGCATGAACGCGAGGATCTCGTCCGTGGCCTCAAGGACCGCCACGTCCAGCTCATCGCGATCGGCGGCGCCATCGGCGTGGGCCTGTTCCTGGGCTCGGCCACCGCGATCTCGCGCGCTGGTCCGGGCCTGGTCCTGGCCTACGCGCTGGGCGGCCTCGCCATCTTCTTCATCATGCGGGCCTTGGGCGAGCTCTTGACGTATCGTCCGGTCGCGGGCTCGTTCGCCTCTTATGCCGAGGAGTTCGTCGGCCCCTGGGCCGGTTTCTTCACGGGCTGGTCCTACTGGTTCATGTGGGTCGTCACCGGCATGGCCGAGATCACGGCCGTCGCGGTCTACGTCAATTTCTGGTTTCCGAGCGTCCCGCAATGGATCCCGGCCCTGGCCACGCTGGTCGTGCTCTACGGGGTCAACCTGATCGCGGTGAAGGTGTTCGGCGAGCTCGAGTTCTGGTTCGCGCTGATCAAGGTGATCACGATCGTCGCCATGATGGTGATCGGCCTCGTCGTCATCCTGTTCGATGTGGGTGAGCTCGGCCAGACCGCGAGCTTCGCCAATCTCTGGAACCACGGCGGCTTCTTCCCGACCGGGATCCTGGGTGTGGTGCTCGTGCTGCAGATCGTGATGTTCGCCTACCAGGGTGTCGAGCTCGTCGGCGTCACCGCGGGCGAAGCCGAGAATCCCGAGAAGACCCTGCCGCACGCGATCAACAGCATCGTCTGGCGCATCCTGCTGTTCTATATCGGGGCGCTCGTCGTCATCATGTCGCTCCTGCCCTGGACCGAGTTCCAGCCGGGTGTCAGCCCCTTTGTCCTCGTGTTCGAGCGCATCGGCATCCCGGCCGCGGCCAGCATCATCAACTTCGTCGTCATCACCGCTGCCGCCTCGTCCTGCAACAGCGGCCTCTTCAGCACGGGCCGGATGCTCTACACCCTGGCCCAGTTCCGTCAGGCACCGCACGCCTTCGCTCGCGTCAATGCGCGCCACGTGCCGGCGGCCGCGATCACCGTCTCGGCGGCGCTCATGCTGATCGGCGTCGTACTCAACTATCTCGTGCCCAAGGAGGTGTTCGTCTGGGTCACGAGCGTGGCACTGGTGGGCTCGCTCTGGACCTGGGGCATGATCATGTATGCTCATCTCAAGTTCCGCGAGGCGGTGGCGGACGGCCGCGCCCCGGCCGTGGGCTATCGCATGCCGGGCGCTCCGGTCGCGAACTGGCTCGTCATCGCCTTCCTCGTCCTGATAGCGCTCTTCCTCGGCATCGACGCCGACACCCGTGTGGCCCTCTACGTGGCGCCGATCTGGTTCGCGATCCTCGCCATCGGCTACCGGCTGAGCCGGCCCGAGATGGAAGCGGCCCAGCCCGCCTGAGCCTGCGAGACGCATCGGCGGCGGGGACTTCCTGCCGCCGACGACGCAGGTGGCGCAGGAACGCCGTGCCGCAACGCGTGTTGCATTGCGGTCATGAGCAGGAGACGACGAATGAAGAATCCGTTCCTCAGCCTCTGGCTGAGCCAGGCCAACGCTTGGGCGGGTGCCATGCACGGGCTCTGGGCCGCCGAGCTGCAGCGCCAGCAGACCCGGATGTTGCACGAGATGACCCGGCAGATGCTCCACTTCTGGTCCGGAGCCTGGATGATTCCGTCGGCCTCGACTCACGCCGAGCGCAAGCCGTCCTCCTCCCGCCGCTGACCCGCCACAGCGCCGCCCCCGGCCGTCAGGGATTGCGGGCGACCTCGAGCCCTCTGGCCCGGTAGAAATGATGGCCGCCGATCCGGGCCGTCCGCTCGAGCACCTTGGTCCAGCGCGGCATACGCTGGCCGCGCGCCTTCAGGACCTTGGGCGCCACGAAGTGGGTGGCGCCGTCGGTCGGGTCCTGGTAGCCGTCCTCGAGCGCCATGCGCCAGACCAGAAGCCGCGCCATCTGCAGGGCCGCAGCGTCGGCGGTGCTGCGCGGGCGCGGGAAGGGTGCCAGCGCGTTGCGCTCGAGGGCCTGCACGGTGGCGCGATAACGGCCCTTCGCCACCGGCTCGAACGCGCCCGTCTGCGCGATGACGCTGCAGGGATGCACGGAATAGGCCGGGTCGCTCGCCCGGTTCAGCACCACGGCCACCACCGCCCGCATGCCGTCCACGCCGTCGGAGCGGGCCTCCGCCCAGGCGATGAAGGCGAGGCAGCGCATGGCCCGCTCGCGTTGCCCGGCCGGGAGATGGTCCAGAAGCACGAAGCGTCGCAAGGTCCTGGGGGCGATGAGCGGCCGCCTCTCGTCGGGCCGCCAGGCGAGCGTGCCGGTGAAGGCACGGCACTCGAGGTCGTCGCGCGCGCAAGGTGTCAGCTTCGCGTGTTCGGCAAGGGCCACGTGCGCCGGGTAAGGGTCGCGGCCTTTGCGTGGGGGATAGGTATCGGCCTCCGTCGGGGTAGGTGCCGCCGCCACGTTCAGGGCGGCCAGCAGGGCGGACACCAGCAGGGTGTCGCGAGCGCACGGCATCGCCGCTGGCGACCTCGCCGGCGGTCAGGCGGAGCCGCTCCAGGCGTTGCAGCGAGCATCTCTTCTCGTCTCGAGGCAAAGGCCAAGCCGCCGCCCAGCGATGCTCGCGCGCATCGGAGTCCTCCCAGTGTCACCCGTGCGGGCAGGCTAGCCCGCTTTCCGGCGCAGGAAGACGACGATCGTCAGCAGGTTCCCTCGGGGGAGGCAAAATCGGGATCACGAAGCCGTGTTATAATTTTAAAGATAATTTTCATGACATTTGAGCAGTTAAAACGTTTTATGTCGGTTTTATGCCAATATTGTATATGCTCGAACACAAATCGCCAATGCATGGTTGGGTAAACGTTCGCCGGCGGCACCACAGCCGCAGGAAGCCGTTCCTTCCCCGGGGCGGGCAGGGGCCTCGAAAGGAAGGCCGAGGTCCGTCGGTCAGGAACCGCGCGGTTCCTCCTTCGTTGCTTGCGCGGGCGAGAGCGTCGCCACGCCTGAAGCCGGTGTCAGGAGAAAAAGGGAATGGAGCGGACCCACGCAGGCGATCAACATGAGACCGGCCGCAATGATGCCGCCTCTGCGGGTGCCAGGCGCGCGACCGCTGGAGCCGGCACGACTCTGCCCCAGCTCCTGCTGGGCCTCGGCGTGGCATGGCTGGCGCTCGTCCACCGTCGCGGCGGAAGCAGCCATGCCGCTGGAGGGAGCGATCGGGCCGAGCGCTCCGGATCGGCAAGCCCGGCCGGACGGCGGCCCATGCCGGCGGGCGGCGCCGGGCGTACGGCGGCCAGCCCGACCGAGATTCCGGCCAAGGGGTGGTGGGCGGTCGTGCAGCGGGTCTGGGCCGAGATCGGCAAGGACAACATGACGATCATCGCCGCCGGCTGCGCCTTCTATGCCATGCTCGCCCTGTTCCCGGCGATCACGGCCCTGGTCTCGATCTATGGCCTCGTCGCCGACCCCGCGGCCATCGAGCAGCACATCGGCACGCTGCAGGGCGTCCTGCCCCAGGAAGCGGCGAAGCTGATCGTGGATCAGATGCACAGTGTGGCGAGCACCACCACGGGTGCTCTCGGCTGGAGCGCGGCGCTGGCGATCCTCCTGGCGCTCTACAGCGCCTCCTCGGGTGTCAAGACGCTCTTCACCGCTCTGAACGTCGCCTACGAGGAGGAGGAGGACCGCAGCTTCCTCCGCTTCAACCTCACCGCCTTGGTGTTCACGTTCCTCGCGATCGTGAGCATCATCATCGGGCTCGGCATCATCGTCGGCGTGCCGGCGGTGCTCGCCTATCTGCCGCTCGGGCCGTTCGCGGAGTGGGGCGTGCGGATCGCCTCCTGGCTCGTGCTGCTGGCCCTCGTCATCGTCGGGCTCGCCATGATCTACCGCTTCGGTCCGAGCCGGGCGCCGGCGAACTGGCGCTGGCTCACGCCGGGCTCGATCACCGCCGCCGTGCTCTGGCTGCTGGCATCTGCCGCGTTCTCCTTCTACGCCGCGCACTTCGGCAGCTACAACAAGACCTACGGCGCGCTCGCCGGGGTCATCATCCTCCTGATGTGGCTCTACATCAGCGCCTTCGTGATCCTGCTCGGAGCCGAGCTCAACGCGGAGCTCGAGCTGCAGACGGAGAAGGACACGACCACCGGCCGGCCGGAACCCATGGGCGAACGCCAGGCTTACGTGGCGGACCATGTCGTGGGAGGACGTACCGTCTGATGGCGGGCGCATCACCCTCGCCGTTTCTTCCCGGCCGCTCCGTTCACCGATCCTAAACCGGCCGGCGCGCACAATCCCCTCGTCACGCCGCTCCCCGGCTGCGGCGCGACGGCGATGGGATGGCGCTGCCGATGCATGTCGATCCGGCTCTCGTGCTCACCGCTCTGGCCGTGCTCGCGGGCATGGCCGGGCTGCACCCGTTCCTGACCTATCCTTTGAGCCTCGTCCTGCTCCGGCCGCTGGTCGCCGCCGGACGACGTCCCTCGCCGCGTGCGGCCGATGCCGTCGATCCGTCGGTCGCCATCGTCTGCTGCGCCCACAACGAGGAGCGCTCGCTGCCCGCGAAGCTCGCGAATCTCAGGGCCCTGCAGGCGCGCCATCCGGAGCTTTCCGTCCACCTCTATTCCGACGGCTCGACCGACCGGACCAACGAGATCCTGCGCGAGCAGGCGGAGGGCTTTCGCGTCGTGATCGGTGCCGAACGCCAGGGCAAGAGTGTGGGCATGAACCGGCTCATGGCCGAGGTCACGAGCGACCTGGTCCTGTTCACCGACGCCAACATCGAGCTCGACCTCGGGGCGGTGGCGAACGTGAAGCGCTACTTCGCCGATCCGGACGTGGGCTGCGTCTGCGGCCATCTCGTCCACACGCTGGCCACGGACCGTGGCTCGCCCGTGGCCATCTCCCGCTACTGGCGGCTCGAGCAGGCCATCAAGCGCCTCGAGACCGCCCTCGGCACCACGATCGCGGCCGACGGCGGGCTGTTCGCGATCCGCCGCGCCCTGTTCCGGCCGGTGCCGCCCGACATCATCGACGACATGTTCACCTCGGTCTCGATCTTGTGCGACGGCTACCGCCTCGTGCAGGCCCCGGACGTGGTCGGCGACGAGGAGCCGCAGGCGAGCCCGGGCGCCGAGATGCAGCGCAAGCGCCGGATCGCCTGCCGCTGCTTCCGCTGCCACCGGCTGTTGTGGCCGCGGCTGCGGCGCCTGCCGTGGCTCAGGCTCTACATGTACCTCTCGCACAAGCTCCTGCGCTGGTTCAGCGGCGCGCTGCTCGTGAGCGCGGTGTTCCTGATGCTGCTGGCGTTCGCCCTGCTCGCTCCGATCGTCACGATCGTGGCACTGCTGTCGGCCGCCGGCGGCGCCGGCCTCGCCCATGTTCTGGCCCGGCGGCATTACGAGACCGGCAAGGCCGTCCTCGCCGCCCTCCTCTCTCCGAGCCTGGGCGTGCTCGACGCCGTGCAGGGCAAGACCTACACCGTCTGGACCCCGGTGCGCGGCTACTCCTGAGGCGGCAGGGGGAGGGGCGGTCGGCAGAGCGCGATCCGGCCGATGCTGTGGATCGGATCGCGCCGGACGGCGGTGCGGGCTGCCGTGGCGTCCTCTCGGCGGGAGGTGCACGTCATGACGGCTCGGCTGCGCGTTTCGGCGCTGCCTCGTCCGTCCGGCGCGTCGTTCTCCGGCTCGGATGCATCCTTGTGCCCGGCTCGGTGGTCGATTTCCGTGCCGTCCCGCCATTGCCGGCAAGCAGCGGCTTCCGATGCTGCCGGCCAGTCGTTAGCATCCTCTCGAGCGGTGAAAGGGCAGCGAGACCATGCGCGTTTGTGTCATTCAGATGAGCTCGGTCAACGACAAGGTGGCGAACCTTGCGCAGGCGCGCACCCTGATCGAGCAGGCCGTCAAGGAGGACCGACCCGATCTCGTGCTCCTGCCCGAGGTATGGGCATTTCAGGGTGGGACGGCCGAGGAGCGTCAAGCGGCGGCCGAGATCGTTCCTGGCGGGGAGGCCTACCGGCTCCTGCAGGATCTCGCCAGGCGGCACGGCATCCTGATCCACGGCGGCAGCTTTCTCGAGAAGGGCGAGAAGCGGCTCTTCAACACGACCGTGGTCCTCGACCGGCAGGGCAGGGAGATCGCGCGCTACCGCAAGCTCCATCTGTTCGACGTCGTCACCCCCGATGGCCGAGAATATCGCGAGTCGGCTCTGGTCGGCCGGGGCGAGGAGATCGTCACCTACGACGTGGAGGGAGCGCGCATCGGCTGCTCGATCTGCTACGATCTCCGCTTCGGCGAGCTCTATCGTCAGCTCGCCGCCAAGGGTGCCCAGATCCTCATGGTGCCGGCCGCGTTCACGCTCCAGACCGGCAAGGACCATTGGGAGGTGCTGCTGCGCGCGCGGGCGATCGAGACCCAATGCTATGTCGTGGCGGCAGCCCAGGTCGGCGCCTTCCCGGCGGGGAAGGATGTGCGCCACAACTGGGGGCACAGCATGATCGTCGATCCTTGGGGCAAGGTGCTGGTGCAGGTCTCCGACCGGCCCGGCTTCGCCACGGCCAAGCTCGACCTCGACTATCTCCGGCGCGTGCGCGAGATGATCCCGGTGCAGCAGCACCGCGTGCTGCCGGGATGAGGCCGGAGCGCCACCCGGCCGCACGGCTCCGATGGCGCTCCGGCGGGTCGGGCTCAGTAGGTCGAGTGCCTGATCGCCCGGCCGGTCTGCTCGACGTCCTCGCCGGCGCCGCGGATCGTGTTGCAGGCGGTCAGCGTCGAGCTGGCGAGAAGGGCTGCGAGCAGAACCCAGACGAGTGACGACGAGCGCTTCTTCACGGAAAAGAACGAGGGCATCGTTGATCTCCTGACGGGGTCGCGATCGGCCGGGCCGATCAACTGCCGGGAACCAACCAGCAGCCGTGATCCGGGTTCCGGACCGGCGTTCGGGAGCCATCATCCGGTACGAGACCAGCGACAGTCATGGAGCACGAGTCTGGCGGGAAAAGGCTGCAGGATATTTCGGCAATGCACTCGTCGGTGCATCGGCCGCTTCCATGGCATTGCTGGAACCTTTTCATTAGTTCAACGTTATATGACTCTCGTATACGCGTGACGTGTAAGGACGTGACGCGTGAGGAAATATCGAACGGAGAGCCCATGAGGAACGATGCGTTCGCGGCCGGTCCCGGTAACGACAGGGCGCCGGAGACCGAAGGTATTCGCTGGCGCTCGCTCAAGGAGCACGTGCAACGCTATCTCGAGCGGGAAGGCGTCCCGCTGGCGCAGGCCGAGCGGTACAGCCACGAGATCGTCGTGCTGTGCGCGCACGATCTCGAGGCTTCGGATCGCGATGCTCTCGACGAGCGCGCACTGAGCGAGGCCGAGACCATGCTGCGAGGCTGGCAGGCGGCACGGCGGGAGACCCTTCTCGAAGGGGTCTGATCGCGTGAAGGGTCTGATCCCGTCTTCTCGTTCGCACCCCGGAAAAAGACCGGTCGCGGCCGGTCGTTTTTTCGGGAATCCGAGACCCGCTCCGATGGTCGGGCGGCGCTTCCTTCCAAGGCGGCGCATCGAGGGCTTCGGCCGGTTCCCGGCGATCGGCCCGGCCGGTGAGCGCGCCGTCCGGGCCGTCGATGCGCCATGCATATGGATGGAATGTGCAGGACGTATTCGCCTCAAGACCCGTCACCGCTTGCGGTGAGCCCGCCGAAATGGAAGAGCCGCACGTCCGCGCGGCGGGGGACGGCCGGTCCGAGCCCGACGAGCTTCCAACACTACCCTGCCAGTTTCATAGCCGGAGATGGTGGGCGAATGACCCTGCCCCCGTTGTGCCCTCACTCATAAGGGGAGTCTGTTCCGGTTCTGGTCCATTCGGGACCGGTTGGCATACTCGATCGGTGTGAGCCCATTCAGGCTGGTGTGGG